>CAWVRY010000113.1:0-1519 GCA_963932695.1 uncultured bacterium | reverse complement strand
GGTCTTGGCGATGTGTTGAACAAGCTTTCGGGTTTGATTCGAGATCCTGAAGGCACGATTCTTTCTGATCTCGAACACGACTTCGCAAACGGCCCCGGCATTGCCATGGTTGATTCCGGCAAAGGGATCACAAACTTGCACGTGCCGAGCGACGTGATCATCGACGCTTCGATGCCGCCGATGATTCGAGATTCCGGCAAGATGTGGAACAAAGACAACGAGCTTCAGGACGTGAAGGCTGTCATTCCTGATTCGACATATGCGGGCATTTACGATGTGACCGTTAGGGATTGCCAGGCTCACGGTAAGCTCGATCCTGCGATTATGGGTAGCGTGCCGAACGTTGGACTCATGGCGCAGAAGGCCGAAGAGTACGGATCGCACGACAAGACGTTCGAAATGGCTTCTGCTGGAACCGTTCAAATCGTTGATGCCTCGGGTGCAGTGCTTCTTTCACACGACGTTGAGCAGGGCGACATCTGGCGTGCTTGCCAGACCAAAGATATTGCGATTCGAGACTGGGTTAAGCTCGCAGTCCGTCGAGGTCATGCAACAGGTGTGCCGGTTATCTTCTGGCTCGATAGCTCTCGCGGACATGACACCGAAGTTATCGCCAAGGTCGAAAAATACCTTATCGATGAAGAGACCGATGGGCTTGAAATTCATATTCTGACGCCTGAAGACGCAATGCAGTTATCTCTCGACCGAATTCGACGGGGTGAGGACACGATTTCGGTAACCGGAAACGTGCTGCGTGACTATCTAACCGACCTGTTCCCAATTCTTGAGATTGGAACCAGCGCCCGAATGCTTTCCGTAGTTCCTCTGTTGAATGGTGGCGGCCTGTTCGAAACTGGTGCTGGTGGCTCTGCACCGAAGCACGTGCAGCAGTTCCAAGAAGAAGGACATCTTCGCTGGGATTCACTTGGCGAGTACATGGCTCTGGCAGCGTCGCTGCAGCATTTGAGCGAGCAGTTTGACAATGTAGGCGCCAGTGTTCTTGGGGACGCTCTGGATGCGGCTACGGGTCAATATCTACAGAACGGCCGAATTCCTTCACGGAAGGTTGGGCAGATGGACAACCGTGGTTCGTCGTTCTACCTAACGCTGTACTGGGCGCAGGCTCTTGCTTCGCAGTCAGATGACGCCGATATCGCAAAGCGATTCGGTCTGGTTGCTTCAGCTATGGCTGAGAACGAAGCGAAGATCATCGCAGAGATTGATGCGTCGCAGGGTTCAGCAAAGGATCTCGGTGGCTACTACAAGGGCGATATTGAGCTGCTGACCGCTGCAATGTGCCCGAGCGAAACGCTCAATTCGATTCTCGAAGGCATCTAGGGTACTGGCGGTCGGCTCGACCGACATTATGATCACTGAGAGTCGAGGGTAACGCTCGGATCTTTTTGTTTATACGAATTTTCAACGCAGATATTGGCGTCCAATATGTTGGCGTCAATATCCTGAACATTTCTTTTGCAAGTAGGGGGGAAGGTCCGAGTCCCTCAAGCTCCACCAAACT
>CAWVRY010000112.1:0-1645 GCA_963932695.1 uncultured bacterium | reverse complement strand
TCGGGTCGACGGGTAGTTCGCCAACAGACGGCTCGAAGTGCTGAACCGCTTCGTACGATACGAACCCGAACGCACCTGTGACTAGCGCAGGTAGTTCGGCCACTGGGCCAACATTGCGATTCGCAAATTGTGATCGCAGATTTGATAGAGGGTTTATGTCGCCAACAATTTCTGATTTTCCGGTGCGAACGACATTTTCTATCGAAGGGCACACGTACGAGTATCTGGATGCGCCGATTTCTGTAGAAACCGATTCGGAAATGAACGAGGGCTCGCCTTCGGAACGAAGTTTCTGAAGCGCGTCTAATGGGCTGATACGAGGGGAATAGATAACAGCATTAACCGGCACTACATCGAATTTCATCGATGCGTGAGCGAACTCTTCACTTGTTGTGGTGAAGATTGGGCTAGACATCTGCCGACTCCTCAGCGTGGTCGATGGCTCGCATTAGTGCGCCCATCTTGTGAAGGGTTTCTTCGTACTCTGTCTGCGTGTCGCTGTCGGCAACGATTCCGCCGCCAGCCTGAAGGTACGCAACTCCGTCTTTCATAATCATGGTTCGCAGAGAAATTGCGGTGTCCATGTTTCCGGTAAAGCTGAAGTAGCCCACGGCCCCAGAGTAGGGTCCACGTTTGTCAGGTTCGAGTTCGGCGATTAGCTGCATAGCGCGCACTTTAGCCGCACCTGAAACGGTTCCTGCAGGGAACGCTGCTTTCATGACATCGAACATGTCGTACTTGTCGGATAGATCACCCGTTACGTGCGACACGATGTGCATCACGTGAGAGTATTTTTCGATCTCGAAACTCTGCTCAACGTTGACGCTTCCGGGATCTGAAACACGTCCGACGTCGTTACGTCCGAGGTCCAGAAGCATTACGTGTTCTGCTACCTCTTTTTCATCGTTGATGAGCTCTTTTTCGAGTTCGTCATCGTGTTCGGGAGTTGTGCCACGAGGACGGGTTCCAGCTATTGGATGAACCGCCATCTTGCCGTCGATCACCTGAGTTAGTAGTTCTGGTGATGCCCCGACGATTTCGAAACCATCGAGTTCGAGAAAGAACATGTAAGGCGATGGGTTTATGGCCCGGAGCGAGCGGTACATATCGAACGGTTTTACTGGAGTTCGTCTTGAAAGACGTTGCGAGAAGACGACCTGAATGACTTCACCGTCTTGAATCGCCTGTTTGCACTTGGCGATTGCTTCGCCGTAGTACTCGCGTGTCATGTTTGGCACGTAAGGCTGACCTGTGATTTCACCATGGTCTAGCGGTGATTGATCGGGGTGACCAACCGAACCGTAGTCGAGATTGGGATCGCGGGATGTGAATCCTGATGTTGGCAGGAAGTTTCGTCGTGCTCCGCTTGCTGGAACAGGCTTATCGAGTCGTGCGATGACTTCTTCAATCTTGGCAGTCGCCCGTTCGTAGCTCGCTTCGACGTCGCCATTTACGGCTGCGTGTGCGACAACGAATATCGTGTGCCTGACGTGGTCGAATATGAGGATCGAGTCGGTGAGCATGAACACGGATTCAGGGACATCGAGACCAGACTTTTCGTCCGAGATCGGCGGAACCGACGGCTCGAAATATCGGATCGTGTCGTAGGCGAGGTAGCCGACTGCGCCACCGTGGAATTTCGGGA
>CAWVRY010000111.1:0-1664 GCA_963932695.1 uncultured bacterium | reverse complement strand
GCCCACTCTCATCGACAACGACAATTGATCCAACGTGCTTATCGAGCATTATCCGCGCTGCTTCAGAAACAGGCTTGTCGGCCGTAATAGTTATTACTGGAGTCGACATTACTTCGGTCGCTAGCGTAGTTAGCATTAATTCACTTTTACTTCGTGATTAAGATATTGAATCGGAATCATAAATATCAGCTGTAAATTTTAGTCCGATACTGTCGGGTTCACTATAACTCTATGCCCGTGAATCAAGCGTGAAAACCAAACAAAACTCTGGTGACGAAATATTACGCCATTTGCAGTACGAGACTCTGACGAGCAAACCGTGCGACTTTTATAGACGCAACCGGAATGTTTTCCGAACTTGTATCGACAACAATGTCGTACAGGCTAGGGTCTTCGGGCTGTGCGCCATAAACGTCGCCGAAATACTCTCGCTGGAGCTTCTCGCGACGATCGATGGTGTTCTTAGCGTCTGATACTGACTTCAAGCCTTCACGCTTCATAATGCGCTCGACTCTATCTTCCCAAGAAGCAAATAGCCCGACCTTCAAAGCCGATCGGTCGCCCGCCTCGACACAGCCCGCTCGATGCACAAGCACTGTGTTGCCGAGATCAAACAAATTGTCTACGTTGCTTGAGCCAGCAGTTTGTGAATGCTTTTCAGCAGGACCATCACTATCCCATGTCAGCGGAAGTAATAGAGACTCCGTAACATTGAAGAAGGGGTCGCCAGCTGCGTTACCGAGTGCAAATCCTGAAACTGCACGTTCGACAACTGCCCAGAATCGGTCAGTTATTCCAACCGTCGCCTTCGCTCTGGCATCGGAACTTGAACTAGGCAATACAATCCGGTCGACGTAGTCGAAATCAAACATTCGTGCCACTCGCTTACCCAATTCAGGTCCGCCAGCGCCAATCTGTCCATCAATCGTTATTACTGACATTCAGCTCCTTACGTTCTCGCTGGTATGCAAATCTGCATCCTCATCTGAGAACTCGAGGGAAGTTCTAAACAACTTCCACATCGAAACTGCCTTCTCGCCAAGTGGGTGTGTCGAAGGGTCGAACAACCACCTTGTCACTGCTGACTGGATCATACCGAAAAATATCATCGCTGCCGCATCTGACTCAACCGATTTATCGATCTCATCCCTCTCGATACCCTGAGAAATAATCTCTGATACGAGGGACAAATATTTTTCCACCAATCGTCGTCCAGCGGAACGTACCCTTGGCTCTTCAAACTGAGCCGCTTGGGTAATAACTACGAATGAAATACCCTGCCTAAGCTCAACGTACGAAACGTGAAGCTGAAGCATGTGCTCCAATCGATCAAGCGCATGCCTATCTGATCGTGTCGCTCTCGAAATGGCCTGAAAGAGTGATTCTTCTACTTCTTGAATAAGAAGCAGAACCACTTCTTCCTTCGAAACCACGTGCCTGTAAATGGCCGCTTCCGTAACACCAACTTTAGAAGCAATGCCTCTGATAGTCAGCGCATCGACACCTCCGCTTGCGATTAAATCGCGAGCAGCTTCGACAATCTGGTGTTGCCGTGTTTGATGATCTAGACGCGTACGTGTTGCCATTAGTGAAAAATACTCAACCGCTGGTTGATAATTACTATGTTAGTGATCGCTCACATACTTAGCAACTGCCAACTGCCA
>CAWVRY010000110.1:0-1780 GCA_963932695.1 uncultured bacterium | reverse complement strand
CGTACAACGTATTTGAACTTGCAAAGCAAAACGGTGTGAAGCGAGTTATATTCGCCAGTTCAAATCATTCAGAAGGCGGAAATTACCTCGATGCACCGTGGAGGCACGTCAACGAAGGTAAGTACGAACTGCTTGAACAGGACAACTACGAACTAATCACTGAAACCCATCGAATCAGACCAGATGGTTACTACGGTGTCGCAAAAGCGTACGGCGAAGCACTTGGTAGCTACTACAACGATTATCACAACGTTAGTTCGTTCCACTTGCGAATCGGCTGGGTTATCCGAGACAACGATCCAACCGTTTCGCCTCATGGCCTAGCGCTCTGGTTGAGTCACCGAGATCTCGTACAAATCATGGATCTTTGCATCGGTGCCCCCGAGTCGTATCGCTACGACATTTTCAACGCTACTTCTGACAACACGTGGAAGATATTCGACATCGCTCACGCCAAGGAAGCACTCGGATACAAGCCACAAGACCGAGCCGGATCTGAACTCAGAGCCGATTAATCTTTACGAAAATTATCGAGTAAAAATTCAACAAAATGCCTAACGACAAACAAAAAGTTCTTATTACTGGCGGAGCCGGTCTTATCGGTTCGATCATGATCGACAAACTTAGTGATAAATACGAGTTTTCCTCACTCGATCTAAAAGAAGCCGACGGCATAAAGTCGACAGTCGCCAACCTCGATGACCTCGAAGCGATCACTCAGGCTTTCGACGGAATCGACACAGTTGTTCATCTAGCTGCGGACAGATCGCCTGCGGGTTCTTGGGATTCGATTCTCAAAAATAACTTCGTCGCCACCTACAACGTGTTCGAGGCTTCAAAAAAAGCGGGCGTGAAGCGAGTGATTTTCGCGAGTTCTAATCACGCCGAAGGAGGGTTCTATCTTGACGCTCCGTGGAAGCATGTGAACGAAGGCAATTTCCACTTACTTGAACAAGACAACTACGAGTTGGTTACCGAAAACCACATGATTCGTCCTGACAGCTACTACGGGGTCGCCAAGGCGTACGGAGAAGCGCTCGGTAGCTACTACAACGACTATCACGGCCTAAGTTCGTTCCATTTGAGAATTGGCTGGGTGATTGAGACGGATGATCCCACGTTCTCGGCGTACTCGCTCTCACTCTGGTTGAGTCACCGCGATACAGCTCAGATCATTGACCGGTGTATCGATGCACCAGAATCGCATAGATACGACATCTTCAATGCGACATCCGACAACACGTGGAAAATTTTCGACATAGCCCACGCGAAAGAGGCGTTGGGCTACGAGCCCGAGGATCGCGCAGGATCTGACTTCACCTCACAACCGTACGTGCGCGCAACTTAAATATTGCTGAATAAGCAAATGCTCCCGATGGTTGAGGATGCCGCTTGGAACTAACTTGGGTACTGCCCGCGATCGCTAGCCCGTTCATCTACGCGATGGTTTCGATTGGCGACAAATGGATTCTGTCGACGCTCAAGCTGCGGATCGAAAGTTTCAACCTGTTTGTAGGCGGAACGCAGCTTGGGATCTCTCTGGTAATCCTTCTGATACTCGGAATTCCAGATGCATCGGGCGAAGCGCTCGCTGCCGCTCTTGGCGGTGGAATGATATGGGGAGTTGCGCTGATACTTCTGTTTATGGCGCTGCGTCGTGAGCAGATCGGCCGAGTCGTTCCGGTATCTCAAACCTCTCCCGTATTTGCTGCGATGCTTGGAGTTGTGTTTCTAGGAGAGCACCTTGAATGGTGGGGCTGGTTAGCAGTTCTTCTGGTTG
>CAWVRY010000109.1:0-1787 GCA_963932695.1 uncultured bacterium | reverse complement strand
AACGTTGGTGGTCCGGTTTCCGACGCCGTATTCGAAAACTTGGCGATGAAGTCACGTGTTGCTATCTGCGGACAAATATCGCAGTACAACGCCTCGACTCCTCCGCAGGGCCCACGAAACATGGCAGTACTGATTCGATCTCGAACGACTATCGAGGGCTTTTTGGTTTATGACTTTGAGCTACAGCACGAGATCGCTCGCACTCGAATCGCCAACTGGATCAAAGACGGAAGCATCAAGTACAAAGAAGACGTTGTGGATGGATTCGAGAATGCTCCTGAAGCGTTCATCGGCCTCTTGAACGGGAAGAACTTCGGCAAGCTACTAGTGAAAGTAAGCGACTAGTGAAAACCTAGCTCTCTCCCGGAATGGGAGGGAGCTAGTAAATCGGTGCAGTACCCCTAAAACGACCATCATGAATACCAATTCAACCTCAGCCGATTTCCGGTCCAAGGGCTTTTTGAGCGAACAAGTTCAGCAGATCGTCGATTTCTACTATCCGGACTGCATCGATAACGAACTCGGTGGATACATCAATCAGTTCCGTGACGATGGTTCGATATTCGACGATCAAACCAAGCACTTGGTTGGCACCTGCCGATTCGTCTACGTCTTCGCAATGGCATCAACGATGCTAGATAAACCCGAGTATCTAGAAGCGGCTCGTCATGGTGCGAAATTTCTTATCGAACATCACCGGCAGTCGACTGGTGGCTATGCATGGCTTCTTGATGGTCTTGAGGTAGCTGATTCTACGAACCACTGTTACGGGCACGCATTCGTGCTTATAGCTTTCGCAACCGCACTCAAAGCTGGTATTTCTGAAGCTGCTCAACCTTTAGCTGAGACTTTCGATTTATTGAACGAACATTTCTGGCGAAGTGATGATGAACTCTACGTCGATGAAATTTCGCCCGATTGGTCGGTCACAGATCCTTACCGTGGGCAAAACGCCAATATGCACATGTGCGAGGCGATGATCGCAGCCTACGAAGCTACGGGAGAGCGTAAGTACATTGATCGCGCCACGACTCTAGCGAGGCGAGTGTGCATCGATCTTGCGAGTCAATCGGAAGGGATGATTTGGGAGCACTACTCGGAAAATTGGACAATCGACTGGAACTACAATCTCGATGATCCAAAAAATCTATTCCGACCCTACGGCTATCTCGTAGGTCACTGGACCGAGTGGACGAAACTATTGCTCATTCTCGAAGAACACAATCCGCAGTATTGGATGCTTCCTCAGGCACAAAAGCTGTTCGATGCAGCTGTCAAACAAGGTTGGGATAACGAGAACGGCGGTTTCAATTATTCGATGGGTACGACTAGTGAAATTATCGATACGGATCGTTATTACTGGGTGCTCTCTGAAACTATCGCTGCCGCGGGTTTACTAGCGAAGCGGACTGGGAATGAGCTGTATTGGGACTGGTACGAACGAACGTGGCAATGGTCGCTAGATAATCTGGTCGATCAGAAGCACGGTGGTTGGTATCGCATTCTCAGTAGTAGTAACAAGCGATACAACGATATTAAAAGTCCAGCGTCGAAAACTGATTATCACCCTGCGGCTGCATGCTGGGAACTGTTCAAACGGTTTTAGATGCGCAGTCTAAGGCGAATTTGGGTAGCGCTTGTACTAAATAACCGCTACGCGGGTTGACCATACCGCTGAGATTGCTTATTGTTGACAGTGCTAGCGGAAGTGGCTCAGTGGTAGAGCATCTCCTTGCCAAGGAGAGGGTCGCGAGTTCGAACCTCGTCTTCCGCTCCACTTGAGAACA
>CAWVRY010000108.1:0-1792 GCA_963932695.1 uncultured bacterium | reverse complement strand
CCAACCCAGTTCATCGAAATGCCCCCGATGCTCGTAAATATCGTCAAGCAATTCACTGGCCAAGAGCCAATGCTGAGCCTTGTCGACGAATGTGTAGCAGCCAACGAAATCGAAGGCGTGCTCGATACCTCTATCGCTGAGGGCTACCCCTACGCCGACGTCGATGAAATGGGCATGTCGTGGATCACAATCACCGACGGTAATGCAGAACTCGCTGAAAAGGTATCGAAAGACCTTGCAGCGGCAGCATGGACCAAGCGAATCGATCTCAACAAGCCAGTCGCTTCGATTGAGGACGCGCTGAAACAAGCAGAAGAACGATACGTCGGACCTAAACCTGAAGGCGTTGAAAACTTCATGCCAACCGACGGATCGGCATTGGCAGAAGCGGAAAAGACAGATCACTCCCACCTCGGACCAATCGTTCTAATGGACGTTGGAGACAACATCGGTGGAGGTTCTTCTGCCGACTCGACTCATATTCTCAAGGTCGCAATAGAAATGGGCGTAACCGGATATCTCCAAAGCCTTTACGACCCTGAAGCTGTCGAAGCATGTGTCGCTGCCGGATCTGGCGCAGAGATAGCACTCGATGTTGGCGGCAAGACCGACGACATGCACGGTGAGCCGATTCACGTAGTCGGAACAGTCGGGATAATCGACGATGGGCCTTACGAGGAGACTCGACCAACCCACGGTGGCTATCGATTCTATGACGATGGAAAGCGTGTGCTGTTCAACACAGTCGACGGTATTACAATTCTTTTGACGTCAGCGCGAAGCGGAAATACGGCACGTACGCAGATGTACTCGATGGGCATTAATCCTGAAGATTACCGAGTTGTAGTTGCCAAGGGTGTTAGCTCGCCTCGACCTGCTTACCAGCCGATTGCTGCTGAAATCATCATCGTGAATAGTCCGGGCGTAACTTCAGCCGACCTCGACACATTCGAGTTCAAAAGCCGCCGAGTCCCGCTCTACCCATTTGAAGAGCCCGTATACCCAGCGTAGGCAGCCAATGATTCTCCTTCTTTCGGGAAGGAGTTAAAGGGTGGGAGACTGCGACGAGGAGCCGAGCCATCCGATGACGAGCGCAACTATCAAAATAACGGACGACAAAGTCACGATAGTGACGCCAGAATTCCTTAATTGGCTCCCCTTCCTTCGGGAAGGGGCTGGGGAATGGGTAGATTTCCGCTACGATCAAGTCATCCGATGACGCCCGGAGATTAATTATTAAATTCGCAATACTCGGTATCTCGCACGAAACCAACACATTCTCGATAGTGCCCGCAACGTACGAAGAGTTCGAAAAAAGTCGACTCCTACGCCGTGACGAAATTGCCGACCACTACGCGACCTCCGATCACACCATTGCTGGCTATCTGCAAGGTGCCGAAGAGCTAGCGTTCGAAGCCGTGTTACTAATGCACGCCCGAACTGGCCCAATCGGCACCATCACCAAAGACGCCTACGATCGAATATCAAGCGAAATGCTTGGCATGCTGCAAGATCAAGGGCCGTGGGACGGCGTTCTTCTCGCCAATCACGGTGCCGCCGTTTCCGAAGAATTTCCTGACATGGATGGCGAATTCACCAGAGCAGTAAGAGAAATCGTCGGTCCAGATGTACCGGTCGGAATAACCCTCGACATGCACGCGAACATATCGAAAGATACCGTAGCCAACACCGACGTTTGCATCGTGTGGCGAACCTGTCCTCACCTCGACACCAAACTTCGGGGACGCAAAACAGCCGAACTCATCTACCGAACCGTTCTTGGCGAAATCAA
>CAWVRY010000107.1:0-1833 GCA_963932695.1 uncultured bacterium | reverse complement strand
TTCGATTTCTTGGTGCTGTGTACTTCGGTGACACGATCACCGTTAACTACACAGTCACCGAAATCGACGAAGAACGCCCGCGTTCTTCATCAACAATTAAAGTGGTCAATCAAAAGGGAGATGTAGTAGCTATCGCTACCCACATCCTGAAATGGGTTTTGAATCACAAATGACAAACCCAACGGCCCAATGACTCTTGGCATACATGCAACGTTTTGCAGGCATAGCGTTAGCGATCGAAAGCGTTACGATTGATAGTAATCACACCGACGACTACGATGACGCCCCACGAAAAGCCGAAGGCACCACTTAGGCGTGAAAACAGAGATTAATCAGTGGCCTCAACTAGCACTTTTACTCTAATACGTAACGAATAACCAACAATTAGAACGGGGAGAAGTATACAAACGAACGCTGACTGAAAAAAGTTTCTCCTGTACTTGACTGCCTATGCAAGAATTATCCATACCATCCAGAATTAGAGTTGAAGTCCTAGCCGGACTCACCGTCTCTCTGGCACTAGTCCCAGAAGCAGTCGCCTTCGCTTTTGTAGCAGGAGTCGACCCGCTAGTAGGGCTCTACGCCGCGTTCATCGTTGGCCTTGTCACGTCGGTAACTGGCGGACGACCTGGAATGATTTCTGGCGCCACCGGGGCGCTAGCCGTAGTGATGGTCGTGCTCGTCAAAGACCACGGCGTTGAATACCTCTTCCTAACCGTGATTCTTATGGGAATCATCCAAATGGTAGTAGGCGCACTCAAACAGGGTCGACTCATACGCATGGTTCCTTATCCGGTAATGCTCGGATTCGTGAACGGACTCGCAATCGTTATTTTCCTCGCCCAGCTTGAAAGCTTCAAGTTCGAAGGGCCAAACGGTTCTGAACAGTGGCTCGCCGGAAGCGCCCTGTACACCATGCTCGGCCTCATCGCTGTCACGATGGCAGTTATTTACCTAATCCCTAAAATCACTACGAAGTTCCCCTCGGCTCTCGCAGGAATACTCGTCGTATCGGGAATCGTAATCTTCGGTGGAGTCAACACAACTACCGTTGGCGATCTATCAAGCATATCGGGTGGACTACCTACGTTCAGCGTCCCTGACGTTCCTATGAACCTTGAGACGCTTTGGATCATCCTGCCGCACGCAATGATCTTGGCAGCGATCGGACTGATCGAATCCCTGCTGACCGTTTCACTAATCGACGGAATCACTGAAACGAAGGGTCAGAACAACCGAGAGTGTATGTCACAGGGCGCAGCGAACATACTCACCGGCTTTTTCGGTGGAATGGGGGGCTGTGCAATGATCGGCCAGAGTATGATCAATATGAAGTCGGGCGCACGATGGCGACTTTCTGGAGCGATCGCCGCACTACTTCTTCTTGCCTACATTCTGGTCGCTTCATCTCTCATTGAGCAGATTCCGATAGCCGCACTCGTCGGTGTCATGTTCGTAGTCGTTATCGGCACGTTCTCGTGGTCGAGCTTACGAATCATCCGAAAAGTGCCTATATCCGACGCATTTGTGATGATCCTTGTATCAGCAGTAACCGTAGCTACCGACCTCGCTATCGCGGTAATCGTTGGTGTGATAGTTTCGGCGCTAGTGTTCGCATGGAACACAGCACGTTCCATCTACGTAGAAGAAAGCCCAGCCAGTGGACCTGACCGAAAAGTGTACGTACTTCACGGCCAGCTGTTCTTTGCTTCGATCACTTCCTTCCGAGACTTGTTCCACCCAGCAGATGATCCGTTGGAAGTCGTTCTCGATTTCCAGCACTCACGCGTTTGGGATCACTCTGGTATCCAGGCGATTGGCGATCTTGCTCGA
>CAWVRY010000106.1:0-1995 GCA_963932695.1 uncultured bacterium | reverse complement strand
GCACTCACGCGTTTGGGATCACTCTGGTATCCAGGCGATTGGCGATCTTGCTCGACGCTATGAAGCAACCGGTCGAGAATTACATCTTCTTAACCTCAGCGCTAACTCCCAGCGAATACTGAGCAAAGCTGATGTGATCATCGATCATGATCTAGACTCCAACCCTTCGTACCGAGTCACAGTTCAAGGCATAGGTAGCGACAATAGCGACGGCCACTAGAGCGTTCAGATATTAACGCTAAGCAATGTCGCCAACGTCATGCTCAGATCAAACTAGCCAGTTATATATCTGGTTGTCACTACCTTGATTTGATACTAGTCAGTCCTCGCTTACAGCGGTGTGATTCGACGTGAAGACTGCGTAAATAATTTCTCAATCAGTCAGAGCAGGTATGCCAGATGCTCCAACCACGCACCATATGCGACGATTAGAACAATAAATTCCACGGAGTGAACATGTACTCGAAACACATAATCAAAGTCATCATTTGGGCGATGCTTATATTCGCAATCGCTACATGTGGCTCGGAGGGATCGTCGAGTAGTGAAAGTAGCGACGAATCAAGTGCTACAGACGCGATAGTACTCACAGACCAATTTTTTTCTACTGATTCATTCATCGCTGCCGGATGGAAGAAGTCGAAAGAGTACGACACCGCAACCGTCCCTGAATCGATCGAGATTTGGTACGGATTCTTCCAACAAAAAGACATAGAAATTCGATTCTACGCATCACATGAAGCAGCAATCGAGCATGGCGTTCCGTCAGCTGAAGAATCGATCGAGGGTGCAGTAAAACGGTCAAAAGGAGGCGAGCTACTCGACGTCAGTGGTGGATCGTTCACCGGTTACGCCGATTTCCTCGTAGCAGGAAACGCTGTCCTCCTCTGCGAATTCGACCGAACAAAATGCGATGCGCTAGTTTCCGAATTGAAATAAGCAGTACTCACAGCGAAGCTTACGAGAGTTTCAAAAAACACTTGCTTTTGCACTTCAAATTTTAGATTCATGCTGATCGAGCGAATTTGAAATGTACCAGCTAATCCAGCACTGTGAATTACAAGCGGTGCAATCCACAGTGCCCAAAAGTGTTCACAAATTGTTAGATCGATACGACCTTTAAGCAGCCATGTGCCAGAAATTGAACTTAGAATAGAACGCATGCCCCTGTAGCTCAGTGGATAGAGCAATGGTTTCCTAAACCATGTGCCGCGTGTTCGATTCACGCCAGGGGTACCATTTCGAACACAAAAACGCCTCGGCCTGTTTGGGTCGAGACGTTTTTGTATTTAGATATCGGTATTTTTTGAAGGATCGTTCCTTCTTATCCGTCAGTAACGAAAAAAGCCCGCTGACAAATTCAGCGGGCTTTTCTAACCCGATGGTTTTAGATCAATAGCGAACGGACTATTTGCCGTTAGTTTTCTTCCACTCTTCGTACTCGGGTCGAGCTTCATCGGAGAGAGGGTAGTAGAGACGAAGATCCCCACCCGCTTCAAGTTTCTGCCTGCTGAACTCTTCCCATTCAGCGTGAACCTGACCGTTCTCAGCCAGCTGTTCAGCTAGGTGAACCGGAACAACAACCACGCCGTCATCGTCGGCAATGATGATGTCTCCAGGAGCAACGTACGTGCCACCTACCGCGATCGGAACGTTAACCGCGTAAGGGAATATCTCGGTCTGAGTGTGGAAGTTCGGCGTTACACCCTTCAACCACAGTCCTAAGCCTTCAGGAGCTTCTGGGTAGTCACGAATACAGCCATCGACAACAACACCGATTCCACCAGCTCCCTGGAAGTAAGTCAACATCATATTGCCGAACACACCACTCGTCATGCTCCCTCGAGCATCGACAACGATAACGTCGCCATCCTTCGTGCCATAAAGAGCGTGGCGGTGAAGCTGAAGTTCAGGGTCTGTGTATTCGCCGTCAACGTACACATCGTCACGCTTCGGCATGAACTGAAGCGTCGCAGCCGGGCCAACAATCTTCTT
>CAWVRY010000105.1:0-2014 GCA_963932695.1 uncultured bacterium | reverse complement strand
CTCAGCAACAATCTCCCCAATTGGCCCTTGCAAACGAAGTAAGCCAAAATTAGGGTTCGGCACGTAGAATTACGTGGTTTGAACAAATTTCAACTCGCCGGGCTGGCGAACACAACCTCCCAGTACAGATAGTCCAAAGATTCATTCATGCGATCAATTACTGACCTCGCGGCCGATATGGGCCTCGACCCTTCTGTTCTAGAGCCTTACGGTCACGACAAAGCCAAAATTCCGCTTGATGCCTTCCCAGAAATCGCCGATAAGGCAAAGCTGATCGTAGTCACAGCGATCACACCGACCCCGGCAGGGGAAGGAAAGTCGACCACGGCGGTAGGACTCACCCAAGGTCTAGCAAAGATCGGTAAAAAACCGGTTCTGACCATCAGACAGCCAGCACTCGGACCTGTTTTCGGTCACAAGGGCGGTGGTACTGGCGGAGGAAAATCGACCGTCCAGCCAGCAGTCGACATCAACCTCCATTTCACTGGCGACTTCCACGCCATCGAGTCTGCGCATAACTTATTGGCCGCGATGGTCGACAACGCTGTCTACCGCAATGCAATCGACGATTTCGATGCAACCGGTATCACCTGGCGACGCGTAACCGACGCCGAAGACCGTTCACTTCGCACGATCATGACCGGCGCCGGCGGCAAACTAAACGGCCCAGTTCGTGAAGCCGGATTCGACATCAACGCCGCATCGGAAATCATGGCTATATGTGCTCTTGCTAGCTCTTACAAAGACCTCCGAGAGCGAATCGGCGACATCGTAGTCGGGTGGAAGAAAGACGGCGCTACTCCAGTAACAGCCCGTGAGATCAAAGGCATCGGCTCGATCATGGCGCTGCTTCGAGATGCCATCAAGCCAAACCTTGCCCAAACCGCCGAAGGTCAGCCAACCATCGTTCACATGGGTCCGTTCGGCAATATCGCCCACGGCTGCTCGTCTATCATCGCCGACCAGCTTGCGATCAACTGCGGCGAATACGTCGTGACTGAAGCCGGATTCGGTGCCGATCTCGGGTTCGAAAAGTTCATGGATATAAAAGTTCGTCAGGGTGGCCCCAAGCCTTCAGCGGCAGTAGTGGTCGCTACAATCCGTGGACTCAAATGGCACGGCGGCGTCGCAATAAAAGATATGGCTGCTACAAATCCTGAAGCAGTACGCCGTGGTGGTGAAAATCTCAAAAACGCGTTGCGCATCGTTGGGCTGTACGGTCTTCCGGCCGTAGTCGCTATCAACCGCTTCCCTACTGACACCCCTGAAGAAATCGCTGTGGTCAAAGAAGTTGCGATGGCTGCTGGAGCGATCGGAGTAGAAGAAGCCAAGGGATTCGCCGAGGGCGGCGATGGCATGATCGAACTGGCACACGCGGTTGTAAAAGCCGCTGATCAACCTTCCGAAGTAAAGCTTCTTTACGAAGACGATGACGACTATTTCGACAAAGTCGAAAATATGGCAAAGTCGCTCTACCTCGCTGGTGATGTGAAGTGGGGACCAATGACCAAAACCACCGCACGTCGGTTCGCAGCAAATGGCTGGAACTTTCCAGTCTGTATCGCCAAAACCCACCTTTCGATCTCGGCCGACCCAAAGTTGAAAGGTGCACCAACTGGACACACACTTCCTATAAGGGAATTGCGTATTCTTGCCGGAGCACGCCAAATCGTGACGCTCGCTGGCGATATCATCACTCTTCCAGGTCTTCCATCGAAGCCGAATGCGTGGGATATTGATCTCTCAGACGATGGTGAAATCACCGGAATCCTAAGCACGTAGACTCTCTATACAATTCAATCCGCCAAAATTAACCGAATCAAATCACGAGTAAGAATGACTTCCGAAGCCCGCCCCATATTCACATGTAAAGTTTGCGCCAAAGTGCTGACACCCCGGTTCCTGCCGTCATCAGCACCAAACTGCCCCGCTTGCGGAGCCGACACCGCTCCGAACCAAGCAGCCATCGATGCTGGGCTAACTACGTTTTGCGCCAATTGCCACACGACGGGCA
>CAWVRY010000104.1:0-2087 GCA_963932695.1 uncultured bacterium | reverse complement strand
GGATTACGCCGTTGATGCTTTTGTATGTCATGTTCGTTGTTCTGTTTCAGACTTTATTGCCGTGTGCGGTTTAAGAGGGAAGCCTACCGAATGTTGGTGCTTCGGTGTGTGAGTAGTGCCAGATTTGGTTCGTTGTATTTGTGGCGAATGCAGATCATGAATCTCGTGCAGGATGACAATGTACTAATTCAGGGTGAAGCGGGACTAAGCGTTGGGTTCTTCGAGAGTCGTTAGTTGATCGCCTCTGAGCGTGCGCAGTTCGCGCTGCGTTGCGAAGGTAGCTGCCATGATTACTGCGAGGATTCCTGCGGAAATTGTGAGTGCCCACCGTTCGTCGAGTACTTCGGCAATGTTCCCGCCCATGAGACCGCCCAGAGGCATGAGAGCGAACGATATTGTGTAGATACCCATTACTCGGCCGCGGTAATTCGAAGGCAGACGCATTTGAATTGCGGTCATCGAAATTACCAGGAATACCGAGTGCATGATCCCGGCAAAGTAGATCATCGCAAGCGCTACTCCGTAGTTTGGGGCGAACGCGAATCCGGTCACGAAAAACGTGAATATGAACGCTCCGCCAATCATGAGCTTTCCAGCGTGATTGCTCTTTTGAAGCTTCGGAACGATCAATGTTCCTGAGATAGCTCCTGCTGAAAGAACGACGAAAATTACACCTAGACCGTCGGCTTCGAGTTCATGTCTCACGGCAAAAAGAGGCATTAGTAGCAGGTACTGCATTCCAAAGAACATCTTGGCGAAACTGAGCAATATGAGTGAGGTGAAGAATCTACTTCTGGCAATGAATTTCACACCGTCGGTCAAATCCTGAAGTACTTTTCGTTGGGTTTCAGGTTTGTTGTAGGGCACTCGTAGGCTGATGATGATGAACAGCATCGTTATCCAGCCGATTGCACCTGCGAAGAAGACTGATTCTGTGCCCATGTATCGAATCGCTAAACCACCTATGGATGGTGAGATGATTCGACTGATGTGCCATGTGACTGAACTCAACGCCACGGCGCTCATCATGTTTTTTCTGCTGACGAGAAGTGGAAAGAACGATGCTTTTACCGGGCCGTCGAGTCCTGAGAAAAATCCTTGAAAAGCCGCTATGACCATCAGGTGCCAAATTTCGGCGATACCTGTTGTTACGAGCAGCGCTATAAGCGTCATCAGAGCGGCGTTGACGCTTGATGTCATGATCATGATCAGGCGGCGATCCATACGGTCGGCGATTACGCCGCCGAACAAATTGACGATGATCGATGGGATGGCGATCGCTGCGCCGAGGAGTCCTAGAGTGCTGGCTGATTCTTCGAAATCAGAGATGATCAGCCAGCCGATTCCAAGCTGAACTACTTGAATTGCGCCGGAAGATACGAATGTTCCGATCCAATATCGTCGGAACTTGGGTTCACTTAGTGCGCCTGCACTGGCAGCGAAACGCTGTTTGGTTGGGGTAGTTATGCCGGAATCTGTCTTCTGAATTTGAATCTAATCCGTAAGAATTTCGGGTCCGTGTGGCCCGAGCCAGATCGAGTGTTCTTTCCATCCGACGTGATGACCGGCGACTTCGATCAGTGGCGGGTACTCACGAGCGACGCCCTGTTTGATCAGCTCTTTTAGCGTTCGTTCGAACGGTTTTTTCGGTAGATCGTTGAAGTAGCGTCGTGCAATTGGGAGTCCACGCCATGTTTGGATTGCTTCGAGTGTTTCGGCATCGATTTTGTTCGACGGCGTTGGTGGGCGTTCGAGCATGAAAACTTCCGGTTTGCCGTCATCCTTGATGTATCCGCGTCCGGACGTAGCAAACGGTTCGATAGCAAATATTGAACCAGCTTCGAGAGACCCTTCTAGACCGATTCTTGCGTTCGGGATTTGTGGCTGGTCATGCAGTGTGTACCTGCCGAGCCCATGTCCCGTCAGGTTCAGAACCGGCTTGAAGCCTGCTTTGGTTATTACTTCATCAACTCGCTCACCGATGTCTTCAACCTCGACGTCGGGGGCGCACATAGCGATTGCAGCATCGAGAGCGTCGGAAGCGGCGCCTATCATGCTTTTCCAACGTTGGTCTTCTGAAAGATCGG
>CAWVRY010000103.1:0-2112 GCA_963932695.1 uncultured bacterium | reverse complement strand
CATCCTCAATAGCTTGCCCGAGTTCACGCCTTGAACCTTTTGCGCTTGATCTATTTGCAACCCAGATTTCGAGAACTCGTCAAGCGCACGTTTCTGACTAACGAGCGGATAATCGCTGGCAAAGAGGATTTTGTCGGCTCCAACTGAGCGAGCAACAACATCGAATACTTCGGGTCGATATAGGAACGGAAACGCTGCCGAATCGAAGTAGACATTCTTGAGCGCCGACTTCACCTCAGGCATTAATCCGTAGAACGGTAGCCCGCCTCCGAAATGACTGAATATGAACGTGTTATTCGGAAACGCGTTCACTAGTGCCATCAAAAGTTCTGGAGTAACACTACCTTTGCCAGGATAGCCGTGGCCGACAGGTTCTGACGCATGCATGAGGACCGGCATTTCCAAAGCTTTCGCAGTGTCGAACACCGGTGCTAGTGCGGCGAGATCGGCGTCGAGGATGCCTTGCGTGTCTGGGTGAAGCTCTCCGATGCCCTTGGCTCCGGCGGCGTGGCATCGTTTTACTTCCTCGACAGCGTCTTCACCCCAGAGCGGGTTCACACTGCAGAATGCCACAAGTCGATCAGGATATGATCGAGCCGCCTCGATGTTGTAGTCGTTCGAGGCACGTGCGACTTCGGGGTCGGTCCAGCCGAATCCCGCACACACGGAGACGTCGACCCCTGATTCGTCCATCGATGTGATTAGATCGTCGTACCTAGCAAATTTCGCTTTTGGGTCGGCGAACAGAGTTCGGAATGTGCCATCAGATCGTGAGAGTCGTTCACGATCAGCGGCGAACGATTCTGGAAGCACATGGGTGCAAGAATCGATGATTGGGTTTGAGTTGAGTTGAGTCAAATCTGGATAGAGTTTGCTTAGTGGGGTGATTTCGACCAAAGATACACTGTCTTTGCAATCAGAACGCTTGGGCATTGAGTGGGATGCCACTACGCTTTTATATGAAATGTAATGAATTTGTGGAACGTCGATCATATCGGCGGCGCAATCAAGAGGGCGAGAGTTTTTAATGGTCTCGATGATCAGGGACGAGGGGCGGGTTCTAACCCAGCCCGACATTCCGCATGCTGAACCCAAAATGGGCAAAGTAGCGGTTATCTATACAACGCCCGAAACGGTGATCGAAGACTACGCACGTCTTCTCGATCTAGCCGACTACCAAACCGCTCTCATCCCAGATATCGACACCTTTCTCAAGGTGAACATTTCTTGGCAGCACTACTACCCGGCTTGTTCGACGGCTCCTTGGCAGATCGATGGAGTTACTCAGAAGCTTCGAGCCGATGGTTTCGATAAACTCACGGCCGCTCACAACGGGACGGTTGTCGTTAACCCGGTTGAAGGCCGAGAGAAGAACAAGCACAAGCTGGTTGAAGATCGCCTTGGGCTAGATCACGTAACTCTCGACGTTCCGCCGGTGAAGTGGGTTCCGTACAAGCCGACTGCCAAAATGCTGGTTCTTGACGATGTCTATAAAGACGGCCTGTACATTCCTGAGGTCTTCCCCGGAACTAACATTGTTCAACTTCCTACCGTGAAAACCCACGTGTTCACGACGATGACGGGTGCTATGAAGAACGCTTTCGGCGGTCTGCTACACCGATATCGTCACTGGACTCACTCGGTAATTCACGAAACTCTGGTAGATCTCCTTCAGATTCAAAAAGAGATTCACTCGGGTCTATTCGCGGTAATGGACGGAACGTTTGCTGGTGACGGCCCAGGTCCTCGTGCAATGCGGATTCACAACAAAAACGTGATTCTCGCTTCTGCCGACCAAGTAGCGATCGACGCTGTTGCGGCGAAAATGATGGGACTTGATCCAATGTCGATCCCGATGATTCGGATCGCACATGAGATGGGTCTTGGCGTCGGAAAGCCTTCGGAAATCGAAGTCGTTGGTGATGATATTGCTGACGTGAACTGGAATTTCAACGGCAACGAAAGCACACTCGCTTCCCGTGGTCAAAAGTTGATCTATCACGGTCCGCTGAAGCCGCTCGAAGGCGCACTGTTGCGGTCGCCAATCGCCCCTTGGGCATACTGGGCGTCGAACGTTTACCACAATAAATTCTGGCTTCCAATGGTCGGGCG
>CAWVRY010000102.1:0-2371 GCA_963932695.1 uncultured bacterium | reverse complement strand
CGACATTCCGGGAATTTTCCGCACGACAAGAATTTGCCGAACCTACCGGTACGGATGACGAGATCATCTCCGCCTTCACATTTTTCATCGCTGACCTGAACTAACTTAGCTCGATCGACACGTGGTGCATTATCGGTCGCATCTGTGACCGCTTTGTCGAACGGGCCGAAGAATTCCTTCAGCATTTCGACCCAGTCTTGCTCTCCTTCTGCCACGGCGTCGAGTTTAGACTCCATACCAGACGTGAAGCCTTTATCCATGATGTTTGGAAAGTGCTCCGACAAGAAGTCAGATACTGCTACACCCATTGGAGTTGGCTTAAATCGAGATTTTTCGCGGTCGACATACTGTCTACGTTCGATTGTGCCGACAATCGACGCGTACGTGCTAGGGCGACCTATTCCCTGTTCTTCCAAATATCGAATTAGGTTCGCCTCGGTGTAACGAGGTGGCGGCTGCGTGAATTTCTGATCGGCGTTCACAGTTTCCTTTTTGTGAACATCGCCTTCATTCATCGGAGGCAGCTGTTTGCTTTCGTCATCTTCAGCATCTTCGTCTTTGGTTTCGATATAGAGCTTTCGGAAGCCATCGAACTTGATGACCGAACCGGTTGCACGGACGGTGTACTCGTTGCCGTTTGGAGCGGCCGCTGTGATATCGACTCCGGTGTTGTCGACGATAGCGTCGGCCATCTGGCTGGCGATAGTTCGCTTCCAGATCATCGTGTAGAGACGTAGCTGTTCGCTCGACAGATATGGAGCCATCTTTTCAGGCGTGTTCGATGCAGATGTTGGGCGTACAGCTTCGTGAGCTTCCTGCGCCGATTTGCTTCGAGTTTTATACTTCTTAGGACCAGTTGAGTATTCATCGCCGTAAGTCGATTTGATGAATGACATGGCTTCTTCCAGCGCATTCTGAGCGAGGTGTACGGAGTCGGTACGCATGTAGGTGATGAGACCGACAGGTTCAGCGCTACCAATTTCCATGCCTTCGTAAAGATCCTGAGCGATACGCATTGTGCGTTGAGCGCTGAACCTGAACGATCTTGCAGCCTGCTGCTGCAGGGTGCTCGTTGTGAACGGCGGTCGTGGGCGTTGCTTGGCTTCCTTGCGAGTGACCTTGGAGACGGTGTAGGTCGCCACTTCGAGGTCGGTCTTGATCGCCATGGCGGTCGATTCGTTATCGACGACCGGTTTGCCATTTTGGTCGGGAACGGCTGTGAGATTGGCGTTGAATGTGAACTTGCGGGAGCCGGACTCAGTCTCGAGATCGACTGTTATTACCCAGAACTCGACAGGGTTGAATGCTTCGATTTCACGTTCGCGGTCGACGATTACTCGGAGTGCTACGGACTGCACTCGACCCGCAGAAAGTCCACGCTTAACCTTGCTCCAAAGAACAGGGCTGAGTTTGTATCCAACGATTCGATCTAGAAGTCGTCGTGCCTGCTGCGCATTGACGAGCTCCATGTCGATATCACGAGGGTTGGCGAATGCTTCTTCGACAGCTGAGTTGGTTATTTCATGGAACACAACTCGTTTTAGATTTTTGGCTTTGCCTAGATCAGCAGCTTCGACGAGGTGCCATGATATTGCTTCGCCTTCGCGGTCCGGGTCAGTTGCGAGGTAGACGGAGTCGGCTTGTTTTGCCGCTTTTTTGATCTCGGCTATGAGGGTTGCTCGTCCACGTACGTTCTCGTAGGTGGGGTCAAATGTCAGATTTTCGACATCGACACCTAGTTTGCTTTTGGGTAGGTCACGAACGTGACCCATTGAAGCTTTGACGACGTATTTGTCGCCAAGAAATCGGCCTACGGTTCGGGCCTTCGCCGGTGATTCGACGATGACAAGATCACGCTTTGACGTTTTCGCCAACTGTTTATTCCCTCATTTATTTGGTTGCCACTTTTCATGACGATACCACCGGACGTTCTTTATAAGCAATGAATTGCATCGAACCGAGCTGACGGGCATTGCCCCTCAGCTCTAACATCACCAAAACGGAGCTTACGGCCGGTGCAGCCTCGCCCAGCGTCCGGGTGATGTCGTCGAAGTGCATCCGCTCCTTTGATTTTTCAAGAAGATCGATAACACAGCGTTCGATACTTAATACATTGTTCTCACGCGCGAGGTTGTCAAGCGCGTTTTCGGCAAACGCAGCACCATTCTTGGACGAACCTTGAGAATCGAGCTGCACGGCGAAAGAAGATTGTACAGACTGGCTCTCATTATTGAGATCTTCGAGGATATCGTCGGCTGTAGTCGTTAGCTTTGCACCTTGCTGAATCAGCCAGTTGGTACCTTTTCTCTTTTCACTGAGCGCACTGCCCGGCACAGCGAATACGTCTCGATCTTGCTCAATCGCCCAGTTG
>CAWVRY010000101.1:0-2398 GCA_963932695.1 uncultured bacterium | reverse complement strand
GAGTGTTCCACCCAAAATGGCCTGTTTATCTGGCTCGCTGACGAAATCGCAGTGGGTACTGAACGCCTCAAGCGCTTGAAGGTGGGTCATCGACTTTTTAACGACTGGGAAGTCAGAACCCCACACCATGTTCGTCCCGAATGCCTCGTAACACTCTTCGTAGACCCAACGCGTGTCCTTATAAGGGAAGTTCCACGTCGTATTGGTCAAGTAGTGAAAACCTGAGAGCTTAAGGAACGCATTAGGGAACTTGCTCGTTTCAATCACGTTATCTACGTTGGCTCTTGCATCATCTCCATGCGCTCGTAGACCCGACATGTGGTGGAAGAGGAAGTTGAGATTTGGGTGCCGTTCGATTGCCTTACGAAGTTCGTTCTGATGGCGTGGCGCCATCGAAATACTGGCGATTAGACCGAGTTGCTCTGCTGTACCGAGAAAATCGATTCCCTCTGGCGAGTTAAACCAGCTTCCATCGTCTTCGCCCGCCACGTAGTGAGTAAACGCCTTCATTGGCCAGCGGTTGGCAGCCTGCTCCAGACGTTTTGCGGCACCGGGTGTGTGATAAGTATCCGACCACATTGAGTCGACATCAGCGAACTGTTCGAGTCGGTCCGGGTACCTGCTTAGCGCGTCGGCTACGTAATTGTTATTGTCGAAATTCTGAAATATCTGGGCGCAAACTATCGTTGCGCGGTCGACACCGTTCGTATCCATCTGATGAATAAGTTGTTCGACCGATCCGTGATTTTCGGGGTCGGGTACAGGTGGTAGGTATGGCCAGTGTGACCACGCGTGGCAATGTGAATCAATAATCATTTGGCAACATCTTTTCGCATTATTTACGAGTACGCCAGTCGAAATCGTATTGAATTGTCAGCAGTTTAGTGGTGTGTAACCGAGGTGTCACACCTCCGCAACATTTAGGAAACACCTTGCCCTTAGATTTCATCTTGAGTTCTGTAAAACAGCATTATTTGGGAGAGAAATCTAATGGATTCTGGATCAGTAGCGTGGATGCTAATGGCATCTGCCCTCGTACTTTTTATGACTCCTGGCCTGGCGTTTTTCTATGGCGGACTAGTCCGCGGTAAGAACGTAGTCAGCACGGTCATGTACAGCTTTGTATCAATGGGTGTCGTCAGCGTAGTTTGGGTTCTATGGGGTTACAGTCTTGCTTTCGGAGAAGGCGGTCCGTTCATAGGGAACTTAGATTTCCTCGGGTTCAAAGACGTTTCGAGTGACCCTGAAGACGGCGCAATGTTATTTGCCATCTTCCAGATGATGTTCGCCATCATCACGCCAGCTCTTATTACTGGAGCTATAGCAGAACGTTTCAAGTTCACAACCTATCTTGTATTCCTTGTAGCGTGGATCACATTTGTGTACGCTCCGATCGCTCACTGGGTGTGGGCTGGTGATGGATGGTTGTTCCAAATGGGTGCACTCGACTTTGCCGGTGGTACTGTCGTTCACATCAACGCAGGTATCGCAGCCGTTGTAGCAGCGTACCTAGTCGGCAAACGACGTGGTGTAGACCGCGGAGTGGAGCCACACAACGTTCCGTTTGTCATTCTTGGTGCCGGAATCCTCTGGTTCGGTTGGTTCGGTTTCAACGCCGGTTCAGGTCTTGCAGCCGATGGACTCGCCATCAGTGCTTTCCTCGTGACTAACACTGCCGCCGCCATGGCGCTGGTTGTTTGGGTCATTCTCGGCCACATCCACACCGGAAAAATGAGTGGTGTTGGTGCAGCAACTGGTGCAGTAGCCGGTTTGGTCGCAATTACTCCGGCATCTGGTTTCGTTGGGCCGATGGGCGCAATCGCAATCGGACTAGGCGCTGGTGTACTCACGTTCTACGCAGTTCGTATTCGACACAAATTCGGATTCGATGATGCGCTTGAAGTAATGGCCGTTCACGGCATTGGTGGTATCTGGGGCGCAGTCGCTACCGGTATCTTCGCAGTCGGTGGAATTGGGCTTGTCGATGGAAATGCTCAAGTGCTTGGATACAACGTTGTCGCCGTACTCGCAACCATCGCCTATTCGTTCGTTGTTACTTTCATCATCTTGAAGATTCTTGATGTAATACCTGGTCTGGGTCTCCGGGCTGATGAAGCAGATGAAGATGCCGGACTCGACGTATCGCTCCACGGTGAGCGTGCATACGTCGGTGACGGTGCTGACTAAGCATTCATACAACCTGCGTGATCGACGAATAGGAGCGATCACGCAATTGGAGAAAATTGATCATGATAAAAATTGAAGCGGTAGTTCGCCCCGAACGAGTCAACCTCGTAGTCGAAGCTTTGCTCGACGCGGGTGTCGGTGGATACCACATTTCGAACGTGTCGGGTAAAGGCACGCAGCAGGGTGTTGAAGTATTCACCGGACGTGGTGC
>CAWVRY010000100.1:0-2736 GCA_963932695.1 uncultured bacterium | reverse complement strand
AACCATGATCCTGGAACTCACGACAGCCTACTAATGGGTGCTGTTTTTGATGTGATCAAAGGCAAACAAATCTAAGCATTCTTCGATATGGGTTCGGCTGGGCTTGGTCACACTACGATTCACCGCCATCGGCATCCTGATGGCTTCTCCGTTCATATTTCTTATTTTATTGGTCGTATTCTTCGGGTGAAGTTAACGCTATTCAAATTTGGATCAAGGTGAACCAATGAATTGCCAAGACCCTAAGTTTGGAAACTGAATAGACAGCGATGATCTCGAAGTAAAAATTCTTAAGAGTCACCCAAAGCTAAACCCTCAGAAATCGATAGCTTCATCACTGATCGCGTTAGCTGTTCTACTCGTCGTCATAGGCATTATCGTTTTGTGGATTTGGCTGACCTAAAGCACGAACACTCCGCCGTATATAGGCGTACGCCGCTAAAGCCCACTGTCATTCTGAATTCATTTCAGAATCTCTCTCAAAGCTTTGCTGCGGAATGTTGCCACGACTGAAACTGTCACACAGATCAAGATTTCTCGCTGCAATTGGGAAGAAAGACCCTGAAATAAATTCACGGTGACAGTGTCGGAGGATGTGCATCGTGGGTTTTGCAACGGACATCGCAGCCGGGCGGGCGATTGACCCCGATTTTCATCGTGGTAACAGTATCTATGACTGGGTCTACTCAGGTGAAAGCCGGTCGATTCACTACCAGTCGAACTTCAACAGCAAACAAACAAAAGACCGGTCCCAACTAAATGGAACCGGTCTTTTTATTTTCGGTCGTTTAGTCGAACTATCGAGACTACGAACTTACAGTGCTGATCTTGTCAGCAACTCGAGCCATTCCTCGTGAGAAGCGTGGTGTGAGGTAACCCTCGAAGATTCCAGCGCCGAATGCGAATGCAAACAGTGCCAGCTGACCTGCGAAGATTCCCGTTCCACCGTAACCGGCCAAGAAAGCCACTCGAGTCGTTGATTCCTGATCCGAAACCAACGGCAGCGAGATGATCCCGGCACCAAACAGTGCGAACACTGCCAGAGCCAAAACTCCGCCAACCAACGGTCGAGCCAATCCGACCATGAATAGCGCTACTTTTTCGGTGTATTCCAACTGCATCGTCACCGTTCGTAGTAGCACCGTGAAAGCACTTCCTGCGATACCGAAAATGATTGCTGCAAATACGATTTCAAGCGGTGTCGATAGGAATAGTGCTTCAACGCCTGAAACTGTCACCGTTACTACCGCTAGTGCAGCCGACAACAGCGTAAGGCCAACCATTGGCGCAACAATGCGGCGAAGCATTGTTCGAGAATGGATCATCTCACTCACGTTTGCGTTGAGTGTTCCTAAAATCTGTTCGCCATCCCTAAGGACGTCGATTCCACCAGACATTGCTCGATCTATCCAAGTTTGGAGATTATCGAGCATCTGGTCATGATCCTTGAGATTCGCACTGCGAACTCGGATCATCAATCGTTCAACCGAGGCTACGAACGGGGCTGATTCAGCGATCATTCCTCGCCCACTCTCTTGCGGAGTGACCGCTTCGGCCTCAAAGCGTACTGGTTCCGTCATATCGTGCTCCTGGCTAGTCAACACTGAGTGCTGAACTCAATCTTGCCAAATAGAGTGTATCGACTACGCACCGGGAAGGCCGGTTACTCATTGGTCGTCGCAGACCACGGAAAGATGCCGCAAATCTAGCACTGAGAGCGGCTAGGGTCAATAATTCCGACCCGTACTGAACTCAATACCAACGAAATTCGTCTAACCGAAAAATGAGCACAAATTCTATCTAACGAAGCTGACCGCGACGCTTGATCGCCTTCTTAGACGAATACCATACCCAACCGATACCAACAGCAAACGACAGAGTCACCAGCGCGAACAGCGCGGTGCCCCATCCATTTCCAGTGCCATCACGCCTACGTGGTTCGATTTGAACCGACATTACAGTCGTGCCTGTTCCAAGTTCAGTCTCAACGCCTACTTCCAACGCCCAGAGACCCTCTGATTCGAGATCAAGCTGCGAAAGGTAGAAGACTGGGTCGACTGGAGAGTTCAACACCAGCGTGTACTGTGCCTCTCCCTGCTCGGCTGGCGAACCTAGCAATGTGACCTTTGCATCATCGATATCCTCGCCAGTTGCGGCGTCACGAACTCTCACTGCGAATCGAGATGTACCCACGATCGGGGTGACTGGACTCACTTGCAGTTGAATCATGTGTGAACCGGCCTGCGACTCACCAAGTATTCGATAGCCGACGATCGCTTCTTCTTGTTGAACTTGCGCTTGGGCGACTACAGACAACGTCGTGAAACTGGTCGCGATAGCGAACATCACCGAGAAATACGCTAGTAGTCGTCGAGTTGGAAAATTTATCGTATTCAAATCTATTTGAACGCTCGCTGAAGTGTCGAATCGACGCCGAATTGCTGGATGCCGTGCACCGGTTTTAGTTTTTGTGAATAAACTGCAACTAATTCTGCCGCAAGAATCGCGCAATAGCTTGGAAAGAACGAGGAACTTTAGTTGGCTCACTACGATCTGCTGATTCGTAACGGACGTGTACTCGATGCTGAATCTGGCTTCGATGAAGTAACAGATGTAGGAATCTCGAACGGAAAAATAGAGCGAATCGATCAAGACATCGACCCCGCTCTTGCTTCAGATACATAGAACAAGCAATGCGAATGGTGAAGTTCGGGGCATTAGAACCACTTGAAATGG
>CAWVRY010000099.1:0-2769 GCA_963932695.1 uncultured bacterium | reverse complement strand
TTGCACATATTTGTGGTTCAAGTGCTCTATAGGCTGCTGATTCAATCCTGTCGGGAGCCTGACTTTCTCGTTCGGAAAGAGGATCCGATAACGGTTGGAAACTCGGAGCCTGAACCAGACCTTTCAGTCATTCGAGGGGCAATCACTCATGTTAGTCAGACGAAACCTACCAGTGCACAGTTCGTGATCGAAGTGGTGTAAACGCCGGTTGAAAACCGGTACAGAGAAGAAGGCAGACTAAAACCGGTACGCGCATCAGAAAGGATGCGTGTATATGGAAATGAAACAATGGGCCCGAGTACGCCGCAAAGTGCTCGTAGATGGACAAAGCAAGCGTTCCGTGATGGCCGAGGAAGGCCTGCATTGGGAGACTTTGCAGAAAATGCTCTCCCATTCGCAGCCTCCGGGTTACCGGCGTGTCAGCAAGCGAGAGCGTAAGATCGACGATCATGTGGAGTGGATCCGACGAGTGCTGGACGCTGATCGTGAGGTGCCGCGTAAGCAGCGACACACGGCGAAGCGGATCTTTGATCGTCTCCGGATCGAGCGGGGCTATGACGGCGGCTACACGGCCGTGAAGATGCTGGTGGCCGAGATCAAGACGATGAAGCGCGAAGTCTTCGTGCCCCTGAGTCATCGTCCTGGGGAGGCTCAGGTCGACTTTGGGCATGCCTTGGTCAAGATTCGAGGCGTCCTAACGAAGTGCCCTTTCTTCGTCATGAGTCTGCCTTACAGCGATGCGTTCTACGTGCAGATTTTCGAGCGCGAATGTACCGAGAGCTTTTGGGAAGGTCACGTGCGTGCGTTCGAATACTTCGGGGCCGTGCCAGGGCGTATCAGTTATGACAATTCGAGAGTGGCAGTGGCTCAGATGCTAGGAGGTCGCCAACGCAAGCTGACGGATGGCTTCTTGCATTTACAGAGTCACTATCTCTTCGAAGAGCACTTCTGTCTTGCGGCTCGTGGCAACGAGAAGGGAGTCGTCGAAGGCATGGTAGGCTACAGCCGATCGAATTTCCTGGTGCCCGTACCGCAAGTGCGCCACTTGGACGAACTCAATGCCCGACTGGAAGCGTCTTGTCGCGAGGATCTCAAACGTCAGCTACGTGGACACAGCCAACGCAAAGAGGAGTTGTTAGTCGATGAATTGACGGTGATGCGAGCGTTGCCAGTTGTCCCTTTTGAGGCTAGCCAAATGCAGGCGACCAGAGCGAGCAACCTGTCACTGGTGCGATTTGACCGCAATGACTACTCGGTGCCAGTGCGTTGCGCCCATCGAGAAGTGGTGGTCAAGGGCGATTGCGAAAGCATTCGAATCTACCAAGATCACGTGCTGGTAGCCGAGCATCGACGAGTGTGGGACAAGGGGCAGGTGCGTTTTGATCCCATTCATTACTTGGCTTTGCTAGAGCGCAAGCCTGGGGCGCTTGACTTCGCTCGCCCCTTGGAAGGGTGGGAGTTACCCGAATGCTTGCGTGTTCTGCGGGGGCGATTGGAAGCCGATCACGGCAGCGATGGCACCAAGGAATACATTGGCATATTGCGTCTGTTGGAAAACCATAGCTTGGCGCGAGTGAAAGCCGCCGTGAGTGCAGCGCTCGATTTAGGGTGCTGGCGCAAAGAACTCATCGAGCAGTACCTCTACGGGGAGAACCGAGAGGCGGAAGTATTCCAGCTCGATGGACGGGAACACCTAAAAGTGATCAAGGTCGGGTGCACCGATCCAGGCGACTACACGAGCTTGCTCCATCAGACCGAAAAGGAGGTGGTGGCATGAGCGTGGAAAGCAATCGCATGCTGCTCAAGCATCACTTGGAGAAACTGCGCCTTCCAACGATCCGGCGCGAGTGGGAATCGGCTGCCGCCGCCTGTGCGACAGAAGGATGCGACTACGGAGACTTCCTGTTGCGCCTAACCGAGCGCGAATTGATCGAACGCGAACAACGTGCTGCCGAGCGTCGCATCAAGAACGCCAAGTTTCCAGTAATTAAGACGCTGGAGAACTTCGACTTCAAAGTGCAGGCATCCATCAACGAAACCTTGGTGAGAGAACTCGCCGCCTGCGAGTACATTGCGGCGCGAGAGAACGTTTTAATGATAGGCAACTCAGGCACCGGCAAGAGTCATCTAGCAACAGCCTTAGGGTTTGCGGCCTGTGCTCAAGGCAAACGCGTGAGGTTCTGGAGTGTCACCGCTTTAGTGACGCACATGTTAGAACTACGAGAGCAACGCGATCTGAAACGCTTTCTCAGCCAAATGGAGAAGCACGATTTGGTAATCCTTGATGAACTCGGCTACGTGCCTTTCTCGAAGGCAGGGGCAGAGTTGCTGTTCGAAGTGGTCAGCAAGTCCTACGAGCGGCTGAGCCTGATCGTGACGACCAATCTACCCTTCGAACAGTGGACCGAAGTGATGGGAAGCGAGCGATTGACCGGAGCGATGCTCGACCGCTTGACCCATCGAGTGCACATCATCGAAGCCAGTGGAGAAAGCTACCGCCTCAAAGACGCCCGGAAGCGACGAAAGAAGCCGAAGGCCTAACTGGCCTTGAAATGGAGCAATAGGAAAAGAAAGACCAGGCACCCAACTCTTGACTTGAACCAACCTGAACGATAACAACCCAAAGCGTACCGGTTTTAACCCGACCACCGTACCGGAATTACCCCGGCGTTTACACTGTAGCCCATCCCATGCAGGAGCTCTCCGACTAGCTCGTGACTAACATGATGCCCTTTCTTCTCCAGTGCCTCTGCAAGATTACGCAGACTC
>CAWVRY010000098.1:0-2824 GCA_963932695.1 uncultured bacterium | reverse complement strand
CGCGAAACGACCCGGTTGTTTCGACCGGATCGGCTGTGTGTGAGGAATTCGACTCTCATTCGAGAGCCAAACTAGAAATTAGGTATACACCGAGAATAACACCACTACCTATTAAAGGGAGTTAACCGTTTGGTGCAGGTTTAGACCAAGTTACGATGCAACGGTCTTGAATTTCATATTCTGACTTTTCAAGAGATCAGGTCTTCTCACTCAGTCTCACCAGCTACCTTAGACGCAACACCCGAAAACAGGCGTATGATCGCCCGACTTGCCCTGTTGAGGCGAGCGAAATAGGACGAGCAGTCTTTGGAGATCGCAATGGCAGATGCAGTATTCCTTGGTGGCGATCGATATCACAAGGCTGAAGAGGCTCACGCCGGAATCGGCCCAGTTCTCGAAAAAGCAGGACTTAGCGTCCACTACACCGACGACTTCAAGTCAATCGATGCCGATCTGCTCGAAGGTACGAAGCTGTTGGTGTTCCTGAGAGACGGTATGGAGTGGCCAAACGGTCACGACGCCGATCCAGTTCGTTGGATGCAGCCTCAACAGGAAGAAGCTATCGAGAAGTTCGTCCTCGCCGGCGGATCGTTCCTCGTTATGCACAACTCGGCATGGAACTATCCATTTGAAGGCGGTTACCGACGAACGGTTGCTGGTTACTTCCAATTCCACCCAGCATTCCAGCACTTCAAAGTCGATATCACCGACAACTCGCACCCGATTACTCAGGGCGTTGAAAGCTACGAAATCGATGACGAACAGCACTTCATCTGGTTCGACAACGATCGAGTCGATCTGTTCTCTGTGAGTCAGGGTGATGATGGTCGACAGTCGGCTTCGGGCTATTCACACGAATACGGTGAAGGCCGAGTCGCATATCTCGCAAATGGTCATCGACTAAGCGTGCTGCAGCAGGAACCTATTCAGAAGTTGCTAACCAACGCTGTGAACTGGTTGTTGCGCAAGTAACAGGAGCCGTTGAGGAAATTCCTATGAGCGTAGAAATCAGAGACGAACGATTCAGGCAGGTTGTTGGCGATGATGCTCCGTTGGAGCAGTTGGCGACAGGTTTCATCTTCACAGAAGGTGCAATGTGGAACGCTAAGACGAACGAGCTAGTTTTCAGCGACATGCCTGGCGACATCGTTCGGAAATGGTCGGAATCTGCTGGCGTTACGACGTTCAGGCAGCCAAGCAACAAGCAGAACGGCCACTACTTCGACTTAGAGGGTAGGCTAATTTCATGCGCTCACGCTTCGAGCGATGTGACTCGTGAAGAGCACAACGGATCGATCACCGTGCTTGCTTCGTATTACGCTGGTAAAGAGCTGAATAGCCCTAACGACGTGATCGTAAAGTCGGACGGCGCTATCTATTTCTCTGATCCCACCTACGGTCGTATGGACGGATTTGGTCTGCTTCGTGAGCAGGACATGGACTTTCAAGGCGTTTACCGAATCGACCCCGCGTCAGGCGAGGTATCACTCCTTGCGTCGGACTTTGGTCAGCCAAACGGCCTCACATTTTCGTTAGACGAAAAACAACTGTTCATCAACGACACCGATCACGGACATATTCGAGTGTTCGATGTAGCTGGCGACGGCAGTATTTCGGGCGGCGAGGTTTGGGCGACTCCAGAAGGTTCTGGTGATGGCGGTTGCGATGGAATGAAACTCGATTCCGAGGGCAATATATATTGCACGGGTCCGGCTGGAATTCACGTTTACTCTCCCGATGCGACCGCTCTGGGAGTGATTAAAATCCCCGAAGTTACAGCGAATTTCACTTGGGGCGACGATGATCTAAAGAGCCTGTACATCACCGCCTCGACATCTCTATATCGCACTCGAGTGAACGTTGCTGGCCCCAGTATTTCTTAACTAATTTTCTCTTGATATATATACGAATGTGAGTTCGAGAAACCGCACAAACGAGGCTCTCAAAATGATTACCCTTCACGTTTACCTAACCCCAAAAGCTGGTAAAACAGATGCGCTGCGTGCAGCGATTAACGATCCGTGGATTTCGACGATGTCGGAGCAGCCGGGATTTGTGCAGGCAGCAATGCTCACACCGTTCAAGGACGATTCTTCTGAAGATATCGAAGTAGTTTCCTACTGGGAGTCGGAAGAGCTTCGACTCGAATGGGTGGCACGTCCGATTCACGATCAAGTATTCGCCGGAATCATGGAAAACGCTGAGAGAGTCTCGCCGACAGTGAAGACCGTCAGCAACAAGTGGAACGTTTAGCTATCGCTCGTATTTAGGCAACCAAGCTTTGCCATTCGCAGGGCTGACCGGCTTGCAGACTTACAGGCTATAAAGCCATTTTGTTTTGCCTCTTCAACCGACGCTAATTGAACTCGATTCGACGGCTTAGTACGTCGACCTGGGGGACCATTGGGTCGACGGAAAATCTTGGTCGTCATGCAACCGTTGATCGCTGAGCCCGTCATCGCCTAAACGCCCAGTCGTTCGATCATCCCTCGAATGTACCGAGCTTGACCGGCATGCTGCGTGTTGTCCTGTACTACGCTCATCAGGCGAATACCAGCTGTAACGTGGGGATCGTAGTTCGTGTCGACGATGCGATCTAACTCGGCAGCGTCAACAGTAGGTAGATACTCGAGCACCCTACCTACCACACGATCGTGATAGCCCAATAATATCGCCCTAGGCGGCCTAATCGCTGCCACCTCTTCGGGGCCATCACCGAAGCCGATTTCGGTGGAACCGGGCATACCGAATCGGTCGGACCACTCTTCGGTTAGCCACGCCTCTTCTAGCTGCACGACGTTTCTCAAATGGCTGTCTTGAATCC
>CAWVRY010000097.1:0-2905 GCA_963932695.1 uncultured bacterium | reverse complement strand
TTTCGAGTTTTCAATCGCTGTATTGCCGTTGACGCTCGGGAAAACTGCATGCTAACTTCATCGGAACCTATGCCGAACCGTGTACGTCACCGCCTTGCGAGAAATTCGCACCGCAATTTGCAGTTTGAACAAGCATGCCGACTCTAACCTCGAGAAAACGAGAAATACTCAAGTTCATCGTTTCTGAACACGTTCAGACCGCGTCCCCCGTTGCCTCTAGTACTGTCGCTCGTTCGACCAAGCTGAAAGCAAGCCCTGCGACTATTCGCAACGATATGGTTGCACTCGAAGAAGACGGTCTCATTCGCCGCACGCACGTGTCATCAGGTGGAATTCCTTCTGATAGTGGCTACCGACAGTTCGTCGCCTCTCTCAACCCCGAAACGAGTCTGAACCCTCGTGTTTCCGCACGTATCGATCAGGAATTTAGTTCCGTTCGATCTCACATTGAAGAATGGGTCGATTCAGCATCGGAAATCCTGGCGGGCCTCATGGACACCTTGGCGTTCACGACCGTTCCCCGAGCAGCGCCAGCGCCAGTCAAGAGCATCGAATTACTTCGTCTGCAAGAAATGCTTGTGGTCGTAATCGTTGTGCTGCAAGAAGCCAGCGTTTACAAACAGGTTATAAATCTCGATTCATTTGTTTCAAACTCGGAAATCGAACACACCCGCAACAAGCTCAGCGAAGCGATTGTCGGTGTTTCGGCCAACAACCTAGTCGACCGTTCAGCGCACATAGGCGAAGGATTCGAGCGCCAGGCCTTCGACTCTGCTGTGACGGCTCTGCGGCAACATGACACCTCAATCCGCAATGAAAAAAGAATCAGCGGTATAGGCAAACTGTTCCAACAGCCGGAACTGCTCGCCGATCCCGCTATGTCACAAGGCGCAACTTGGTTGATTGAAGATTCTCAAGCGACAGCTGTACTAGCAAGCGTAGGCGATCCACGCGGCGTGACAAGCGTCGTGATCGGCGACGAGCACAAAGAAGACGTTCTAAAGAACTTCTCGATCGTATTCAGTCGATACGGAACCTCGACTTCCGCTGAGGGAATGATCGGCGTTATGGCCCCAACTCGCATGGAATACGAAACAGCTATCCCGGCCGTTCGATACATGGCGAATCATCTCGATCAAATGACGATGATGTTCTACGGCGGTTAGTCCGCCCGTAATAGCCTATCGTCAATTCTCGCTAGTTTTTGTTCTCGTTTGGGTTTGCACCCTCATTCGGATTTATCTCATCTCAGGTCTATAATTAACATGTCCGCGTGTTTCTTCGCGCCGATCTCAAACTCCGCTATAAAACAGACTTTCGCTACAGGACCAGTGGCCGCTATATATGACAACTAGTAAACGTGATTACTATGAGGTTCTCGGTGTTGCCCGTGATGCCACGCCGGAAGATCTCAAAAAGGCGTTTCGGAAGCAGGCACTGCAGTACCACCCCGACCGCAACAAGGCGGCCGACGCCAGCGACAGATTCAAAGAGGTCAACGAGGCGTATCAGGTTCTAAGCGATCCTAAGAGAAAAGCGCAGTACGATCAGTTCGGCCACGAGGGTGTGAACGGTCAGACTGGTCGTGGGTTTGACGGTTTCGAAGGCTTTGGTGGCGTCGGAGATATTTTCGATTCGTTCTTTGGCGGGTCTACTCGTCAAGCTGCCAATCGAGGAGCCGATCTAGAGTTTCAGATAAACGTATCTTTCCGCGACGCCGCATTTGGTGTCGCCCGTGAACTCGAACTCAAGCGAATGGAACGCTGCGATCGATGCGACGGTAACCGGGCAGAACCTGGAACCGACGTTGTCGAATGTTCTACCTGCCACGGTGAAGGCAAAGTCCGTCGTACCCAACGAACGTTCTTCGGACAGTTCCAACAGGTCACCGCCTGTCCAACGTGTCAGGGTGAAGGTCGGCAGGTAAAAACTGCTTGCAAGCAGTGCTCGGGCCGAGGAACTGAACGCCAATCTCGCAAGATCGAAGTGAAAATTCCTGCAGGTGTTGAACACGGCGTAAAATTGTTGATTCACGGAGAAGGTGAATCAGGTGGCACCGGTATTCAAAACGGCGATCTATACGTTCACATCGGGGTACAGCGAGACAAGGTCTTCACCCGTCGTGGCAACGACGTAATGATGACCGCAGAAGTGAACATGGCAATGGCCGCTTTGGGTGGAATCATCAATGTGGAAACCCTAGAGGGCTCGATCGACATCGATGTGAAGCCAGGTACACAATCGGGTGCCGTGACTCGAATCAAGAGCGCAGGCATTCCTCACATGGGTGCCGCAGGTCGACGTGGTGATCAGCTAGTTGAGCTAAAGGTGATGACACCTGGCAAGCTAAGCGAGCGCCAGACGGAACTTCTTGAAGAACTTGCAGACTCGTTCGGGCTAGAACGGGTCAAAGAAAACTCTGGTACGGATCAAGGTATCTTTGATCGTTTCAAAGACGCTTTCCGCGGCGAAGGAAGCAACTCCTAACAGTTGACCTGTGGCCCTACCAATATTCAGCAATATCAGCCAACAAAAGAGGTAGGACAGATGCGCTGGCTTCAGCTCAGCATCAAAGCACCACCCGAGTACGTCGAACCGCTCACCCACCTGTTCAATATTCACGGTGAAGGATCGGCTTCAGTCGAACGACAGGGCGGTTTTAATCCTGACGAAGGCGAATCACCAGATCCCACTGCGTGGGTGACGATTCGGGGCTGGCTACCGCTTGATCCGACGACAGAAAGTCGCAAGACAGCTATCGACGTTGGCGTACGACTGATTCGCCACTTGGTCGATCTTCCCGAAGTCGAAGAACTTGAAGTCAGTGACGATGAATGGCGCAATCAAAAATTCGAGCCAATCAGAGTTGGAACGAACCTCGTCATCGTTCCTCGATCTACCGTTT
>CAWVRY010000096.1:0-3046 GCA_963932695.1 uncultured bacterium | reverse complement strand
CCAGGACCGCAGAAGTAGTAGACCTGTCCGGCGTGAGTCGAAGCACCGCCGCCGGGATTGCCGGTATCGACGCTCATGCCGCACACAGGGTCGATTGCCTGTTCGGATTTGCCACCGCTTAGGAATGGAATTTTCATTTCTTCGTGTCTCTTAGTTCGTTTTTACTGATTACTTAGGTCGTTTACTTGAAATAGATATCGGCATCAATTGGCATGGATTGCAGTTGCTCTTTTATTTCGTCCCCCCGCGACCAAGGCGGAGAGAGTTGGTTACGACCGTTACCGAGCTGAATGCCATCGCTCCGGCAGCGACGATTGGATTGAGGAATCCGATTTGGCCAATTATCGGTTGCAGGATTCCTGGAACCGTGCCGTCGCTGAACACCGGATACAGAATTCCGGCGGCGATTGGGATCAATAATACGTTGTAGAAAAACGCCCAGAACAGATTCTGCTTGATGGTGCGCATCGTACTGCGGCTAAGATCGATCAACTCCGCCACAATTGCTGGATCGCCCGAAGTGATCGTTACGTCGGCAGCTTCAATCGCAATATCGGTGCCCGATCCGATGGCGATGCCAACATCAGCAGTCGCCAGTGCTGGCGCATCGTTAATACCGTCGCCAACCATCGCTACGACTCTACCTTCGCTTTGAAGTTCTGTAATTACATTCGCCTTGCCGTCGGGAAGCACGCCAGCGACAACATGCTCGATACCGATCGACTGAGCAACTTTGTCGGCAGTGCGTTGGTTGTCGCCAGTAAGCATTACTGCCCGTATGCCACGATTTGTGAGTTGTCGAATTGCTTCGCTGGCTCCGGGCTTCACGGTGTCGGAAATTCCGATAAACCCGATAGGCTCACCGTCTTTCGCCACACCCAAAACTGTTTCGCCACGTTCGGAAATCGCAAAACTATACTCTGTGAAATCGTAATCTTCCGATGAAGCGGCTGCTATGAACTCTGCACTGCCCACAGTGATTTTTTCGCCTTCGACTGTAGCGGTGATGCCACGACCCGGAACAGCTACGACGTCGGCCGCAGCAGAAATAACGATGTTGCGTGCTTGGGCTTCGGCAAGCACGGCTCCGGAGAGCGGGTGCTCGGAGCTAGCTTCCACGGCAGCTGCAAGTTCAATTAGCTTGTTTTCGCTCACACTGATCGCCTTCAAGCTGGAAACAACGGGCTTTCCTTCTGTGAGCGTGCCAGTTTTATCGAATACGACTGTGTCGATCCGGTGAGCACGTTCGAGTGTGTAGGCATTACGTATAAGAGCGCCTGATGAGGCTCCACGGCCCATGCCTACCATGATGGCAGTTGGAGTCGCTAGGCCTAGTGCGCAAGGGCAAGCAATGACCAGAACGGCGACTGTCATTAATAATGCGTTGATGATCGCTGGTTCCGGTGCGAGGAACGACCATATGGCAAAGGTGACGATCGCTATGCCCAACACGGCTGGAACGAAGCGGGCGGTTACTTGGTCGACCAAATGCTCGATTGGCGCACGTGACGACTGGGCTTGCTGAACCATGCGTACGATTCCAGCGAGGACAGTGTCGCGTCCGACCGATACGGCAGTGAATCTGACAGCGCCCATGCCGTTCACAGTTCCGGTGTAGAGATGGTCCCCGAGTAGCTTTTCGACTGGAACCGCTTCGCCAGTGAGCATCGATTCATCGACAGCGGTCGTGCCTTCGGTAATTTCGCCATCGACAGGTACCCGCTCGCCCGGTCGCAATACAATCGTGTCGCCACTGGTGACATCGGCAATTTCGATCTCGGCGGGCTCGCCGTTTCGGATGATTACAGCCGTAGCGGGCTGCAAGCCAATCAGCTTCTTGATCGCATCGGAAGTTCTGCCCCGAGCTCTCGCTTCAAGCCATCGTCCCAGCAGTATGAGACCGATTATCGCCGCAGATACGTCGAAATATGTTCCCGTCGAATGCGATCCTCCGACGGCAGCGCCCGAAAAGGTTAATGAGTCTTCGAACATTGGTCGCAATATCGTTACTGCGACACTATAGAAGTAAGCAACCGACGTGCCGATGGCGACGAGCGTGTTCATGTTCGATGTACGTAATCGAGCCGCCGACCACGCCGACTTGTAGAACCGAGCACCTGCCCAGAACTGAACTGGGGTCGCCAATACGAGGAAGAAGATGTTGATCGCTGTTGGTGAAAGATTCGAGAGTGAATCGATCGACCTGTAGTTCATCGATATCATGATGACTGAAGCAACTATCAAGCTGATGACCATCATGTCGCTAGTAGTTTTTAGTTCGACCTCTCTGGTTTTTTTATCGCCGTCAGCAAATATCGAAGTGTCTTCGTCTGCGAAACCTCGTACCGAATACCCGGCTCCCGAAAGTGCGTCGCGTAGTTCAGGTTTCGAAACTGCGTTTGGGGCGAATCCGACGGTCGCGATTTCAGTAGCGAGGCTCACTTGAGATTCGACAATCCCAGGAATATCTCGTAGTGCGTTTCCTACGTGGTGAACACAGGCGGCACAGGTCATTCCGCCGACGCTGAACGTAAGGGTTGAGAGGTTTTCGTCGACTTCCACTTGGGAGGGAAGTCGATCTGTATTAGCGGTCTGCAATTTCGTATAACTCCACTAATTCACTAAGTACCTGTTCTTCACGGCCTTGTTTCACGCCGTCGACCACGCAAGTACGAAGGTGGCCGTCGATCAGTTGAGATTCGAGTTTTTGGAGCGCACGACGTACGGCAAACGTTTGGCGGAGGATATCGACACAGTATCGATCTTCCTCGACCATCTTTTTCACGCCAGCCAGATGCCCCTCGATGTAGCTGAGCCGTTTGATAGCGTCGTTTCGCGTATCGGCTTTGGCAGCATCGTGCTCTGCGTGATCGTTTTCGTGATTTGCGTGTTCGTGGATCATCATATTTTCAAAAATTTAACTTGAACTCGAGCAATTACATGAATGGTACATCCTACCGGGGGGGGAGGGGTATGATGATGTTGTTAGGAATCATTTTATGGTGACGAGGGAAAGTTGAAGATTTGATGCAAAGATCGGTTGTGG
>CAWVRY010000095.1:0-3082 GCA_963932695.1 uncultured bacterium | reverse complement strand
ATGCTCCTCTCGGCTGGCCCGACAACGGCTTCCCTGCACCTCAGGGCGGATACTACTGTGGCGTTGGCTCCGACGAAATTTTCGGTCGTGAAGTTGTAAACGCTCACCTTCAGGCTTGCCTAGACGCAGGTCTCCACATTTCAGGTATCAACGCTGAAGTTATGCCCGGGCAGTGGGAGTTCCAGATCGGACCAATCACCGCTCCTGGTATCGGTGACGAAATGTGGGTCGCTCGATGGTTGCTCTACCGAATCGCTGAAGACTACCTCGGTCCTAAGGGAATCCCGATTTCTGCAACGCTCGATCCTAAGCCTGTTGCAGGTGACTGGAACGGCGCAGGTTGCCACACCAACTTCTCGACAAACGAGATGCGTGAATCTTTCGACAAATGTGTAGAAGCTGCCGAATCACTCGGCGCTCCTGGCAAGCCAGAACTTCACATCGCAAACTACGGTCCTGGTGTTGAGCTTAGACTCACCGGTGCTCACGAGACACAGCGTTTCGACGAGTTCTCATTCGGCGTATCCGACCGTGGCGCTTCGGTTCGAATTCCTTGGCAGGTTGAAAAGGCCGGCAAGGGTTACATCGAAGACCGACGACCCAACGCCAACGTTGACCCATACGTGGTTAGCCAGTTGATCATCGACACCGTCTGCTCAGCAGCCAAGTCGTAATCGACTAATCGCAAAAGCGAATTACAAAAAGGGGATGGCTTCGGTCATCCCCTTTTTTTGTGGCATCGCTCCCTACGTAACATCGACTTCCCGAGTGCAGCCGAGGGATCTGGGCAGGGTTGGCCAGGTTCGACCATGATGCTAAACAACCGATCCCGAGCACACCCACACCCGGGGAGATCAGATACCCTTTTCTACCACCTGCTCTGCCATTTTAATTAGTGTCACCCACTTATCCGGTAACCGAAATAATCTCCAAAATTCGTAATATTCACTACGGCTGGATAGTCGTTCTCGGCACAGCGCTCATGCTCTTCGGGGGCGCCGGATCGCGATTCTCGTTCGGCGTGTTCCTGAAGCCCGTCACTGAAGAATTCGACTGGAGCCGAGGATCACTCGCAGGTGCGCTAGCAATCGCAGGATTAGCCACAGGCGGTTTACGTCCCGTAGCTGGAATGCTCGCCGATAAGTACGACCCAAAGTACGTCGCCGCAATCGGCGTGCTAATCGGCGGACTAGCTCTCGCAGCAATGTCACAGGTTCAAGAACTTTGGCAGGTCTACCTCACGTTCATCATCATGGGAATCGGGTTCACTCTCGCATCACCCGGAGCCGTGGCGAAAATCATCGGAGCGTGGTTCACCAAACGGCGTGGACTCGCCATGTCGCTTGCCGGAACCGGCTCTGCTGCTGGTGAAACGGCTCTCGTGCCAATCGCAGCAGTCGCAGTCGCATACATCGGCTGGCGAGAGGGTTATATGATCCTCGGCGCAATTCTGCTCCTACTAATACTTCCTCTCGTATTCCTACTGCTCAAGAGCAGACCCGCACCCGGTCATCACGCCGACGGCTACGTCGAAGGCGAAGCTATCGATGTCGCAGATTTCAGCAAAGGATCTGCCGACCCCAACGCGGGAATGTCGTTCGGTCAGGCGTGCCGCACGGGGCTGTTCTGGCGGCTTACGATTGGCTTCTTCATATGAGGTTACACAATGGGCTTCGTGAATGCCCACTTCATCGCTTTCGCTACTGACTTTGGAGCAACAGCTGTGCAGGGAGCGGGTGCGCTCGCAACAGTCGGAATCGCCGGACTAGCAGGCGGCCTAAGCTTCGGATTTATTGCCGATAGGTTCGGACGTCGACCGCTACTCACTATCTCGTACGCAATGCGAGCACTAGGATACGCAGTACTTCTGATGGCAGGCAGTCTTCCGATGGCGATTCTTGGAGTCGTGATAATCGGGAGCTCGTGGACATCGGTAATTTCACTTACAGGCACGGTTACTTCAGATGAATTCGGACTCCGAAAGCTAGGAACTATCTACGGCACGATGTTCATGGTCATGCCGTTCGGAGCTTCGAGCGCAGTCTGGCTAGCAGGCAAGATTTACGACACGCACGGCAACTACGATCTCGCCATGTGGATCAGCCTCGGCATGGGCCTTATCGCCGCTATCGCAGTAGGCATGCCAAGCACCGGCATATCGAAAAAGCTCTGGCCGCAATCGCCATAACCTGAGTAGCATATTCCAAACTAGCGACTGCACGGTGTAATTGGTGGAGTTCGGGCAGAGTTGAACTCGTCGGTGAACGACAATCGTTACGAACCGATGTGGCAGGATTTGAAATATTCTGCAACGCGTCCGACGAACTACGTAATTACTTGGCAGTGGTTCTGTCAGGACCTTTGCTTCCAAATGCGATTGCACTCCCGAATCCGCACGACTAAATCCAGCGTCCCGTGCGATTCTCGTACTTGGTGTAAATCTCACCAAACTCACGCAACAGATACGCCTCTTCACGACGAATGACCAAAGCCGTTAGCAAAGCGACGCCGAAGAACACCGAAACCAGTATCGCCATAGCGTTCAACGAAATCGCCAAACCTGCAGCGATCAATAGAAATCCAGAATAGATCGGATTTCGGGTTCGCTTGAACGGACCATCAGTAACGAGCGTTTCCGTAGGCTCCCCCGGTTCAGGATGTTCACCGTGCCGTCTCATCGTGACCCATGACCAGTAAATCAGCAGCACTCCGACCGTGATGAGCACCAGACCAACAACGAGACCGATCGTCCCGCCAATAACTTCTCCACGCCAGATGAAAACATGAATCAGAGCACCAAGAATTACAGGCCCAAAAAAAATTAGTGGGGGCAACGCCGGGAGTTTTAGCTCAGCCTTGCCCCATGCCCGTTCATGGCCGTCATCGTCTTGCTTGTTTCCGTTACCAGTCAACAGTTGCTCCTCAGAGAGAACGCATTACAGCCCCCGCATCGCAGACGCAGGATCAAGTATGACATCGGCAGCGACCAAACGATCCTGCAGCTCCGTGATCGAGATACTTCGGTTATTCCCGCCTGTCGACGACGCCATCGCCGCTGCGACGCCCGCAGCCTGACCCATGC
>CAWVRY010000094.1:0-3124 GCA_963932695.1 uncultured bacterium | reverse complement strand
CGATCCTGAAAAACACCCGCACTACTGGAGTCTTGGCGGTGGGAAATTACAAGTTTTGCTGACCGATAAACCGAAGCTATGGATGCAAACTCATTGGCAACAATAGTAGATAACCGACGCAGATTGATCTCGTCGAGGAGAGCGATCTGGTGGGTCCGGCGCGATCTCCGTATCAATAACAACCGTGCTCTTGAAGCTGCATCATTGGGCAGACGAGTTGTCATCCCTGTGTTCGTCCTTGATCCAAGGCTCGAGGGACCTGAATCCGAAAAACGGACGCACTTCCTTAACTCCGGTTTGGAGTCTCTGAATTCAGACCTGAGAAAGCTTGGCAGCCGCCTGTTTATAAAGTCCGGCGATCCCCGTCTGATTCTTCCTGAACTGTCCCGCGCCTTGAATGCGCCGATATTTGCAGAAGAAGACTTTACCCCCTATGCAAGTAGAAGGGATAGAGATGTTGGGTTGAGCGCTGACTTGAATCTGGTTGGCGGGCTCACAGTTTTTCATCCAGAGGAAATCCTGACCGATCAAGGAGCACCTTATAAGGTCTACTCGGCATACCGTAATAAATGGCAAAGGCTGCCTAGGCAGGCCGCTATCGATTTGAATCCTGAGTCAGTCAACTTCGCTGCTACTGACATCATGGAATCGAATGATCTATCTAAGAAAGTGATCTCTCCACAGGCGGGTGAACATCAAGCTATGAAGGTGCTTAATCGGTTCATCTCATCCGGTGGTGCCTTATTCAGTTACGGGAAAGACCGATCACGAGTTGATGGGAATACGACGTCAGGTCTATCGCCCTACATCAACTTCGGGATGGTATCGAGCGAGTTGCTTGTCGAGAAAGCATCAGATCTACTCTCAGATCAAGGTCTGTCCGGATCAGAAAGTACGTCGGTCCGCACTTGGTTGAGTGAATTGATATGGAGGGAGTTTTACCAGTCAGCGATCTACCACTTCCCGGATTCGATAAAGAAGTCACTCCGTCCTGAGTTCGAACACATCGATTGGAGCGAATCCGTGGATGATATGGAACTATGGCAGCAAGGATCAACTGGGTACCCGATCGTTGACGCAGCGATGCGACAGCTTTCTTCTGAGGGATGGATACACAACCGTTGCCGGATGATCGTCGCATCGTTCCTCGTCAAAGACCTGCTGATCGATTGGCGACAAGGCGCACTGTGGTTCATGAAAAAACTGATAGACGGCGACACAGCTGCAAATATTGGTGGCTGGCAGTGGACAGCCGGGACCGGACTTGATGCTGCGCCGTATTTCCGGGTGTTTAATCCAGTGTTGCAAGGTAAAAAGTTTGATCCCAATGGAGAATACGTCCGCAAATGGGTTCCCGAGTTACGGGGAGTTGCGGATCGCTACATCCACGTACCTTGGGAATCACCGTCGGTGACATCGAACTCGTCATCGATCGATGGCTATCCGTTTCCAGTTGTCGATCACCGCTTTGCGAGGCAAAGAGCACTCGATGCGTTCGGAGTTGCCCGCATCAAGTACAGCGATAGCCTCGCTAAACCCAAGCATGTGGCTAATTGAAATATGACTATTCGTCGGACATGTGACTCAAGAATTCACTATGAATGAAAACAGAAACGCCGATTCACATCGTGCGCCTCAATCGTGCCAATTCCGGTGCCACTATGTGATTTGGGAACCAAACTTAGAACGCGTCATTATTAGGCAAAAGCGTTGATTACGAGTTCAACAGCGGGCGTTGGATGACAATCATCAACAACCATATGGCAAACTTGGCGTAGTTCTCTTAATCACTAGGTTCGGGGTTCAATTTCCCGGCCGGTCACCAAACTGAACACCTTTATGAACAAGACCTCGGATTATTCTGGGGTCTTGTTCATAAGGTGTTCACTCGAACCGTACTGCAAGCTTGATGATGTCGTTTGTCAGGGATTCTTCATCGTCGAGAGACTTCAGGACACGTCGCTGTGTCGCTCTGGGTTGGTTGAGCACAATACAAGCCCTGCGTTTGGATACTGCGGGTAATACACGCTGTACCCGTTCCACGCACTTACGGCGACGTGAATGGCTTAGAAGTTTCCCTCGGCCGCTTCTTTCTATGTCCTCTCGTGATAATTGTTGACAAGTTTTTGGATACAAAATATTATTTAGTCGGATTAGCCGTAGGTTTAATATTATTAATCCTATAAAAATTCATTTTTAACGAAAAAATGTAACTTAGGACTGGAACGAATTTATCTCTTCCAGTCGCAACAGCTACTAGAAAAATTAGGTGGGCGCCGTTGATGAGTACTAGACTGAAATCGTGGAAAATACACGTATTTCTTGGATTCACGGTTTTCCTCCTCATAGTCGCAGCAGTTGGTTGTTCATCCGACGAATCCGACGAATCAATTGTTCCGGAGGAATCGACCGCAAAAGCGGAAAATTCACCTCCGCCAACCGTCGAGAAAATCGAATCAACAGCGACGACTGAGCCATCTGATCCTGAACCCACTAAAGTTCCTTCGCCGATAAAACAACCCACCAGCGCCCCGGCTCCAACAGCAGCACCGGCACCAACGGTTGCTCCTACGGCGACATCAAAACCTGCCCCGACTGCAACACCTCCCCCGACTGCAACACCGGCTCCGCTTACGAATATCTATAAGCAATTCGGCTTTACCGTCGAATTGGACGAAGACGCCAGCTTTGCTACTTCGAGCCTGAACATTGCGGATTGGCTGGGGTCTACCGCCGACTCTTCACAGGGTTTGATGACTTTCAACTACAACGGCGCCAATATCATTCTCTTCTGGCAGCCTCAGGCTGTCAGCACTACGCAAGAAACTATCGATCTGACATATCAACTTCAACAATTGAGCAATCCTGACCGTTCCTTCGCATTGTTTAACAACGGTGACGTTACCGTTGATGGCAGTGACGGCAGATACGCAGGATTTCTGAGTACCAATGCCTCTGGCGGCGACGCAACCGGAGGGCTTATAGGGGCTTGGTCGTGTGCGGATTTAGGCACCCAGTTATCTATGACTGCTACCGGACCTGACTCCACTGCTCTGCAGATCAGATTTGACCGACTAATTTCAGGATTTAGCTGTGCGTAATCAAATGGATAATAAAATGTTTA
>CAWVRY010000093.1:0-3333 GCA_963932695.1 uncultured bacterium | reverse complement strand
CCGAAGGTGAATATAGTTCCGAATCAGACATCAGTGTCTCCAGTTACGTAATAGACCACGTCATGAGTTTTTTTCGGGCAAAACCCAGTTTCGTACTTCAACTGTTGAGTCGAAAGTAGGAATTTACGGGAAGGATACAGATTGGTAGCCATTTTGCTAAGCCGTAACTGGATCGGCAACGGCTGCAAGTTGATGTTCTTTGGCTGTCTACGAAAATTACAGGTACCAAGCACAGTGTTTACGTGAGGTTTCGCTAGACAGGGCATGACTTAGTTTGAGCCGTCGCTTATAAACTTATATTGGAAGAGGGTTTTACTTCTTATTTCGACTAAATGTGCATAAAAAAAGCGCCGACTCGCAGTGGAGCCGGCGCTTTTTTATTTTGTTTGATCGCAATAATTACTATCGGGTAGTAATTGGAAGGTCGCTGTTGCCCCACTCAGTCCATGATCCGTCGTAAACCTTCACAGTTTCGTATCCAAGAAGTTCCTGTAGAACGAACCATGAGTGTGTTGCTCGAACAGCAGTTTGGCAAAGCGTGAATACGACCTTGTCGCCCTGAATGCCTTCGCCTTCGTAGATCACTCGCAATTCAGCGGCAGGAAGGAATTCGCCCTGCTCGTTTACTGAGCGGTTCCAGTTCACATTACCGGATTCAGGAATGTGACCACCGGCAGCGGCTCGAACGTCCTTGCCCGAGAATTCTTCAGGAGAACGTGTGTCACAAACGATCTTTGAAGGATCGTCTACTGATTCCAGAACTTCTTCCCATCCAGCAATAATGCTGAGGTCAGGTGCTGCAGTGAAAGCGTAGTTAGATGCAGTGATCTCAGGAACATCGGTTGATGTATTGAGCTCGTTTGCGCTCCAGTAGTTCCACGAACCATCAATAAGCTTAGAGTCGCTGTGGCCGTAAACATCCATAGCCCAAAGAGCTCGGCTTGCCCACAGGTTTGAATTGCTGTCGTAGAACACAACAGTATCGCTAGGCTCGATACCCAGCTCAGATAATGTAGTTGCAATGTGAGCGGCAGCTGGAAGCATACCTGCTACACCATTCTCGTCTTCCTGTTGGAATACGGCTTTAGGGTCAAGTTGAATAGCACCCGGAATGTGTCCAGCTGCGTAGTCTTCTTCTTTTCGTAGGTCGACAACCACAACGTCTTCGTTGTCGAGGTTCTCGAGCATCCAGTCAGAGCTTACGAGCTTGCCTGAAGCTTCAGCTTCTGCAGGGGTGTCGACAACAATTTCTTCAGTAGACGAACAAGCTGAAATAACCGTAGCTGCGACAACGAGTGCCGATAGTGTGATCAACTGTATAAATTTGGAACGAACAATCATTATGTTTCTCCTATGAAACTAAATTTTGGATAATCTCATGCGCCATTCGCCGGCACCTAGCTCATCTATCTCAATTTCGTAACCCCGCTTCATAGCTTGGGGCGGGACGGTCGACAGCGCAGGTGGGTGGTCAGTAAGGACGTCGATAGTTACAACGCCTTTATGGTCGCCATCCAGCGCCTCGTTTGTCTTCAGCATTGGGTATGGACAGATTTCTCCACGCACATCCAAGATCGGTATTTGCTCATCAGCCATATATCTGTCCTCTTTCCCTTTTTACTTGTTGCTATCTCGCGATAGTTTGATTCGCCAAACATCTTCGTCTGGCATCGACATACGCATCTTTAGGCCTTCTTTGGCGGCGGCGGAAGGAACGTACTTGATAACGACTTCTTGATCAGTCGTGAGTACTACTTCATTTCCTTCGGATGCGCTTGCTACGGCTTTAGTGGCCCGTTGCAGATGCAGAGGCATCGGGACGCCACGAAGATCAACTTCGATAAGTTCTGGCATGGTGTTTTAGCCGATCCTCTTGATTACTTGCGTTCCTGTGAACGCCCCGGCGGCCATTGCTAATCCAAACACCCATCCTGACAAGGAAAGGGAAGGAACTGCCGAGAAAAACGCACCGATGGTGCAGCCGACTGCGAGACCCGATGCATAACCCATCATTACTCCACCAGTGATTGACTGGACGTAACGACGCTTTTGGGTTGGTAGGCGAAGTTTGAACTCGCCTGCAAACAATGCGCCAATTAGTGCGCCGGGTAGAAGTCCAACGGTAATGGCGAACGTGTGACCGAGGAGTCCCGGTTCACCGGATCGGCCAGTACAGCCACCGAGAGTCGACAGTCCGTCGAGTACAGGTACATCAACACCCATCCAACCGAGACCTAGTTGTGATGCTCGCATCAGTTCACCAGTTACGCCTAGGGGCATGTGAATGGTGTACATGATGATGCCGAGAATTCCGAGAACGACTCCACCGATAGCAATCGGCCAGCCGCGTTTGAACACAGGATCGAGAGTTGCTCGAACACGATCGTCGAAGTTCAGGGCAGGGATGATCTTCTTATTGATGTGTGGCATGAACAGCCCGTTCTTGTACTCCATGAAAGTTACAAGAAGGTAGATAGCAACAAGTCCGAGCAGTGTGATAACAATTGCACCGGTGTAACCGAGGCTACCTACCGATGGGAGCCATACTTTCGGTTCGTTTGAGATAGAGAAGGCCCACCACCAGTTCCAGGTGAGTGTGAGTGCGCCGAGACCGATGATGACACCGATGATGGCTACCCATGAAGCTACGTAACCTTCAGCCATTCGGTATAGCGAACCGGAAACACATCCGCCGGCGATAACCATTCCCACGCCGAACAGAACACCACCGACTACTACTGAGAGTCCGACCGGAAGGATGTGCGCTTCAGCCGGAAGGAATCCAGCACCTGGGTTTGGGATGATCCAATGCATGATCGCTGCAAAGCCGATCGTTGAAATTCCCATCCCTATGATGATGCCTTTCATATTGTGGCCCGAGCCAAAAAGGAAAAGGTCTCGGAATGCAGATGCGAAGCAAAAACGTGATCGTTGAAGAGTTAGACCGAATGCGTTGGCGAGTATCCAAATTGCAGCTACTTCACCGTCAATACGTGAAATAAATAGCGCAGTAATGAGACTAAGGAGTACGACCGCTATGCCGGTGAAAGTCTGGCCGGAGATAGGTCGGAGAGCGTTCGGTTTGGAGTTCTCTATTGGAAGAGAGTCAGTTGTCATTGATTGATGTATTTTTGTGAATTAGTAATTGCCAAAAAAAAACCCCCGCTTTCGATTAGCGAGGGTTGGCATTCCGGTACGTGCTTGTGCGCGATCTTAGGGTGCCATCTCCTCAGAGGTGGTACAGCAACAGAGGCAGTCGGTCAGGTGTGTGTTAAGAAAAATCATTTCCCAATCAGACTAACTCCATATGACGTGTATGCGCAATTTTTTTTT
>CAWVRY010000092.1:0-3383 GCA_963932695.1 uncultured bacterium | reverse complement strand
TAAGGCGGTTTCGGCGAAGACTTGCATGTTTTTTTGGCGGTTTGTTTCGCCGGTTTCGAGTGTGATTTCTATGTTCACGTTTTCACTTGAGATTGCGATGCAGGTGTGGCCGGCGGCGTCGCCGTATCCGTTGCCGGTGGGGCCTGCGGCTCCGGTTTCGCTTAGTCCCCAGGTTGTGTTGATCAGAGTTCTGCTGGTTTTTGCGAGTAGCGCTGCGTAGGGTTCGCTGGCAGATCGCATTCCGGGGTGGTCGTCGAAGTTGATGCCTAGGTACAGCTCTCTTGCTGCCGAGGTGTAGACGACTGATCCGCCGCCGTAGTAGGCGGATGCGCCGGGGACTGCTAGTAGGGCTGCGGAGAGGAGTCCCCCGGTTGATGATTCGGCGATGGCGATGGTTTCGCCGCGCTCTTTAAGGAGTGCTCCGACGGTGTTGGCGAGTGTTTGGAGTTGGGATGTGGGCATGGTGTGTGGTGGCGTGGATATTGCAGTGGGTGATGATTGTGGAACCAGAATGTTATCGGTTGTTGGGGGGTGGGCTGATAGTTATTCATCGGAATTTGCCTCCATGTTAAATTGTCGTTTGCACTTGGCGGTAGATGGGTGAAACGTCATACTGCGTTTATCTCTGGGCGTCGGCGAACGACTTGGTTGGGCGTCGGCAATCTCATTAGTCGCTCTCGTTACTGTGTAACTCGGCTATGCGCCACAATCTCGTTATGGCTCCGGGCGTCGTCGGACGACTTGGTCGCGAGTCACAATTCTCCTACCCTAGCCCTTCCATCCGGAAGGGGACAGCTACAGGATTCGCAATAGGCATGGCAAAGAAATCTTCTAAATCTAAGTTTGAATGTAGTGGTTGCGGGCGGGTTACGCCGAAATGGGTTGGCAAGTGTTCGGAGTGTGGTGAGTGGAACACGGTGGTGGAGAAGGTTGTTCGTGCGGAGTCGGCACGGCAGGCGCCGGGGATTATCGATCGGGTGAGTCGAGCGACTGAAGGTTTTGGGTCGGAGCGTGCCGATACGGGCGGGAATGGCGATGGCTCGTCTTCGTTAGCTCCGGGCGTCGTCGGACGACTTGGTCGCAGCGGCAATTTACCCTCCCTCGATCCCGCCCAAAGGAGGGTAGGGGGCACCGATGACCGGTTTCGTGCGGTTGAGTTGAGTCGAATTTCCACTGATGGTGTTGCTCATATGCCGACGGGTATTGATGAGTTGGATCGGGTTTTGGGTGGTGGGTTCGTTGCTGGGTCATCGGTTTTACTTGCGGGCGATCCGGGGATTGGTAAGTCGACCCTTCTATTACAGGCTGCTGAGGCGATTGCTGAATCGGGTAAGACGGTTCTTTACGCGACTGGTGAGGAGGCGTTGGAGCAGATTCGTATTCGGGCTTCTCGTTTGGGCGTGACTGGCGATCGGGTGTTCATGATCGGCACGGGCGATGCTTTGACGATTGTTGATCATATTGCCAATTTGAAACCTGCCGTGACGATTGTCGATTCGATACAGACTGCGACTCATCCTGATTTGGATTCACCGGCTGGGACGGTTTCGCAGATTAGGGAGTGTGCTGCGTTTTTGGGCGAGGTGGCTCGGGCTAGTCATACGGCTTTGGTTTTGAGTGGTCACGTTACTAAGGATGGAAATATTGCGGGTCCGAGGGTGTTGGAGCACCAGGTGGATGCGGTGTTGCAGATGAGCGGCGATAAGGTGGGGATGCTGCGGATGTTGCACGGTGTGAAGAATCGATTTGGTCCGACTGATGAGATTGGTGTGTTTGAGATGCGGGAGGAGGGTTTGGCTGGAATTTCGGATCCTTCTCATGTGTTTATTCAGCAGCGTGCGGCTGGGTCGGGTCCAGTTTCGGGTTCATGCGTGGCTTTGGTGGTTGAGGGGACTCGGTCGTTAGCGGTTGAGGTTCAGGCTTTGGCTACTCCTTCTTCGTTGGCGTCGCCTCGGCGGGTTGCGAACGGCGTCGAGATGTCGCGGGTGCACATGATTACGGCGGTGCTGGCGAAGCACATGCGGTTGCCGGTTTCGAATCACGATTTGGTGATTAGCGTTACGGGTGGTTTGGATATAAATGAGCCGGCGGCGGATTTGGCGATTGCGTTGGCGATTGCGAGTTCGATGATGGATAGGCCGGTGGATCAGACGGTTGCGGTTGCGGGTGAGATTGGTCTTTCGGGTGAGTTGCGTTCGGTTCCGCGGGCGGATCGTCGGTTGGCTGAGGCGGCTCGATTGGGATTTGCTTCGTGCATGATTCCGGATGCTGCTGGCGATGCTGGGAAGTTGGGTTCGTTGAAGGTTGTTCGACCTGCGAACATCGCTGAGGCTGTAAGATTCGCATTGCAGGCGCCAGATGGTGCGAGTGGTGCGGGTTCTGGAACATCTAGTACGGTGCGTTCGTCGATGTAGTTGGGTTGGACGACAGGCGACCCTTCGACGGAGCTCAGGATGATGGTGGTCTAGGTTGGCGTTGTTGCTCAATGGTTAGATTATTGCTGTTGATCGTTTGACTCCGATTTTCATCGGGGTGATAGTGGGTTCAGCTGGCTAATGGGTAAATTATTTCAATATGGTTGAGTTGAAGAGGCCTGAAATAGAACTTTCTTTGGAAGAGAAGGACGCCAAGTTGCGGTCGTTGATCGCTGACTATGGTGATTTGATCGTGGCGTATTCGGGTGGAGTGGATTCGACGTTTCTTGCCGGGGTTGCTCACGATGTTTTGGGCAAAAACGCGTTGGCGGTAACTTCTCGATCGCCGAGTGTGGCTCCTGAGGAGCTTGAGTCTGCTTCAGCGTTGGCGGATGAACGTGGGTGGCGGCATTTGATTGTCGATACCGATGAGATGAACGATCCGAGGTATTTGGCGAACGACGGGCGTCGTTGTTTCTTTTGCAAGACCGAGTTGTACACGCACTTGGACAAAGTGGCTGGTGACGAGAGTATTGGGCTTGTTGCCAATGGCGCTAATACCGATGATTTGGGCGATTATCGTCCGGGTATGGAGGCTGCCAAGAATTTCGAGGTTGTTTCTCCTTTAGTTGAGTCGGGGATGAATAAGCAGGATATTCGGGATCTTTCCAAACAGATGGATTTGCCTACTTGGGATAAGCCTGCGCAGCCGTGTCTTTCTTCTCGTATTCCCTATGGCACGATGGTTTCAGTTGATGCGCTTGGGAAGATTGGTAAGGCTGAGAAGGGTCTTCGCGATCTTGGGTTCGGTGTGGTTCGGGTCCGTCATTATGGTGACGTTGGCCGAGTTGAGATTCCTTTGGATGATTTTGTTCTATTTGAAGTGGTTCGGTCCGAGGCTGAGGCGGTTGTTATTGGTGCTGGGTATGCGTCGATGGAGCTTGAGCCTAAGGGGTTTAAGTCAGGCGG
>CAWVRY010000091.1:0-3646 GCA_963932695.1 uncultured bacterium | reverse complement strand
TCGGCTTTCAGGCTCGCAATCGTCAAGGTATGATTGGATGCTGGTGATAAGCGGCGGCCTATTTATTTGGCTGTTGTTTGATCCGCGCAGGAGCGTAGCTCAGTCTGGCTAGAGCACTGGTCTCCAAAACCAGCGGCCGGGGGTTCGAATCCCTCCGCTCCTGCCAATATATGGCTCTTATTTTGAGCAGCGTTATTGCTGCGAACCCCGTGCCGGGGTGCTGAAATTGGTAGACAGGCTACGTTGAGGGCGTAGTGTTCGTAAGGACGTGCGGGTTCGAGTCCCGCCCTCGGCACCACATATTTTAGTTCGGTTTTGTTGTTAGGTTTTTCTCAAGAGTTGAACACAATAATGAAGCTGATCTTGCCGTCGTTTGTTGGATGCAGTCATATTCGGACTACTCGATGAACGGACGGTTGGTAGAGAGTTGGTTTTCTCGACCGATGATTCGACACTTCCTAAAGTGCGATCAAGGTCATTGAGAGAATCGATTATTTCTACGGCGACGTGGCCAAGCGGTTAAGGCGGAGGTCTGCAAAACCTCTATTCGGCGGTTCGAATCCGCCCGTCGCCTCCATATGCCAATTGATCTAGAAGAAGCCCCAGAGAAACTAACGTTCCTCTGGGGCTTTTTTGCGTTTGGTGTTAATACCGTTGGTGCAAATGCGTGTGAAATTCGTAAATTCAATGACGACGCTTCCGGTCAATTTTCCTCGGTCGGTATACCGTGTTTTCACGCTATATCTCCAGCCAAGATGATGCCAGCGGATTCCTATACGACCCAGTCTGGGTGCAAATCAGCGTGCACCGCGTCCATGTCGAGGTCGGTGCCAAGTCCGGGCTTGCCGTTCAGGATAAGTTTGTTTCCTTGCCAGTTGAATGGCTCAACCATGTATCGATCGTAAGCAGGCTTGAAGTCGAGGGCATGTTCGAGTCGGTAGAAGTTCGGAGTGCTGATCGAAACATGTGCTCCACCGAGAATCTGACCCGGACCCTGTGCGTTGTGAGGGCTGATCGGGATGTAGTACGTCTCAGCCATCGTAGCTATTTTCTTCAGCTCCGAAATTCCGCCGGTCCACGTCACATCCGGCATGATGAAGTCTGTGAGCCCTTCATGGAGAATTCGAGCGTAGTCCCAACGAGTGAATAGTCGTTCGCCCATGCACATCGGTGCTCGCAGCTGCTGTCGAACCGAACGAAGCGCTTCGACACTTTCGGGAGGGCACGGCTCCTCGAACCAATCGATTTTGGATTCATCATAGAGGCGGTTACCGAGTCGAACCGCGGTCGCTACGTTGTAGTGTCCGTGGGCGTCGATAAGCACTTCTACGTCGGGGCCGACAGCTTCACGTACGGCGGCTGTAATGTCGCAACCGAGGTTTTCACCGGCTGCCGATATTTGGCCGTCTTGATACATCGTGTGAAACGTCTGCATCTCGAGGAACGGATCCATTTTCATGGCGTCGTGACCTTCAGCCACAACTTTCTTTGCCGCCGCTGCGTAATCCTCAGGAGTCGAGCATCCGCCGAACCACGCGTTGGCGTACATACGAATTTCATCTCGCATCTTGCCACCGAGAAGATCGTAGACCGGTCGACCCGTTGCCTTGCCTTTAATGTCCCATAGGGCGATATCGATTCCACTGATGATCGTGGTCGGAAAACCGCGTGAACCCATGTAGGTGTAGCGCCGGAACAGCTTGTGCCAAAGTCGCTCGATATCGGCTGGATCTTCACCGATAAGGGCTTCACGAACTGCTCGAACGCCGGCACCGGTCAGTAGTGAGCCATTTCGAGGAGTACTCGATGACTCGCCCCAGCCGGTAATGCCTTCGTCGGTTTCGATAGTAACGAAGGTCCACTGCCATTCACCTTTGTAATCGGACAGTCCGCCAAGATCTGGCTCGACTACCCATGCTTCTACGTTAGTGATTTTCATAATTGTTCTCCGTATCGTTGTGACTAGATTGGAATTTGGATTGTTTGTTAGTCGTCGAACGCTGCATTGACGAGAACTTGGAGTTCTCTTCGAATTGGATATGTATCTGATGGTTTAAGTTGAGTCATAAATACAACAATTACTTCCTCAACAGGATCGATCCAGAATGCAGTGCTTGCGGCACCGCCCCACGCGTATTGTCCGGGCGATCCGGGAATTTGCGAGACTGCTGGATCGAGGAGTATTGAAAATCCAAGACCGAATCCCACGCCGTCGAATGTCGCTTCACTCCACTGGCCAAGAACGGCTCGGTCTGCCAGCGATTCTCCGTTTGGCAAATGGTTTTGAGTCATTAGCGCGATGGTCTTCCGGCTGAGGTAGCGTTTGCCGTTCGACTCACCGCCGTTCAGCAGCATCTCAAGAAATTTGTAGTAGTCGCCTGCTGTCGAAACCATCCCCCCACCGCCAGATAAGAAGTCTGGCTGTTTCCGGTAAGGACTCGTTTCAGGATCGTCTTCAAGTGCAATTCCGCCTGAGTCGGTAGGTTCGTAGTTTGCAGCGAATCTATCGAGCTTCTCGTCAGGCACATTAAACGCTGTATCGACCATTCGCAGAGGCTCGATTATCCGTTCATTCAAAAAATCGTCGAACGGTTGCCCTGAAATAACTTCAACCAAGTACCCGCACAGATCGGTGGCGACCGAATAGTTCCAAGCTGTACCGGGAGAGAACAGTAGCGGGATTTTTGAAAGGGTTTGGGACCATTCAGAAAGCGTCAGCCCGAATCGGTCTCGCTGGGCGTAGTTTTGGTAAGCCCGCTCGATACCGTTTGTATCGACATTTCCGTACGTTAGACCTGACTGATGCGACAGCAAATCTCGAACTGTCATTGGCCGATCTTGCGGGCGAGTCTTGAAATCAGGATAATCACCACTGACCGATACTTCCGTGTGTTCCCATTCCGGAAGGAATTTGCTCACTGGATCGTTCAGCTGAAACCGACCTTCTTCGTACAGCATCATCAAGGCGACCGTGGTGATCGCTTTGGTCATCGAGTAGATGCGGTAGATCGTGTCTTTTGTAGTCGGATTACTCCGCTCAGCATCCATATTGCCGAGCGCCGAGAAGTGAGCGATTTCACCTCGGCGAGCGATAAGGGTAAGAGCGCCAGGAAGTTTTCCAGTGTCGATGTACTTTTCTTGAAGGTGAGTGTCGATTCGTTTGAGTCGTTCGCTCGAAAGCCCAGTGGCCATGAATTACCTCGCTCGGGTGATGAATGCGATTAGAACTGCAGCGGCATGATAAGCGACGAGTCGCATAATTGACCGATTTTCCGTGAGCGATGTGCCAGCAATTTCGTCGCTCAAAATCTACACATGTGAGATGAAAGCATTAGACAATGCAGCAAATCAATTCAGGTTGTAAAATCCTGCTAGATTGGGTAATTACCTAGTGGTGGGTAGACGTTGTTCGTTGTGCCTGCTTGGAAGTACGGGAGTCGAAGATGGAATCGAGCGATTTATTAGTTGAAGCATATTCGCACATTAGTCGAATTGTTCATCAGGCTACTGACGATCTAACGCAGGATCAGCTTGCGTACCGACCTGAGTTGGGGTCGAATTCAATTGCTTGGCTTGTGTGGCATTTGACTCGGATTCAAGACAGCCATTTGAGAAACGTCGTGCAGCTAGAAGAGGCGTGGCTAAC
>CAWVRY010000090.1:0-3751 GCA_963932695.1 uncultured bacterium | reverse complement strand
CACGCCTCCCTGTCAAGGAGGAGATCGGCAGTTCGAATCTGCTCGGGATCGCCATATAAGAAAAAACAAAAAGCCCCCGGCATATTGCCGGGGGCTTTTTGTTTTTATTCGGGAAGCAGATATCAAGACAAACGGTTCGGAAATACGCATGATCCGCTACCCAAAAGGCGTTTTAAACCCGGAGCACACTCACCCGAGCGGACTAGGATATTCATTCTCGAAGGTAGAATACGAACCCATCAAGGCGTGTAGGGTGCCGGAACTTGGGTATGGTTACCACAGGGTAAAACTATGGAACACCGTTCGACTGATGAAGGCGACATGGTGCGCATATTCATCATTGATGGCGCATTAGAAATCCACTATAAAAATGAAAAGTAACCCTCACATTTCTGAGGCCTTATACAGGACGATTCAGGTAACCCGTAAGTAGAGCACTCATGACGACTAAACGCATTTTCAAAGCAAAACGAGTGGCGAATACCGATGTTTCAAGCTGGCTTGATGACCACGCGGTAATTGTCGAAGACGGCGTCATTACGGCAGTTGAACCTGCTGCCAATGTAGCGTCATCTGGCGATAGCTATGAAGTTCATGACCTCGGCGACGTTTCGCTGTTGCCAGGATTAGTCGACGCTCACTCGCACATGCACTGCAGTGCGACTCACGATGCTCAGGCTTTGGCGATGAGCGAAAACGATCAGCAGCTAACGATCCGTGCGACAAACAACATGCGTAAGGCAGTACTAGCTGGAACCACGACGATTCGCGACTTGGGATCACGTAACGAGGTCGCCTTCACAGTTCGGCAGATGATAGAAGATGGCCATGTGCCAGGACCTCGTCTTCTGCTAGCCGGCACACCAATAACGATCACTGCTGGACACTGTTGGTTCTTTGGAACCGAAGCCGATACTGAAGCGGAGGTTCGAACTGCGATACGAACTCAAGTGAAGCTAGGCGCCAATGTCATTAAGGTTATGGCGACCGGCGGAATGTTCACACCGACAGCGAATCCTCGAACCCCGCAGTATTCAGTAGAAGTTCTGAAGGCGGCAGTTGAAGAAGCGCACCGAATGAACGTGCCAATTGTTACCCACACGCTTTCGGCTCAGGGTGTTAGAAACGTTGTCGAAGCGGGAGTCGATCAACTCATTCATGCTCGTTGGTACCACTCCGACCCCAACGAAGGACTCGACTACACCCCCGATACCGTCAAGCAGATGGTCGATCAAGGCCAGTGGGTCGACCCTACGATTGGGCATCACTTACTCGGCATCGAAGCGAAAGCACGCGGTGAGATTGGGCCAATGGATCCTCATTGGGCCGTTTCGTACAAGATCGTTCCTGAAGAGGAGCACGTCGACACGCTTAACAAGATGCACGACGCAGGAGTCAGATTTACTACTGGTCTCGATATGGGAATGACATACGGCACTCACGATCGATCTGCAGCGAACGCTTGGGCATTAGTTGAAACGCTCGGCTGGGCGAACTGGAAAGCGATCAACGCTTCGACTACAGGCACAGCGGAAGCGCTGGGGCTCATTAAACAAATCGGGAGCCTTCAAACGGGTATGTTCGCCGATATGGCTGCCTTTGCTGGTGACCCTGCACAAAATATACGTGACATGGACCAAGCCTCGACCGTAGTAAAGTCGGGTCAAATATTGAAGCTAAATAACAAAGTGTTAGCTTGATGGCATAACTCGATTAAATAATAAAGTCATGGAATATCTAAGACTCGAATCGTTAGCTCAGGCCAAGGCTGCTAGTTATAACTACCTACCCAGTGATTTCTTACCGGCTTCGATGATCTCAACTATGGAGTCGACATCGAATACGCAACCGCCCCAAGTTCCACCTGATGCTGACTGCAATGCAGCCCAAAGGCGTGTATCGTCTGGCAGTTGAGGGTGTGGAGCCAAATCACTGGGTTCAATACGCTTTTCGAGTTCAATCGTACCCCAGTCGGATCCTTTGACTTCGCCATTAATACCGACCAAATTCAAAGAACCTGAAAGGTTTTTACGATCGACGCTAATCTCGATCATGTCACCATCTTCGACCCGGCCAATGGGGCCTCCTGCCAGTGCCTCTGGGCCAACGTGACCGATACATGCGCCAGTCGATACACCAGAGAATCTTGCGTCGGTAATCAGTGCCACTTGCTTGCCGTACGAAAGGTGTTTTAAAGCAGCGGTGAGTTGATACACCTCTTCCATTCCGGTGCCAAGCGGACCACCACAAGTTACCACCATAATGTCGCCGGCTTTGATCTTGTGGTCATCATCACGAGATTTGATGGCAGCCATCGCAGATCGCTCAGAACGGAATACTCGAGCAGGTCCTAATTTTCGATAAACATTGTCATCATCAACCACAGATGGGTCAATCGCAGTGCTCTTAATTACCGATCCCTCAGGAGCAATGTTGCCCATCGGGAACGTTACCGTGCTTGAGAGATTTTTCGAACTCGCACCTTCTGGCGACATGATTACATTGTCAGGGTCAACTCCATCGACTTCCGTTAGGTACTTGCGAACGTCGTGTCGGCGTTCTGAGTCCACCCACCAGTTCAGGTTTTCATCGAGAGTCTGGCCAGTTGCGGTCATAACACTGGTGTCTATCAATCCCAGCTTACGCAGGTGAAGCATTACTTCCGGAACACCACCAGCTGCATAAAGCTGGGTGGTCGGGTGTCCAACAGGTCCGTTTGGAAGAACGTCGACCAAACGAGGAACATTCAAGTTCACTCGGTTCCAGTCATCGACCGTCATACGTCGTCGACCTGCTGCGTGTGCAATCGCAGGCATATGCAGCAGCAAGTTGGTTGAACCACCGCAAGCAGCGTGAACCGCCATAGCGTTCTCGAACGCAGCATCTGTCAAAATATCCTGCGAAGTCATTCCGCTACGTTCCATCATCACAAGTGCGCGTGCTGAACGTGTTGCAATATCATGCCAGGCAGGTGTACCGCTTGGAGACAGAGCAGAGTGAGTAATTGATAGTCCCAACGCCTCTGAAACAACCTGAGACGTGCCAGCTGTGCCTAAGAACTGACAGCCACCACCTGGCGATGCACATGAACGACATCCGACGTCTTGTGCATATTCGAGCGTGACTTCACCTTGAGCAAATCGTGCACCAATCGACTGGATTTGACCGGTGTCTTCACCAATATGAGGCTTGAGAGTAGTTCCACCTGGTACGACAACCGCTGGCTGTTGATGCAATCCGGCAACAGCCATCATCATAGCCGGGAGCCCTTTGTCACAAGATGCGATTCCTAACACTCCACGAACGGTTGGAAGTGATCGTGCAATACGCCTGAACACCTGGGCGGCATCATTGCGATATGGAAGTGAATCGAGCATTCCAGTCGTGCCTTGAGTTCGACCATCACATGGGTCAGAACAGAAGGCTGCGAATGGTACCGACTTTAGTTTTTTGAACTCTTTGGCCGCAGTTTTGACCATGTCCACAAGTTCGAAATGACCTGTGTGAAGGCCCAACGCAATTGGAGAGCCGTCCTCTTCTTTCACGCCCCCAACGGTAGAAAGAATGATGAACTGCTTACGCATGAGCTCAGACGGGTTCCACCCCATGCCAGCGTTCTGGGTCATCCCGAAGTGGTTACCACTGGGTTCTTCGATCAGGAACTCGGCAGTAAACGGAACCGTACCTTTAGGTCCGTCAGCGTGAGTTTGAATTTCACGTGTCGAAGGGTCGGCACCAGTGCCAAGTACAT
>CAWVRY010000089.1:0-3809 GCA_963932695.1 uncultured bacterium | reverse complement strand
AAGTCATTCCGTTATGGCAAATAGTGTTGTCACATTGGCCGTCGTGCCGTTTGGCTAAGACGGGCGTAAAGTGGCTATCTCGGCGTGATTATCTAACAGATACAGAATGATGATCTGCGACAACGGGTTGTGCGCTTAGGGGCGACTGCCAAAAGAATATGGCGGAGAGGACAGGATTCGAACCTGCGGTGAATTTGCACCCACACACGCTTTCCAAGCGTGCCCATTAAACCGCTCTGGCACCTCTCCGCGGCAGCGTTTTAGACCGATTTAATTCGGTCTTCGCTCATCGGTGTTGGAAGGCGGCGGACCAACTCCGATGTAAATATGGCGGAGAGAGCGGGATTCGAACCCGCGATATGCGGATGCATATACCGGTTTTCGAGACCGGCGCCTTCAGCCACTCAGCCATCTCTCCGAACTCATCAACTATAACAATCGAAGTGGCTCTTTCGGTGGGATTTTTGGAGAAATATTGATAATTTACTTGAAGTAATAGCAACTACACGTACATGGAATTGTTGACGCAGAATAATTCAAAACCCTACGATTGGATCAGTTGCCGATGTCGATCAACGCCCATCATTGGGCAGAGGATTAGGGTCAGCTGTGATGCATGTTCACATTGGATTGGAATTGGACGATACTGTTTCAGTACGCTACATGGTGCTTCTCAAAGGTGATCGATAGTTGACGACTGCCGGAATAATCCTCGCTGCCGGTAGAGGCACGCGAATGAAATCTAGCCTTCCTAAGATTCTTCATAAGGTCGCAGGGGTGGCGCTGGTAGGGCATGCCGTGCGCACAATGCGTATTGCGGGCATCGAAGACATCAATGTGGTTGTATCGAGCGATCTTGCCGATTCTCCTGAACTGCGCCAGGCGCTATTACCGCGTGACAGGGTTTTAGTACAAGCAGAACAACTCGGCACGGCCAATGCGCTTCAGGCGGCCCGATCGGCTGTCGCAAATGCCGACACGATCGTTGTTGCCCCCGCTGATGTTATTCTCGTAACAGACGAGCTTGTGCGGCAGATGCTCGATCAACACATTTTGTCGAATTCGCTGGCAACTGTTCTTGGAGTACGAGTTGATGATCCGACCGGGTTGGGTCGGATACAAATGGCTGATTCTGGCCGACCGTCGGCAATTTTGGAAGAGCATGAGGCCGATGAGAAACTTTTACATAGCAAGTTGATCAATACGGCCTGGTACTGCTTCGACAATCGTTGGATTTGGGATGAACTCGATAAGGTGAACGCTGCCGATACTGGCGAGTTTTACTTACCAAGAGTCATAACTGCTGCTGCCTCAGAAGATCGCTCAGGGGCCGTCATTTCGAACGACTCGGACACCGGGCTTGGTGTAAATGACAGAGTGCAACTGTCGAGAGTCGAATCGATCATGCGTAAACGCACGAACGAGGCACATATGGCGAGTGGCGTTACGATTAGTGACCCCGCAGCCACTTATATAGATATTGATGTGGAGATTGGTGCGGATACTACGATCGGATCCGGCTCTCACTTAGGGACACTGTCGATAATTGGCTCAGGCGTGGTCATCGGTCCAAACACGCAAATTACTGCTAGCCGGGTTGGTGATAACGCGATCATCGACGGAGCACGCGTGTTCGATTCAATCGTGGGCGAAGGCGCTAGTGTCGGTTCTAATGCGCTGCTTCGTCATGGGGCTGAACTGAAACCAAGATCAAAGGTCGGCAATCTAGCCGAGATCAAGAATTCCGTTATTGGAAGTGGCTCCAGCGTTTCGCATTTTAGTTACGTTGGTGACACCTTTGTTGGCGAAAATGTTAATATTGGTGCTGGGACGATTACCTGCAATTACGATGGGAAAGATAAGCATCGTACGGTGATTGAAGACGATGTATTAATTGGATCGAGCACTATGCTGATAGCTCCGGTCACTATCGGAAAATCAGCTCGTACTGGTGCAGGTTCTGTCGTACGTTCCGACGTTATGGCAGGCGACACAGTAGCCGGAGTGCCAGCAAAATCTATAAAATCTAAGTGATCAAATTATGTTTCGAGTAAAAGACGAGACAGAAATCTAAAGGAATGACCAAAAATACCGAAGACCCCGATAGTACGGGGCAACCTCCAGATACGGACCAGCGGCGGACTCAGTTTGAGGTGATCGCCTAGTGTCACCTGAACTGCTAGCCCTGCTGGCTCTTGTTATTTCTGGAAGCGTTTTCTTCCTCACTGCCCTATCGATATCTTCGCTAGGTACTCGTATCAGTCCGATGCCTGCTGCCATTCGAAATCCTGGTTCAAACGGGAACGGTAATGGTGAAGCCGAACACGATCACTACCACGGATTTTCGGGTCGGCTCAGTGCTGAAGCAAGTCTTATAGGCAGAAGCCTGCAAGCTGCTTCACTCATGGCATCTGCGCTCGCGGTGTTCGCTATCTTTCAATCAGGTACTGGCTTGGCCGGATCTGGATACGAAGTCGCCCTGAGTGGGGTGCTTACGGCGGCTGGCGCAATAGTTGTGCAGCTAATTGCATCTGGTCTTTCAGGTTACCGGCGCAACTGGTCTCGGACAATTAGCCGACCGACCGGCACGCTCCTGAGATGGAGTAGCCTCGTGCCAGGTATTTCGCACATTGTAGATTTTTCACTGTCGCGTGGGCGGGGCGATGACGCCGTTGGAGAAGACGTATCGGCGGCACTTCAGGAGAGTTTAGATTTCCTCGAAGAATCGGTCATACCCGCAGATCAGAACGAACTTCGAATGATTCGTGGAATACTGCGAATGGATACCGTGAAAGTTCGAGAGATCATGGTTCCTCGCGTGGATATGAATTCTGCTTCAGCGTCAGCCACTATCGGAGCGGTTGCCGATCTTATGTCGGTTGGTGGTCACAGCAAGATTCCCGTGTACAACGAGAGCATCGATTCGATCGCCGGAGTGGTTTTCGCCCGAGATGTTCTTTCTGCACTGGACAACGACGCCAATCCTAATGATCAAGTAGCAATCCTCGCAAGACCTGCCCTGCACGTTCCAGAGTCACAAAGCCTTGAAAGGCTGTTAAGGCAGCTTCAGGAGCACCGTACAGGGCTCGCTATTGTGATTGATGAGTACGGTGGGGTTTCTGGATTGGTGACGGTTACAGACCTTATTGAAGAGATTGTTGGTGAGCTGATCGACGAGTTCGACGTTGATGGCCCTGAGGTGGAGGTTGCAGACTCGAAAGAGATGTTCGCCGACGCTGGTGCTTCAATCGACATAATGAACCAGACTCTCGGAACTTCGATTATTCCTGATGGCTTCGATACGGTCGGAGGCCTGGTATTCCGTGAACTTGGGAAGATGCCTTCTCCTGGTGACAAGGTATCGGCCGAAGGCGTGATCATTACGGTGCACTCTGTGATCGGCCGTCGGATACGGCGAGTAAAGATCGAGCGCGTGGGATCGTAAGCCGGCCGGCACCTGTCGGCCTGACAGGCTGTGTAGTTTCGATGAGCGTGTTCAACTACGGGTGTAGGCGATAGATGGCGACTGGTACGCCCTCGATGCCATCAGTAAGCTCTTCACCAACTCCCAGCCGTGCGACTCGTAGAAATTTCTTGCCCTGAGGTTCGCTGCGATAACTCCAAGTTCTACATTCTTGAACCCTCGTTCTTTGATGAATGTGATGGCTTGTTTCATTAGTAGGCTGCCAATGCCAGAACCCGTTTTGTCGGGGGCTACGTGCATGCCATTAAGCTGTGCATCGAAATCGTTTGAATCAAATGAAGAGACTCGAACTGTTCCAGCGATTTCACCATTGTTCTCTGCTAGG
>CAWVRY010000088.1:0-4006 GCA_963932695.1 uncultured bacterium | reverse complement strand
GCGGATCGGACGATACGTCGCTTGTCGCTTCGGGCGGCGACGATGATGAAAGCCCTCAACGAGTCCGTATAGTCGAATCGACTAAGATTTTCACGGAGGATGATGTTAAGGCAATCGGATGGAAGGGGCAGAGGGATTTCCAGCTCGACTATCCAGGAGCAACGACCTTCAAATGGGGATACCTGAATCAAACTGAGGTTGGTGTTCTGATTTATGCTTCGGCTGAAGACGCGAAGACCCTGGGTGTTGCGGCAGCAGACGATCAAACCTTCCGTCGCGAGAGTGATAATCAGGCTCGTGATGGAGATCTAACGGACCGAATTTCTTGCAGACGCCCTGTCGGTTCTTCCGCTGTAAAGGCGAATACAATGGCCCCTTCGAAGTCGTTCTCAGCATCGTACCTAGAACCCAAATCCGACGGTTCAGATGATGTTCTAGCTGCTACATGCACGACCAGATTCCCAACCTACAACGACTACACGGTAGTTGGAAATGTGGTGTTCATGTGCGAGGGTGACGACGGGAACTTACTCGATCCTTCAACTAATTGTGAAAAAGTATCTGAGTGGTTGATTCCTATCGAGTAATGCTTTTGGCGTTTGTCGATAGGTCGAAAAAATACTAGAAGCGGAAGTAAATAAATTCTGCTGATGTATCGGCTTTGAGAGCCAATATAGCTATAAACGACGTGAGCGTAAGAGCGGTAAACACAACTGTTCTGCTCACGTCGTTTCGAGTCCAGATGTTGGTGATATTGGGGCGGTCGACTATGGCGTGGAGCCAAATCGGGAGTGAGTAGATTAGGGATGTTGCTCCGAGGGCGACAGCGAGCTTGAGTTCGCCGATCGAGTCAAATATATTGTCGCCTATGTAAATGACATCTCCCTCACGGAATAGCAACCAACTGGCGCTGATTACGAAGAAGGTAATCAATGTTGCGAGCAGCGTGGGAACTTGGAATTTCAACTTTCTTGCTGCCCGCCAGATGAGGATTAATGCTGCGTGGAGAAGCCCCCAGAGCACAAAGTTCCATGCCGCTCCGTGCCACAAGCCCCCGAGTACAAACGTGACGATCAGGGTGATTGCATTGCTGTAGCGACCGTTCCGACTGCCACCTAGCGGGATGTAGACGTAGTCGCGGAGCCACGATGAAAGAGTGATGTGCCAACGCCGCCAAAAGTCGGCGGGTGACTTTGCTAGCCAAGGATGCCGGAAGTTCAGCGATAGCTCGATACCGAGGAGGCGAGCGGATCCTCGTGCGATGTCCGTATACCCGGAGAAATCGGCGAGTATCTGAATTCCAAATGCCAACACTCCGACCCACAATAAAGCGGCTCCAGGCTGAGTGGTGGAGAAAATGCTATCGACGATCATCCCAACGTTGTCGGCAATCACGAGCTTTTTGAAAAGTCCCCAAGCCAGCAGTGAAATTCCGCTGGCGGTTCGATCAGCATCAAAATTACGTCGTCGCTCGAATTGCGGGAGCAGGGCAGACGCCCGTTCGATCGGACCTGCCACAAGTTGTGGGAAGAAGCTGATGAATAGCGCCGTATCGATCAGACTTCGACGTGCAGTAGTTCGCTTCGTGTAGACGTCGATAACGTAGCCAAGAGATTGAAATGTGTAGAACGATATTCCGATGGGAAGGATGATCTTCAATGTTGATTCGAAATTGGCTAGGCCGATCAAATCCAGCATGTCTGAAATGCTTTCAACGAAGAACCCGGCGTATTTGAAGAACGCTAATGCCCCCAGCGAGGCCGCGATTGCGAACCAAAGATATTTGCGGGAGTTGTTCGGGTCATCTTCGATCCGGCGCGCAGCAAAGTAGCTCACCGCTGTGTAGCCGCCGAGTAGCAACGCCATTTTTGGGTCGACGAACGAGTAGAAGACGTAGCTAGCTACGAGTAGCAGTAGATTTTGGAAACGGCGCGGCAGGAACCAGTAGGTAACGAATACCGCTAGCAATAGCACCGCGTATTCGAACGATTGGAAAGTCACTGGGCAGTGCCTTTACCCTCGTTTGAGGCGAGCATCCACTCGGCAAAAAATTCTGTGTAGGTCTGGCGGAATCGGTTTTTGAGGTGATAACCGTCGTAGTACATGGCGGCGTCGATATCGCCGCTTTCAACATGCCTGGTCATGTCGACGTAGCGAACGTCTTTGGCAACTAGATAAATAGAGAGATCGCTTGAGTAGCGAGCCAACGATTCCGGCTCGTTCGGCGATCCGTCTGTGTTCGGTCGAGCCGCCACACGAACTATGGTTAGATTAGCGTTGATGTCATCGGTGGCTCGTATCAGTTCTGGTAGGAACGAATCATCGATCACATCGTAGAAATCGCCATGAAATTTCGGCTGCTGAATGATCCCTGCTTGATCGCGTATGTTGGCGAATGAGAATGTCGATTCGGCAGCATCGGTGAACTCTTGGTCGTTGTAACCGACAAGCGCTGCGCCTATGGAACTGATCGGTTGCGACTGCTGATTCGATTTCGAATTCGCTATCGGATAGATCGAGGTGAACGCGTATTTGATCTTGTCTTTAAGCGATAGCTTACTCAGGTCGAAGAAGCCAAAACGCGCAGTGTCCGAATTACTTAATTTCTCAACCAACACTGAATCCTCTGCTCCTGTGAATTCGCTTTGTCGAGTAATTAGATCGTCATGAAAGAAGACGAATATCTCTGATGGCGGATTTTCAACAGCAGTTACCACGTTCCAGAGCTGCAATAGCCACACGCCGGGTGCCGTACCCTCCACCGCTAGCGATACAGAGGTGGAGCCGGTCAGTTCGCTTAGATAGTCAGGGTCGATCCGGGTTAGGAGTAATGAGTTGCCGATGAACACATTATCGGCAGCAGAACTCTGTAGGTCGTCGACTGCAGATTGGTCGAATGGTTCTGGCATATGCGTGCGTCCCAACGCTGCAGGAACGATCAACACGACAAAAATCATGCCGATCAACATCAGCGCAGATGAACGGCGTTTGGTTGGGGGATTGGCGTAGATAGTCGGCTCTGTGCCGTCGGGCTGCTGCTGCATTAGTCGGAAGTGTATTACGTCACCTGTGTGGAGTGCGTGCAAGTCGAGCCGGGTTTGGAGGACTGCGCCTACGCACACTTCAACTAGGGGCACGCTGGGGGACCTCATTGAGGCGTACGGTCTCCATTCTTAGAGCCTTCGGACATCATTTCTGGATTAATTTCCGGTGTGTAGCTTTTCAGGTGGCACACTTCGGTGGAACATATTTGAAACCGTTACCGGTGTCTGATGTACTACACTCGCGTCCGTACCAGTTTTAGATAGGTCATTGAAAGGTCATCACACTTGAAAGCGAATCCATTGCGAGCAGGCGTCGAACGAGGCGAGTTGCAGGTTGGAACCTGGGTCAATATGCTGCGCAATCCAGCGGCGATGACACTGTTCAAAGAGGCCGGGTTGGACTTTGTACGACTCGATATGGAGCATTCTTCACCATCAATAGAAACGGTCGCTGATTTTGCTGTGATGGGGCGCGCGTTGGATTTACCTGTAATGGTTCGACCACCGGAGGCGAATCGAGAATGGATCACTCGATTGTTAGACGTCGGGGTTTACAACATTCACTGTCCTCAGGTCGACACGCCAGAGCATGCCGCTGAAATCGTTGCTGCCTCTCGTTACACGCCGCGCGGTTCTCGAGGAATGGGAGCTGCAACCCCCGGCAACGATTTCGATGTTTCGATGCCAGTGATGGATCGCCTAAAATTTACCAATGATCAGGTGTTCATTACCGTCATGTTTGAATCGGCACAGGCTTTCGAGCATCTGGACGAGATTGCCTCGATGGATGGAATCGATGCCCTGACGCTTGGCCCGCAAGATTTGGCACAAGATCTCGGCGTGTTCGGAACGCCCGATCAGGATCGAGTGATTGATGAGAAGAGAACCCAGATCGTGGAAGCGGCGAACAAATACGGTAAAACGTGCGCCATGCTGGTGAATTCTGCCGAGCAGGCGCGACA
>CAWVRY010000087.1:0-4112 GCA_963932695.1 uncultured bacterium | reverse complement strand
TCTAACGATCTGAGAAATCTAGCGAGGGACTTTCGCTGATATACCGTTCTTGAGTCGACCGTCAGCTTCAGCAGGTGATAATTTGCACTCAATCGGAATATTTATGGTGTCCATTCCAATACCCTATGTGGGTGACAATTCGCATTACCTCCCTCACAATCGCTCGCTGAATCGCTCAATCGTTCGATGTGAATGTTTGACCCAGATCTGCATCGGAGTGACACTCGTTTAGATAGACCCTGAAAATGAATTCAGGATGACAGCTGACACGATCTAGCCCCTGACCTTAAGACGAATAATGCCTACATCTTCCACTTCCTACGATCTCGTAATCACTGGCGGTCGAGTTATCGACCCTGCCAACAACGTTGACGCTAATCTCGATATCGCTGTGAGCAACGGCAAGATTGCTGCTGTTGAGGCCAACATAGACAAAACTTCGACAAAGCGTGTTGTCGATGCAAATGGACTCGTCGTTACGCCGGGTCTAATCGACCTCCACACGCACGCCGCTGGTGGTATTCGTAAGCCAATAAACGACGACTTCATGGTCGATCCCGACACGGCGGGCGTAAATGCAGGGGTGACGACCATTCTCGATGCCGGATCGATCGGTGCCTTGAACTCTGGCGGGCTGGTCAACTATCTCGCTCCAAACTCCAAAACTCGCTTATTGGCGCTTCTCAACATCGGCAAGATGGGCGTTGCCAATCTTCCTGAAGTTAAATCTTCAAGCGATATCGATCACGCTTCGTCGGTTCAGGTCATTCGATCGGCTCCAAGCATCATTAAAGGCGTGAAGGCCCGAATGGTCTCCCCCGGCATCACTGCGCTCGGGAACGACATGCCGAAGGCAGCCAAGGCAATTACCGACGAAGCTGGCGGGTTCGTTATGGTTCACGTTGGTGATATTGCAGGCCAAGATCCTATTGCAGCCGATCTCACCCCAAGCCTGCTAACCGACATTCTCACCAAGGGCGATGTGGTTACTCACACCCTGAGTGGAGCAGTTGGCGCACTACTTGCAGACGGATCACTTATTTCTCAAGTGCAAGAAGCTCGCGAGAACGGTGTTTACTTCGACGTTGGTGTCGGTGGAGGAAACTTCACGTTCGCTTCGGCACAGGCAGTTATCGACCAGGGATTCATGCCCGATACGATCAGCTCCGACATCACTGCGATGGGAATATACGCCGGTCCGGTGTTCTCGCTGACCGAGTGCATGGGCAAGGTGATGACGCTGGGTATTTCATTCGAGGATGCGATCCGAATGACTACTTCAAAGCCAGCCGAAATCCTTGGAATTGCCGATGATCTCGGCTCGCTGAGCGTCGGAACTACTGCTGATATCTCGATTGTCGATCTTGTCGATGGCGATTTCTCGTTCATAGAGTCTTCAGGGACTACGAAAGCTGGTTCACAAGCGATCAAGCCAGTTATGGCGATAAAAGACGGCGTTCCACAGCCACTCGACCATGGACCTCGCCCCTGGGGATGGCTCCCGGCCCAGAACAAATAACGCCAGAGTCTCTGAATACTCACTATGACCATCTCTAAAGAACATTTTCGATCTGAATTAGAAAAACTGCCTCGATTCAAGCTTTCGCAGCTGAACACGCCAGTGGAGCCTCTCGACCGGCTGCAGCAGGCTCTGGTCGACCAAGGCGTTGACGTCCCGAATCGCATGCTCGTGAAGCGTGACGATGTGACGGGTTTGGCGTTCGGTGGCAACAAAGGTCGGCACTTCGAGTTCGAGATAGCCCGCATTCTCGATGGTGGTTTCGATACCGTCATCAGCATCAATCACTACCACTCGAATCAGGCTCGATTCATCGCCGCAGGGTGCGTCAAAGCCGGACTGAAATACCACATAGTTTCTACCGATATGGTCACAGCTCCGATCATAGGTAATTTGCTGCTTTGCAAGCTGATGGGTGCGGTTATCCACCGTTCGCCTAACGAATACGGTCGCCAAGTGGCAGACAAGATTTTCAGGGAAGAGACCGCGGCGGGTCGAAAGCCATACATCCTGCCCGACGATCCATTCGTTGACGTGATGGGCTTGATCGGCTTTATCGAAGCTGGCCTGGAACTCGAAGAGCAGCTCATCGACTTACAAATCGATGGGGCAGTTCGTTTCTGGGGCCTCACGGGTCGTTCGATAGCCGGATTGCGCCTCTACGCCAAGAACCGTGGTCTCGATTGGCGAGCGACTGCTTGCCAGTATTCGCCGGGCATAATTGAAGATTTCCATAACGCAACTGCCGATCGGTCGAAGCAGGTTGTCGAGATGTTTGATCTTGAACAGCCACTAGACATTGACGATCTGCAGGTTTTGGAAGACTATCGGGGTCCGGCGTACGGCGAGCCGGATGATCGAGTGATTGAAGCGATTCAGATGGTCGGCAAGGCAGAAGGGCTCATTCTCGATCCCAACTACACCGGCAAAGCGATGTCAGGGCTTATCGGCGAACTACGAGCAGGACGAGTCGATGCTGATGAAACGATCGTATTCATCCACTCCGGCGGACTCCCCCAACTCTTCGCCCACGCCGATAAATTCACCGACTAACCCGCGTACAATCCGCATCACCATGACACAACACCTCACTTCAGGCGAACTTCAATCCAAGATCGACAAACTTCCTCGGATGAAAATCGCACACTTGCCGACTCCGTTGGAAGAAATGCCTCGACTGACCGAACGACTCGGCGGTCCGAAGATATGGATCAAGCGTGAAGATATGACCGGCCTCGCGTACGGCGGGAACAAAGCTCGCCACTACGAGTTCGAAATGCCGCACGTTGCCGATTTGGGCTATGACGTAATGATCAATGTCATGGACTATCACTCGAACAACGCTCGAATGACCGCCGCTGCAGCCAATAAAATCGGCATGCGTTACATTCTCGTGCTCAAAAACGCGGCGAATCGAAACGTTCAGGGCAACCTGCTGATCGACAAGATCCTCGGGGCTGAACTTCACCTTCTCGACGAGTATCAGTCGGGTGATGCCGAAGGCTACGCAACTCGCTTAAAAGAAGAATTGGAAGCTGAAGGGCACAAGCCTTACCTGATTCAAGACCACCTCTTCCCGCGAATCGTTGGAATGGTCGGATTCGTTCAGGCTGGCATCGAAATCCTCGAACAGATCAACGAAAATGATCTCAAGAACGTTCACATCATCGGTGTAGCGGGACGATCGCTTTGCGGGCTGATCGTCGCTGCGAAATCGATGGGGCTTGACTGGAAATTTACTGGTGTAACGGTTAACTATGACGTCCCATTGGACGGATACATATTCCAACACAGCGAGGATCTTAAGAAGGCTCTCGATATGCCGGTGACGTTCGAGAAGAGCGACATGCGAGTACTCGACCAGTACGTTGGCGAGGGCTACGGCGTGTTGAGTGCACAGGTCAATGAGGCAATTCACATTGCCGCTCAAACCGACGCAATTATTTGCGATCCTAACTACACGGGTACTGCGATGGCCGCTTTGATCGACCAGGTCGAAGAGGGCGGATTCTCTGACGACGAAACGGTCATATTCCTGCACACAGGCGGGCTTCCTGCCGTGTTCACTTTTGCTGATCAACTGGCGGCGTTCAAGGGCTCGGTTCAGGCCCGAACGTAGAGTGCGTCCGCTAGAAATCACCGAGGGACAACGATCATGAATATGTGGAAAAGAGGCGGTGGCGATCGCGACCCCGATGGTCGGCGGTCAGTCACGGTTCGCCAACTAATCATCCGGTCTATTTTTTACTTGATCATTTTCGTCCTAATCATCTGGTGGGCGAATAGCTAAAGCAAATTGCCGATGAACGACCGCAATCTAGAAGCTAAAGCGAAACGTGCGGTGGCCGAAGCGCGTTTAATGAGACAGCATCTCGGCATCAGCCCTCGTACGCATCTGAGTTCATTGATTATCTCACTATTGGTCTTTGTAGTTTTCATCTCCATTGGTGTCAGATGTTTCTATTCGACACCGGCAGTCGAATAGAAAGAATTGAGCTCGATTCAGGCTCGACAACAGCCAATATCTATCACATGACTAACCATGATCCTGGAACTCACGACAGCCTACTAATGGGTGCTGTTTTTGATGTGA
>CAWVRY010000086.1:0-4250 GCA_963932695.1 uncultured bacterium | reverse complement strand
TGCAATTCAATTACACCTTTCGTAAGGCAATCTGGAGCACCAAATGGTCAATTCAACGACCGTTGTAGAGTTCACCGAAGCGGCAACCACAAAACTGCTAGAAGTTCTTAAAGAACAAGATGCAGAAGGTCAGTACCTTCGTATCGCAGTTGCGACAGCCGATAACGGTGGCATCGAATATGTTTTCGGGCTGGAAGAAACTCCTGCCGACAAAGACACCATAATCGAGGGAACCGTCAAGGCTCTCGTTGATGAAGAAAGCGCCCCAATGCTCGAAGGATCGAGCATTGACTATGTTGAAGGATTCGAACGCTCTGGCTTCGTAATCTCCAACCCCAACTTCTCATCCGGCTGTGGCTGTGGTGGCGGAGGCTGTGGCAGCGGCGGAGGCGGCGGAGGCTGCGGTGGCGGCGGGGGCTGCGGTGGCGGTGGTGCCGATGCCGATGCTGGCTGCGCCTGTGGCGGACACTAATTCCCGGCTTGTTGTTTAGATAATTTCTGGCTGGCATTTCTGCACAAACACAGTAATGCCAGCCTATTTACGACGGACTGCGGAAACGTATAATCTGCCGTGGATTTGCCACAAAGACGGCCAACACAGGAAATGGCCGCAAAGTCTCAGGAGCCTCATCGGATGACCTACATCATCGCCAAGGATTGTGTCGACGTAATGGACGGTGCATGCGTAGACGTATGTCCAGTCGACTGTATTTACTCAAAGCCTGGCGACAACCAGCTTTTCATCAGCCCAGATGAATGTATCGACTGCGCAGCTTGCGAGCCAGTTTGCCCAGTAAACGCAATCTTCCCTGAAGACCAAGTTCCAGCTGAGCAAAAAGAGTTCATCAAGCTGAACTACGATTACGATTACGACTCTTCGGAGCCAGGCGCAAACGCCTAATTCGTAGCTTTACGAAAACTTAAAAGCCCCAGCATTCTCGCTGGGGCTTTTTTTATTGTCAGTAGATTCGTCTAGTACGTCCTATCGGCCCTCCCTCCTTTGGGAGGAAGTTAGACGGTGGAAACCGCTAATTACGCCTGTCGATGTCCCCTTCCAAATGAAGGGCTAGGGTAGGAGAACTGCGACCCGTGACTGAGTCGTCCGACGACACCCGCAGCTAACGAGAATCACGCCACGGAGTCTAGTTACACAGTAACAAGCTCGACTAGCGCTAGTACTCGAAACCTAAGCCATCGCATCCAGTGCTTCATCGATCGGCATCTTGATCGTCGTGAATATCGGAATCTCTGTCATTGTGAACTGAGCAGCTGGAACCTCACGCAGATCCATAACGAGCGAAGTGAAATCCGATGGGTCGTCCATCTCGAAACTAAGAACGAACTCCGTGTCATCAAGACCAAACGCATACGACGTATTGATCTTCACCATCGGATAATTCTTACCGACGCGGAAGTGATCGTTCATCATTTCCTGTCGTTCTTTCATAGACTTTTCGTACCAAGGTCGAGTCTTGGTCATCGGGTAGATAACCATGTATTTGTAGTCTTCTTTGAGCTTCGGAGCACCACCGCCGTGCTTATAGCGGCTCTTACGCCGAATCGACAGATACGAAAAAGATTGTTCGAGGTAGCTGCCGAGCAACGAGTGGTTGATAGCTTTTGAAACCCCATGGAACGTATCAATCGAAGCTGAGTCCTGAACAAGCATGAAGTCGGCATCGGGACGAGTCCCTACTGTGCTGTAAGTTCGAATCTCGTCGTCTTTGGAAAGAGTGTCGACCAGCTCGACAAATTCCTTTTTGGCCTTCTCACGCTCATCAGCATCCAGCATCCGGAATTTCGAACTAAGCTTGAATAGCGTGATTTTTAGAAAGTTTTCGTACTCGATATCTGGCATATGTATAGGTATTCAAAATTGCTACTGGTTGCACTGCGCGTCGATTGCAGCAGTTAGAGTTCGAGTATAGCAACGCGACAACCTTCCAATGGGTAGTATTTACTGATGCCTGATAAGTCAAAATTCGAACGCGAGATAGACGAAATACTCGAAAAGACCAACGCTGATGACTCCATTGGTGCTAACACCACGGGCGACGCTGGTAAACCTCGACAACCGGTGAGTAAGCCGAAAGCATTCGAACCGTGCACGGGAACAGCCCCGAAACGCAGTCGGGGCAAGAAACGCTCATCGAGTATCAGCCTTAAACCCAGCAACCTGACAATTGCTGGAGTTGTGATTCTCGCTGTCGCAGCGTTCACCCCGTCAGCACAAATTCCCATCGCATTAGTTGGCGTAGGATTATTGGCAATCGGATATTTATTGTGGTTCCGATCCAGTGCGGTCCGACTTGGCGGCGGCACGTCCAATACAGGCCCGACAGGTTTCTTCGGCCGCAACCGTTCACCCAAAAAGTCGCAAACATCCACACCTGAAGTGAAGTACTGGAGGGGACGACGAATCGAAGAAAAACCCGAATCGTCCAAGGCACCTGAGTCGAACCAACAGGACAAGATAATCGACTTTCGCTCCTCAGAAGACGACTATAAATCTTAGCGCCACGCATTTGTCTTGGGGTGAACTCGACTACACCCGTTGGCTCGTTAAACCAAAAGGGGCGACTGCATTGATGCAGTCGCCCCTTTTTTATTGCCTAAGATTCAAGGCTAATGAATGTGTGCTGATTAAACTGCGCACTCACCTTTACCACGTTCCAGCTTGTAGACCACAGTCTTGCCCCAGTCCATGTAGTTCTGGATGTTGTGACGTTCAAGCAGACAGAGATCACCCTTGAGGTTGCCAAATCTCTCTTCGAACTCAGCAACTCCGACACACGCAAAAAATACCGACCCGCTTAGCGACCGGTACAACAGCAAATGTGGAAAGAGTAAATATTCATAATTACGCAGCGATTTCAGCACTCATTCACAAGATATTGGTGCGATTCGAAATGCCAAACCCCTATCAAGGCATCTTGCGCACTCTCGCCTGCACCCTCACCATACGCATGATTCTCATCTGGACCCGATATCTACAAGGAGTTTTCTTAATTGGCAAATGATCGTAAATTAGACGGAATTCACTTCATGCTGCCGACCCCGTTCGATGCAAACGGCGAAGTCGATACTGCCTCATTTGATCGACTCGTCGGTGCAGCGCGAGCAGCCAGCTGTACCGGAGTCGTAACACTGGGCGTCATGGGTGAATCGCATCGCCTGACCGACGCTGAACGCGGTCCGGTTATCGATGCAGTTGTCGCTGCCGCAGGAGACGATCTGACCGTTACCGTCGGCACCAGCGCAGAAAGCGGACGTGCACTTGCTGAACGAGTACGCGACGCTCAGTCAGGTGGTGCAAGTGCCGTCATGATCGCTCCCGCTAAAATGATGAAACCTAATCCACCTGCAACCTACGCTTACTACGCTGCTGCACAAGAAATCACAGAAATACCGATAGTTGTTCAAGATCTACCGGAACAAACTGGAGTGCACTTCGATCCGGCGTTTATCGGCAAACTTCACTCCGAACTGCCCGACGCTAAATATTTGAAACTTGAAGACCCGCCGACTCCTCAGAAAATAACGAGAGTTATAGAATCCACCAGCGGAACGATGGGAATCTTCGGGGGACTAGGTGGAGCATTCCTGTTCGAAGAATTACGCCGTGGAGCTATTGGAACGATGACCGGTTTTGCCTACCCGGAAGTTCTTGTTGCAATTCACAAATACATGGCAAGCGGCGATTTAGAACGCGCACGAACCATCTTCTATAAGTGGCTTCCACTGATTCGATACGAAAACTCGGCTGGCATTGGCCTCGCAATTCGAAAAGAAATCATGAAAAGCCGGGGGTTCACCACGACGGCCGATGTCCGCCCCCCAAGCCCGTCTATAGACGACTCGACCCGCGCTGAACTAAAAGACCTTATGAACTCAATGGATCTCAACGTAGAAAATCTGTAGAACCAGAAGAATAACGTTCTCGTATTTAGACCAAGACACAACGATGAACCGATACTGAGAAGCGACAGGCTCGAAGAACACCTCTAAACTTAGAAAAGCATGACAGATCAAACTGAACAATCTACCGCTGGTAATACACATTTCTGCGTCCATTGCGGCACAAAAAATGACAAAGGTGCCTACGCCTGTAATCGTTGCGGCGAACGGTTGATCGAAGTTACGCACGAGTCGAGCCCTCCTTCGGGTCTCAACTCGTGCGCAAGCTGCGGTGGCATCAACAACACACGCGCAGCCTATTGCTGGGTGTGCGGGTCTGAAATGAAGGACGC
>CAWVRY010000085.1:0-4361 GCA_963932695.1 uncultured bacterium | reverse complement strand
TATCCTCGAATCGGTAGGCGAAGATCACGTTGATGCCCACGTCTGGCTAAACCCGCTTAAGGCACAAAAGCAGGCCGATCGAATACTGTCAGCGCTCATAGAGGTCGACCCCGAAGGCGCTCAGATTTACACGCGAAATGCAGATGGACTTGATGTCGAACTTCAGGCGTTGGACGATCTCATCAACAAGCAAATCTCTAGTTGCGAGCTTGATAGCGTAGTTGTTTCACACTTGGCATTCGGGCACATGGCCGAACGCTACGGCTTCGAGCAGATCGGACTCGCAGGTCTATCGCCGGAGTTTGAATCTGGACCTGCCCAGATCGCAGGAGTAATCAAAAAGATCAATGAGCTAGGCATCTCGCACATCATGCAAGAACCTATCGTCAGCAACCGACTGGCAGAAACGGTCGCAGCCGAGACGGGCGCTGAGCTTCTCTCACTTCATCCACTCGAAGTTAGAACCTCGGAACAGGCTTCTGCCGAACTAGACTATCTCGACATCATGAAGTCGAATGCTGATGCGCTTCAAACTGCTCTTCGCTGTAGCTAATCTTCTGGCGACCGGCTAGCCAGCACCTAACTCGAACCGCTCCAGCTGCTTCCAAACGCCACCCCAAGCAACGCCGTCACGCGCCATCAGGTCGAGAGTTTCGAACCGCAGGTGATCACCTAGGTCGATCTCGTCTAGGTGTTGTTTGGCGATTGCCACACCCTCGGGCTTAACTTCATTGACGATGCTCATGTGCGATCGATAAGGATCGTCTGGATACGCCGATTTTCCAAGTGGTCCAATACGAGCCATTAAGTCATCGTGAAGTACCTGAATCTCGGGATTAACGACAAACTCGAGTTTTACGCTGTGCTCCGATTCGCTAATTTCCATACCTGCTGTATCGAGATTAATTGGCTGGTGGCTACGAGCAACAGAACGAGTCACTTCGAGCAAATTATCGAGGCTCTTGATGTCGTAAAAAGTTCCTTTGACCGTGACGTGAGCTGGAATCTTTGCACGCTCTTGCCCTGCAGCCTTTTCGATATCGAGCAGCGGCCCGTCTAGCTCCGAAGGGGCCGGAGCCACGATCGTGTAGCACGCGTAACCGAACTCGTCGTTTTCCAAATGAGTTGATGGATTAACCATGAGTACCTAACTTTGATGTTCTAGCCGCGAAATCGAGAGTTTAGTGCGACGCCCTGTAATGAGCAGCCAACAAGTCTTCACCGAAATCGTGAGCGTAGTCACGCAACACCGAGTGAATGTGATTTGCCCCGTTCTGGGTATTGTCGTATTCGATCAAGAATCGTGGATGCCTGATTGCGTAATAATGCGGCGCACCGACCTCAGCCGGCCCCGCCCACGCAAACGTCACGTCGTCGAATCCGGCCGACTCGACTTCACGCCAGTAGTTCGAAGCGAGATCGCCTGAGGCTCGTGTCACGTAGTGCTTCACAAGCGCTACAAGCTGATCCCGCTGCTGGTTACCCAACAACCCAAATCCAATCCCCTTGGGAGCGATGTTGGGATCGGCTGAACGAACGTTTGTAGTCAAAATATCGGCAGGAGCGATCTCATCAACAACTGCCAGTTTCGTCTGTTCGCCGTCCATCGACGTTAGCAACGTTCTCGCCCAATCCTGCTCCTCGACAAGCGTTCGCTCGTCCTTGCGATCGCCATGACGAATCACAGCAGGATTCGCTCCGAAAAACAGCGGCAGAATCGCAACATGCTCGCCGTTCACGATGTTTGCGGTAAGACCAATGTGGTGACCGCCAACACGGAAGCCCCACGGCTCGTCGACGCTTCCTGGGGTGCCGAAAACACTGAACCAGTAGCGGTCGATGTTTCGTTCCCACTGAGAAATATTCTCGCTGATCTTTTCCCACTCGCCTAAAATGGTCTCGAGTTCGATAATCCGCTGAGCAGTCGCCGCCCCACGTGCGCTGTAGCCGGTCTCCATCATCGTGAACGCAGCCTTACGCTGAGCATCGTTCATTTCACGAAGAAGAAGCCCCTCGCGATCTATCGGAGTGTATGCCCACTTATATCGCTCATCACCCGCGAAATCGAACGATGCAGTCGCTCGCTGTGAATCATCAAGCGAGTTCAAAAAATCGTTCGCTGCGGCAGTCATTCGTTTTACTGCGTCAGGAGCTGAAGATGGGATTGGCGACGATGTCATCGAGGTTCCTTTTGAGATGTAATCCGGCGAATGCACACTATAAGCCAGCGACCGGCATCATGGGGTGAATGTTCGAAGATTCAGAGCGCCAATGTAATCGAGGTAGCGAAAACTTGGCTGGCGCCTAGTCGCCCCAAGTACCGAACAATCGTTCGCAGGTTCCACCGAGAATTTGATCGGCGAGTCCTGGTCCCATCGCAGGCTGTATCTTGTCGGCGATCTCCCAGCCTTTGGTGTATCCGGTCTGCTCGACGATGAACGGGAAGTCAGTGCCCCACATAAGTCGATCAGACGAATACGCCTCGATCAGACGGTGCACCCAGTCGAACATATCCACATACGGAAATTCTTGGTTTGAAGCACGTGGGAACTCAGAAAGCTTCACGTTGATCTGTGGGTAGCGGGCCATAGCAATCAACTGTTCAAACTCTGGTACTTCCGAGCCATCGACCGACGGAACACAATGTCCGAAATGGTCGACAATCACTTCGGTCTCCGGGTACACAGCGGCGAGCGTTTCGATCTCGTGGTAGTTATGCGGACTCACAAGGAAACCGACAGGAATTCCTAATTCGCCAGCGCGCTTGTACAGCGCCCTACCAACATCGCCGTTCATTAGTTCGCCCTCGCGCCACAGTCCAGGGTTGAACCGCACCCCGCGATATCCTCGGCCAACGAGTTCTTCGAGCATCCCAACGGGATCAGAGGCTTGTGGATCGACAAGACACATGCCGACAAATCGATCAGGCCACTGTTCCAACGTGTCATCAACGTACGAATGATCAAAGCCGTGCACAATCGGTTGCACGATAAGCGAGCCTGCCACGTCTGCCTCATCCATCAGATCGAGTAAAAACTCGGCATCACCACGTGCCGTCGGCGGCTTCTGACCAGCCCGGTACGGATAGGTGTCAGGATCGTGCGCCCAAACATGCAAATGTGAATCGATTTTCTTCATAAAGTCTTCCCGAATGTCGCTGCCGCAGAGTTGGGCCACGCCATTAACGCCAACCCCGTTACCGATTGGCGAAGCTTACGTGAATCCGGCCAACACAGTAAGAAGTCTGGTCCATATTCATCCATCGCTTCAAGAAACGCTCTCGCAACCCCTTGATTCGGCGCTCCTCGGTGGTACATTCCGTGCCATCTCGACATACAAGCTCGTCGATATCGTTGGATTTTTAATTTTCAATCCAGCCCATCGTCCAGCACAGAAATGAGTCAACATGATCAAACTTAGTCTTCAATCTCTCTCTTACCGCGACACGTTCAACGCGGGCAAAATCGACCTCCTCGGGATCATCGATAAAGCAGCCGAGTACCAAATGGACGGTGTCGATCTGCACTTCACTCATTTCGCTTCGACCGATGATGACTACCTCGAACAGCTGAAACAAGCGTGCCTCAAACGTGGACTTCACATGTGCTACATCGGTGTATCCAATAACTTCGGCAAGACTGGTGAAGAGCTTCGTGAACAGATCGGTCTAATGAAAAAGTGGATCGATGTTGCCGCAAAAATGGGCATTCCAATGATTCGAGCGTTCGGCTCATGGCTACCCGAAGGTGAAACAGAAGAACAGGCTTGGCCTCGTCTTGTGGCTTCGACCAAAGAGGTAGCCGAGTATGGACAATTAAAGGGCGTTGTAGTCGGTCTTCACAACCACAATCACGGTTGTATTCCGGCTACCGGCGATCAGGTCATTCGACTTATGGACGATGTCGACAACCCTTACTACTCGCACATTCTCGACACAGGCCAGTACCGTGGTTCGCCCGGTGCATCATTCGGTGAACGAGGACAGGAGGACCCACAATGGAACTTCTACGGCTCGATAGAAACATCGGCACCCCGCGCTGTTCACGTGCGAGCAAAAATCTACCGAATCGCCAGTGGTAAAGAAGCATGGCTCGACTATGAACGAATCATGCCAATCATCAAGAACGTCGGCTACAACGGCTGGATGTCGATCGTATTCGAAGGTCAGGACGAACTAGACGAGCCCGCCGCAGTCCCACTAGCAAACACATACCTACGCTCAATGCTCGCCAAGCACGAGATGTAGCCTTGCCAGTTTCAGATAGCGCACTCATATGAACCCGATCTACCTACAAGCTCTTTCGTTTCACGACATATATGGGAATTCCGACGACTGCATTCACGCTGCTGCCGACATGGCC
>CAWVRY010000084.1:0-4488 GCA_963932695.1 uncultured bacterium | reverse complement strand
GGGGATGGCGATCGTGTATCTCGAATACCGATCCGTAATGACAAAAACGCAGTCGAATTGTGGTCCGGCTGGCGGCAAGTCAGTTATCAGGTCCATGGCGTACGCCATCGCTGGTGCCAAGGGAGTTTCCCACACGGAGTAGTATCCCAAAGCTGGCCGATAGCTATTGTCGTTGCGGTTGCAATGCTCGCAATTTCGATGGTATTGCGTCAAGGTATCTTTCAGCTTGCGCCAGTAATATTTGGGGCTAATGATTTCTTGCATGCGCCACGGTTTGAGATGTCCTTCAGCGTATCCGTGTACTTCTTGGATCACCGCTTGTTGTTGCTGCTCGGTAGGTAAGACAATTCGCCATTTGCCAGTCGCGGCATGGTGGTAGTATAAGATTTTGCCTACTTTAAGCATGTTGTTCTGCTCGGCCACCTTCTCGTCGTGGTAAGATGGTGCGTAACAGGTCCCTTCATAATCTTCAGGTTTAATTCTGATGTCCGCGATGTTGAGCCGTGGTAGCTCGATCATCGTGGCTCCTTTCATCGCTCGTTCTCCTATGACACGATTCTGGAGTATGATTGGTGTATTTGGTTTCAGTTTCGATTTGGCTTTAAGCCCTGGATGTTGCGTCACATTAGTGTGCAGCAGTTTCGTCAGATTGATGTCGAAACGTTTCGCAATGGAGACTGGCATATCGTTGTTGGCGGCAATATATATGTCTCCTTTCAGATGTCCATGAGCTCCGTGTATTGCATCCTTCTCAGGCGTCGTATCACCGAAGTCGAGAGGTAGGTCGCTGGCCATGTATCTGACCTCATGGGTCAGAGTACCATAGGGATCGTGAGCCACGGTGTGGACTTCGTAGTCAACGGCTCTTTTGTAAGCGGCTTGACGTTGTGCTGCGTGATCATACTGTTGAATTGGCAACGATTGCGATGCGTGATCATATGGAGTGCCTGGTGATGAGTCTTCTTTGCGAACTGGATCCCACAGCGATTCTACCAACTGTGGGCGTTCGTGACCTTCGTCTAAGAAAGACTGTTGTTCTTTGGCGCTCCGATCTTGCTGAATTTCAAAAATGGTAGTATCCTTTCCTCCCCCCTTCTTAGATTCGAGCACGGTCTCTGTGTTCACTTTGGGCGATAAGAAATCGCGGTCATCGCTCTCCAGTCTCTCGAAAAGCTGTTTAAATGCTGGTACTTCATCGTAGAAGTCGACGGTGGTCCACTCGTTATCGTTATTCCGGTAGTGCTTCCAACTTTCTTGTAATAGTCGGCTCAAACAGTCAGGGCCAGCCATGATTGCGCTGCGACCTGGTTTGTATTGCACGGTGAATCGATACGGTGACAGTGCTAGCTGCCAGTTGCTGATCCGTGTGTTGTTGATTTTGCTTTTCGCCAACGCTTGCAGAGCTTGATGGTCGCTGTATAGAATTACGTTAAACTTCGAGCCGAGCAAATACCATGACCAATTTTCCAGCGCGTGTTTGAGTCCCAAACACTCGCGTTCGGTGGCGGTGTATCGTTGAGCTTCTTTGTTGAAAACTTTCGAATAAAATTCGATGGGCACTACTTTGCCTTTGTGTTCCTGGCAGAGTGCTCCGGCGCATGCGTATTGGCTGGCATCAGTGGCGATGATGTACGGTTTGTTGGGGTCTGGTTGTCGCCCCAAAATAAACAAGCATAGATTTTTGATGGCGCCGTCGAAACCTTCTTGTGCCGTTAAGGCATAGATTTTCTGGGTCTTAGTGTCGGTCTCGAGTTCACGTGGTCGACGCTGGCCGAACACATTTTCCACGTGTGTTTCGTAGGCTGGGTCGGTGATTTCGAGACGACGAGTCCAATGGGCTGAGATATCCGAGTCTGGTTTGACATCATCTTTTACCAGGTTGTGTAACGGCCTCATGTAACGGGCGTAGCCCATGATGAACATGCGGTAGTACACCGTCATTCCAGCAAAGCTTTTAACGGCCGTTTTGCTCCATGGGTTGGTTTTAGAACACGGTAAGATGTCTTTGATCACAGCCACTTTCTTGGGGTCAGCGAACGTTGCTGTGTGTCCGATGATATATCCCAGGAAACGTAGCCATTCGGTGGCGAACACCGTCTTGGCTAGGCTGATGAACAGCTTCTCTCGTTTCAGAATTTGGACTAAATGTTTGACTTGACGTACTGCCTCGTCAATATCGCAAGCCACTAGAACAATATCGTCGATGTAGACTTGGCAATACTGTTGTGGGCTTGGGCAGCCGTCGGTCATGTTAAGTTCTGGAATGTCCAATACTTGGCTGGGATCGTGGTCTCCAGGTCGGTACAGGACTCCATAACGTTTCATTTTCTTGGTGAACCACTCGACGTATTCGGCGGGTGAGGTGGCTAGTCCCATAGGTGCCACTTGCCATTTGAAAACGCCGAGGCCTGGTACGCAGAATGCAGTGAGATCTTGCGATTCTGGTGCCACGCATACTCGGTGAAATGCCTTGACAATGTCCGTGACAGTGAGGTAGCTCTTTCCCGGGTCCTTGAGTCTCGCTGCTCGCTTTGGAGTGTCTGTGTGTATCGATTTGCGAGAACCATCTTGGTTTGCAAGTACCTGTCGGTACGATTCGCAGGCCTGTTCGCGGATCGTGTGGATGGTGCCCGGTACGTCGGGTAAGTCCATCGCACGTTTGCGAATCACGGCGTTGATCTTTCGATAATCGATGCACACTCTCCATTTAACTTCTGCCTTCAGGTCAGCGTTTGGTTTCTTAACCATCAGCACTGGGGCGGCTGTGCGGGCAGCTCCTTTGTATATCCACCCGGCCTTTAGAAACTCCTTGAGTTGTTCGGCGCAGATGGCTAGCATGTTGGGGCCCATTCGTCGATATTCGGGCGGTGGTACGTTTTCGCCCTCCAGTAGTTCAATTTTCATTGCGTTTTCGAGGTCCCACTTCGAGGGTTCGTGCACGAAGGTGGCTCTAGCTATTCCAGCTTCTTCCACGAGCTTCTTCATGTAGGATGTGGGATCATTGCCATATTTTTTGGAAGTGCCCTCGTAGTCCTTGGAGATGGCTTCTTGGATTGCTGTTGTCGCAATTGGAAAACTGGACTCTGTGGTTGTTGGTAACACTGGTGTCGGTGGTGACACTGGTGTCGTTGGTGAGCCTGGTGTCGTGGGTGACACTGTAGTTGACTCAGGTGGAATTCCTTCTTCCACCGGGGTGTTGAGCCAATCGTTGGCTCTCGGTTCCAAGTACATCATGATACTCTGACCGTCATTCGCGATTCTAGCGATGAGTCCGGGGTAGTTGACTTCGTCCTCTATTCCCAGGCTGGTGCCGATGGCGTCCATCCTTTGCAATTCAGCTTCGAACTCGGCGGTCTCATTCATCGTCATTACAACGGTGGTCGGGTCGATTTCATTAAGAAGCTGTGTGCTGAGGTTTGGTTGACGGGCAAGCTCGTCTTGCACTTGTTGGTAAGGTTGTTGGAACATAGCGTGTATGGTCTGATTCGTGAGGGTGGTTGACGCGGCGACTGCCGGGCTCGGTGCATCCACGTATTCTTGCAGGACTGACGGATTGGTTTCTTGCTTCAGCTGCTGGGTAATCTCTTCCCACTCTTCGTCCATGCCTGTTAGCAATGGTGGTTGTTTCTCAGGCCACTTTTTTAATGCTTGTTGGCGGCATCGACGGGCATCGTGGCATTGGCATTCGTCGGCCGGGAAGCCGCATTTGCAAGGAGTGCGACATCGTTGATCATGCTCGACTAATTGCGGGGTGCGGTCAACGCCGTTGTTGACATCTCCCAACTGGCTGGCATCGTATACAGCCTTGAAATCAGCCGGAGTTGCTTCCTCGACGTCGTGTAGCCATTTGATGCGTCGACCGTGTACTTCTCGATACATTTCTTGATACAGAGGTTTTCGCGCTTCCTTCATCACAAATTGTCGGAAGTGTGAATAGTCGGTGTTGGTCGATGTACGCTGTAAATGATTGCCGGTGCGATTAGGATCGTCGTATCCTCTGGGTTGACCGGTTCCGACTGCTCGACTGTGCAGTACGAAGTCTCGGACAGCGTCTTCTAGCGCTCGTCTGACTGGAACTGTTTGCACGTAATGCCCTTCCTTATCGATCATGTTGGCGCTGCGGCCGGATCGGAACGATTCTTGTGACTTGGGGTATCTAGTGTTGCCGACGTGTCCCACAGCACAGGAAGTAATAGATTGTTTTTCTTCTTCGGGTGCCATCGTGAGATCGCCATGTTCACGTTGATAGGGTTGGTACAGTGGATTCGATAACGGGTATTCGGAGATGCGGTTTTTATCTTCGCGTTGATGAGTCCAATGTACATTTTTCGCATTCGATCGTTTCCAATTTAAAGCAGAAGGTCGTTTTTGGTTTGAAGCAGATTTTGAAATTTGTAATATTTGCTCCTCCCCCCCTGTAGAATTGAGAGGTGAATCATCCTTGATTCCGACCAGTTGGCTTGCACGTTTGGCTTGTACGAATAAAAG
>CAWVRY010000083.1:0-4527 GCA_963932695.1 uncultured bacterium | reverse complement strand
GTGGTCTACTCGCATACAGTAAGAGAGACGCCGAGTCCATGGTTCGAATTTGGCAACGCCTTAAGGCGATAGCCATGAACGGACAGTCGTAAGTATGGTCAAGCTGAGTCCTAACATAATCAGAATAGGAGCACTAAAAGAGTCATGCTGAAAATCGGTCAGAATATCCCTGAATTCGAGACGGAACTAGACAACGGTGAACTGTTTCGGACGTCGGAGTTCAAATGCAAGAAGAATATTGTTGTTTACTTCTACCCGAAGGACTTTACCCGTGGCTGAACACTTGAAGCCCGCTCGTACCGTGATAGCTACGAGGAGATCTTAGGTCATGACGCTGTGCTAATCGGTGTAAGCCCCAACGACGCTGAAAGCCATAGACAGTTTCGTGAACAGAATGGTCTTCCATTTAACCTTGTTTCGGATTCAAATGGCGATTTGAGCAAATTGTTCGGTGTAAAACGCAGCTGGACTTTCGGGTTAGCGTCAGTTCGGAGGGCAACGTTCGTCATTGATAAGGTCGGAATTTGCCAGGGAGCTTTCACTGACGAAATCAATGTGACGAGACATGTTGATAATGTTCTTCTTATATTGCAAAAACTGAGTGGTGTTGACCGGAGTGCTTGATACCCATATCTGCGGCAAGGTGATACAGCTCTTACGTATTGGGTCGTTGTTTGACCTAAACGATCAGGTCAACTGAGATATGGGACTGAACTCTATAACTTCATGGAAGATCTGCACATCAAGACATCAATTCCTATCCTCTAAGGAGTACCTACCGTGATAATCCAAACCAACTTGAAACAGCGTATTTGTAGTGGTGAAATAACTATCGGTGCGATAGCTCCCGTTACGGTAACAAAAAGCCGTATTGAAGACATCATGGGCGTATCTAAACGTCGATAGCCAGCACGGGGCATACGGTGAACGGTGTCGATTGCTTCGAGAATGCCTTTATGCGACGTTTATCGCCGATCAATTCCGCCAGTAGCTATTTTGTATATCTCCTTTATACGCCTCTCGAGTACGATCTCTAAATTGGGATAAGGCGTTCCGTGACCATCCAAAAAGCCTGAGTGCTGACGCAACCGCTTGTGTGGAATCAGGTTTGGGGTGTCGATTAATCCGCAGTAATGCCACCCGACGAACTCCGGACGAGCAAAAGCCTTGATGAACAATTCATTCGTCCACTCAGCTCTTTGGGCAAGATCGTCGGCAACAGGCCCATATGGTCGTGGCATGTTTTCTTTGATCATCGTGTAAGACGTGTCACCGTTGATAAATGGCTTGTCGGTCACTTTTGTCCAGCGGTCTAGGCCTCTTCCTTGCACATCATATCGTCCGTACATTTGGATGAAAATTACGTCTGTGTATTTGCTAGTGATCGGTAGCAGCGTGTCTAGAGAGTCGGTGTTGGCGTTCAACTTGTCGCCAATGAATAGGTGGTTTGGATCGTGTCGAAGAATTGATTCTCTTGCAGTCTGGTAGTACTTGGAGACGACCTGTTTAAGAAATTCGACGTTGTCTCGAGTTTCATTTCCATTCGATAGGTCGGTGTCTGGTCTCCAACCCTCTGCATTAAGTAGATCGTCGAATGACTCGAAGCTAGTACCGTAGCTATCGTTGAAGTCTGTGATCCTAGACTTGTAGATTACGCGCATGGTTTCGGTGTATGCCTGTTTTCCAGGTGCTGTTCGAGGTAAATTTCTCAACCTGCGTGGCCAACCGATTCGAGACTTGCGAGGTGCCCCGCCAATCGTGTCAGTGCGTTCACGACAGTCCTCATAAGTGAGCAACGGGCAGTCGGTCATTGCGTAGGCGAAGAGGAAAGGATCATCTCGCAGTGGCGCTGCTATCTCTCTTGCCATCTGGTCACAGTGAGTCTGGAAATCGTCGGAGAACACGTCGACGAAATCCTCGTCTACAACATCGTTTCGATAGTGGGGGATGTCAACAAATTCAATTGGTTGCACGTAAGGCAAGGAAGGCTGCTGGTGATTGGCGATCGATAGGTCTGAATGAACGCCGACAGTGTTGATTCCATATTTCTGACAAGTTTCGACAAACCAAGCCTTCAACGCAGGTACGAACTCGGAACCACGAATGTCTTCCACGTCGAGTTTGGACTTCCACGTTTCTGCGTTGTAGCTCTGCTGCCACAGATCAGGGTGTAGATGATTAATTCCAAAACTAAGGAACGCATTGCCTTCTGGAGTTACTAGCCACCACCGTTCATCTTTATCTACACGGAAATACCCGGTTGCCTGGAAACGCTTTCCCTTCCATCCACCGAACCGATCAAGTTCATAACTCACCATAATTTCCGACTCCGAGTTGGATTTTTGTCGTCAGCCAGTGATGAAACCGGCTAGTACGTAATAGCGATACAGCGCTGCGAATTGTGCACTTTGTTCGATAGTCCCGCGCAGTTGATCGGACCTCAGTTTCATATCTGTTCAAAAATCCGGGGCTTGATAGATTTTGACGCTGCCATGTAAGTGGGTACTTTTTTAGATCGTCGGTCCAAGTGCAGATATCTCTGAACCTTCTATCTGCCTTTTATCCGCAGGTCGTGGGTTCGGTCCCCACAGGGCCAACCAAACTCGATTTCATCTCAGGTGCGTTTGGTCTTGGTGAACCGTAATTGACCGGTTTGACGCCAATATTGAGGCCAACCAGTTCGGTTAACTGCTTTTCTAATGCGTCTGCAAGATCGAATTCGTGCTTAGGAAATTCCGTTTTTTGTGATGCAGAGCCATCCAGCGCCTGCGCACCACCAACTGTCATTCAATCTCGAGTCAAGCATTTTCCCGCCGCTCCTCTACGCAGCGTTTAGAAACGATCCTCCAACAATACTGAGAGTGATCATGAACGTCAGAATTACCACGATGGTCAATGCCACTCGTGGTCCAACGCTAACGATTGTCCTAAGGTCTACGCTGAGACCAATACCCACCATTGCCATCGTGAAGAGCAATTTTGACATATCACGGATCTGGACGCCCATCACTTCATCGATGATGCCGACTGATCGAAGGCCAGAGAAGATAATGAAACCGATCATGAACCAGGGCACATAAAGATAGGCCATGTTCCAATGCCGGTTGGTCGAACTACCGATTTCAGGGGTTTCATCGGTCGCCCTGTTTTGTGCAAACCGACTCTGAAGCAGAGCCGTAGTGATGACAACCGGTGATAACAACAGGACTCGACCTAGTTTTACGATCACTGCTACCGATGCAGAAGTTTCGCTTACTACTGCTGACGCTGCGTATACCTGCGCCACTGCGTATACAGCCATCCCGGCCAGAATTCCGTAGTGATAATCGCTCAATCCGAATATTGGTACTAATAGTTGCAGTAACAAAATCTGCATAGCGCCGAGAATTGCGCTGATTCCAATAGCGGCGCCTACATCGGACGGGCGGGCACCAATCACAGGAGCCATGACTGCGACGGCAGAGTTGCCGCAAACTGAGTTTCCAACTCCCACTAGAACAGCGAGCTTGCGGTTAAGGCCTAAAATCTTGTGCCCGACGATATACGCCAATGCCATACTGCCGACAACGCCAGTTATTACTAACGAGAAAAGGCCAAATCCAGATTGGATGATGTCGGGTGCGAATACGCTTGCCCCAAGGATCATCACCGCAAATTCAAGGACAGTTTTGCCGGTGAGTTTGGATCCTGTTTGATGCCAAACGGCTGATGGAAACAGGTTCTTTACGGCTATTCCGATGACCAAAGCGATCAACAATCCGTCTAAATACGGGGAATTAACCGTTCTATCTACCTGATTAATTAAAATACCGACCAAAGCGCAGAATGCTAGGCCGGGAAGTGCGGGGCGCAGCAAAGTAAATATTGGCACATTTTTACCGAAAGTTAACATCGACATCGATAGTATCGACAACAGTAGTTATAACAGCCCAAAATCGGTAGAACTCACTAACAACGCTCGGGGTTTAGATACGAGTGACCTTCAAGACCAACTTTTAGTCGGCGGGTATGGTAGCAAATCGAATATGTTTGCCGGGGAAGACAATATTCGATTGGAATTTTTAGAGGCGATATCAATGCCGAATTAAATTCCTCTATCCACATCACCACATAGCTGCCATAATCGCCAATCTCAACAATGTTCTTGATCGAGAAGTCAAAAATTCGGTCCAATCTAGAACGACTTCCTGAAACAGAAACGCCCGTGGATCTAACCCCGACTAAAAATAATTGCAGTGCGTGATGCGGAATTGCTCGAAGAGAGCACATCAGAGTGCTCATGGTTACGCAATCAGCAATTGCACGATGTGACGGTCTCCAATAGCGATGAGCTGCAACGAGTTCTCGAGACCGACAATCTTGTCTTCACTGCCGACTTAATGGCAAAAGCCGCGCTCCATCGGACTGAGAGCAGAGGCAGCCACTATCGAGAAGACTTCCCAGATCGATCCGACAAAGACTGGGATCACAATGTGTTCTGGTCTATGGATGACAGTGGCGAAGCACAGCCAACAGCGGGTCGTTATC
>CAWVRY010000082.1:0-4825 GCA_963932695.1 uncultured bacterium | reverse complement strand
GTAGAACTCATTGAAATGAAAGTCGAGCCTGAAACGAAGACAACGATCGCGCCTATTCCGCCTGCTTTGACATCCATCAGGTAGGAGTTTTCACCAACGACTTCTTGCCGGATTTCAGCCAAATCTCCAACCTGTTCGCCGGTAAGAATTGCTGCTGCGAGTGTTGAGTTAAATAAATTCAGGGCGACTTCTTTTGTTTCGAATTTCACTAACGAGAGCGTGATCGAGTCACCAGGGGCGGGAGTGTCGGAGCCATCGACGGTTCTGAAAACCTCGATTAGGCAATTGGCTGTGGCTCCGCTATCTTCGAGGCCCGGAATCGACGCGATAGATAGGACATTCGCTCGGTCAACGAGACCAGTTGTATCGACTCCTCCTCCAAGGTTTTCGGCAGTTACGAATCCTTCGCAGGTTTCGTAACTAGCAGACGAAATATCTTCCGTCGGATTCGAGTCGGAGTCACTGGAGCACGCTATTGAAGCGAGTGACAACATTAGTAGGGTCAAGAAGAGTGTGATTGATCGTTTGTATGAGTTCGACATGCAATCACTGTATCGTCGATTACGGTTTAGCGGAATCGATTGGATATACGTAGTTGAGAATAGTTGTGTAGCTATTCTTTCAGGACGTACCCGTACGTGCGCAGCGAGTGGATCACTCGTGGTTCGCCGGCAGCTTCCAATTTATCTCGAAGAGTTTTCACTGTCAGGTTTAGTACGTTAGAACTTATTCCGCTACGTTCTACCCACACACGAGAGATGATCTGAACCCTAGAAAGAGCAGTCTCGGCGCTCTGTAAGAATGTATTGAGCAAGTCGAACTCTCGCTTCGTTAGATTTAGCTCACGTCCGTCGAGAGTTGCGGTTTGAGTCTCGACAGAGAGGCGTATCTCACCGAACGATCTTGGGGATCGTGATATTGAATCAGTTAGTTGAGTAAGCCCGAGCGGATCTACAGTTTGAATCTGCATGTGCTCGTGTGTCAATTTCTCTATCTGGTCAGTCAATCGTCGCTCGGAGAAGAGCCTCGTGAGCGAGTCAGTGGCCTTATCGACATACGCTTGGCACGATTCCAACTGATGCTTCAAAAATCGAGTTGGTGCGACAAAAATGATTGTGGCATAAACCTTGTTGTTGATTAATATCGAAATACTGCTCTTGCCGTGGAAGATCGTCTCAAGAGCGGTATTGGCGGTTGCGCCCACTGTGATCGACGGTACCCAATCAACGTGTGAACGCCGAGCTGAATTATTGATTTGGGAGAACAGTGACGAGCTGATGTCCGATACAACACCTATGGTGACCGAATCGGATTAGGAGTCAAATGTAGCGAGGCACGCAAATGCCGCAGAGGTTTGATCCACTGCAAGTCGAACAATTTGATTGTGAATGAATAAGTCACGAGACATAAACGCAACAAGCTCTAATTGTTATCCAGAACACCCCGCACCGGAATCTTGCACACTTTGTTTAGCACGAAATTCGTGATAAGTACGGACTGACGATCAAGCGGTAGTACGAAAAGTGGCAGCCATGAACTCGCAGATCGCTTCATCGATCATTATGTAAATGACGTTTGGTTTAACAATCGGATTCGATGTCATGTAGATGGACGATATACGCGTCGTACGTAGCGTCGGACAACGGCCTTACTTCTGTTTCGTGTTTCTTTGACCTGCGTGGTTAGTGGTTGCTGAGATAGAATCAAGAGATTACAAAAGACGAGTATTCGTTCTTCATCAGATCAGCCTAGGCGCACATAATTTGCGCGAAGGGATAGTAATTGGGTCTTAAGGAAAACTGGTGGCGTTTCAACTACCACGCCTTCAGACATACGTTTATTCCCGTAGCGAAGCATGCTCTGTTGCTTAGCAGTCGCGTCGAAGGGGAGATTCCCATCGTTCGCCCAATAATGCTTGCGCCCGTTCATCGAACTTCTGCTGACGTATTTGCTTTGGCCGACGTCACAAGTGAGTTCATTAGTTTCGTTTCAACTGATTCATTTGGACACAATGGCGTTATAAATTTCATTCAGAAAAATATGACTAGTGCGATGGGCACGGTAATTTGGCGGGAAAGTGGCACCGATAATCCACGTAAGCGTGCTGTCGAATTAGCAAAGGACGTTGAAGACCGTCTGGACAGGCGCTTGATCACTGCGGCGTTTACTCAGGGTGAATATCAGTACGATTCGGTCGACTCGGTCGAAGAAGGCCTAATTGGCCTGCTGAAGCGTTATCAGGATAGGCATCTGAAGCAAAAGGGACATGAGCTCAAAATTCCTATCGTTCCCGTCGGAATCGAGTACGACCGCAAAGGACGAGGTCTCGAACATTCGGCTGTAGGTAGGTGGATCGAAAAGTGGATTCCGTTTACGCCCAACTGGACCATCCCCGCGCTTCGTACCAGAATCACCGTTAAATTCGGAACCCCCCACTACTTCGAGGATCAAACGCCTCGTGAGATGACCGAGATTGTAATGAAGGAAGCCGCCGATCTCAGCAGTATTCCGTACAAAGCCTAGAGCGAAACGTTTGGCACGGAAGACCGGCGATGCTCCGGGAATGGTTAGTGGTTTCTACTCCTTTTAGTTATTTAAGGCCTGAAAACTTCAGTGGGATAACCTGCTGGAATGTGAACACCTTCAGCGATTAACTCAATGATGTATCAAGCACTTCAACAAAGTTTGGAATTTCAGGCAGTCGATAGGTTCAGAGCTGGTGATACGGCAGAATTCCACGTGATCGTTAGTCTGCATCCGGCAGCCATGTTCAGGATGACATTTGCAGGTGGCTACTCTTACTTTCGATTAGGCTTCACCCCTACCTACCTTTCCTAGCAATCAAATCGTCGACTACCTCCGGTTCGGCTAGCGTAGATGTATCGCCTATTGTGTCTAGTTCATCGGTGGCGATTTTTCTTAGGATGCGGCGCATGATTTTGCCCGAGCGGGTTTTTGGGAGGGCTGGTGCCCAGTGGATGACATCGGGTGAGGCGATGGGGCCGATTACCTGTCGCACTTGTCCTCGTAAAACCTGCTTGAGTTCGTCGGTATATTCCTGTCCGACGTTCAGGGTGACATAGGCGTAGATACCCTGTCCCTTGATGTCGTGTGGGAAGCCAATGACTGCGGCTTCCGCAACGGCTTCGTGCAGGACCAGAGCGCTTTCGACTTCGGCTGTGCCCATTCGGTGTCCTGACACGTTGATAACGTCGTCGACACGTCCTGTGACCCAGTAATAACCATCTTCGTCACGGGTCGAGCCGTCACCAGTGAAGTAGTATCCCTTGTAGGTGTCGAAATACGTCTGCTCTAACCGCTTGTGATCGCCGTAGAGCGTGCGCATCTGACCTGGCCATGTCGACTTCAGAGCGAGCACGCCCGAAACGCCGTTACCTTGAAGAGGCTTACCGCTTTCAGGATCGAGAATTTCAGGTTCAACACCGAAGAACGGCATAGAAGCTGCACCCGGCTTGGTTGGTACTGCGCCCGGAATAGGCGTGATGAGAATTCCTCCGGTTTCGGTCTGCCACCAAGTATCGACAATTGGGCAACGTCCTTTTCCGACGTGGGTGTTGTACCAGCGCCAAGCCTCCGGGTTGATCGGTTCGCCAACGGAACCCAATAACTTCAAAGAAGGCATTTCGTACTTGTCTGGGTAGTGGTCGCCGAGAGCCGCGATAGCTCGAATCGCAGTAGGTGCAGTGTAGAACTGGTTCACTCCCCATTTTTCGACGATTTGCCAGAAGCGATCGGGCGAAGGATAAGTAGGAATTCCTTCGAACATGATCGTCGTGGCACCGTTAGTGAGAGGTCCGTAGACGATGTAGGAGTGTCCGGTTACCCAGCCGATGTCGGCGGTGCAGAAGTAGATATCGCCGTCGTGATAGTCGAAGACATATTTGTGGGTTTGCGCGGCGTAGACCATGTAGCCGCCGGTGGTGTGTTGCACGCCTTTGGGTTTGCCGGTGGATCCTGACGTGTAGAGGATGAAGAGCGGGTCTTCCGATTCCATTGGCTGGGCTTCGTTCACGGGGTCGGCATTTGCCATGGCGTCGGCGTACCAGAGGTCGCGACCTTCTTTCATATCGTGCTCAACGCCGATGCTGTCTTTGATTCGTTCGACAACGATGCAGGTTTTGACGGGTACGCCCATTTGCTTTTCAGCGATTTCCATCGCCTCGTCGGCGACAGTCTTCATTTCGACCGGCTTTGCGCCACGGTGGTTGCCGTTGCAGGTGATGAGAGTTGTGCAGGTAGCGTCGGCGATTCGATCGCCAAGTGCGTCGGCAGAGAATCCACCAAATACGATCGAGTGTATGGCTCCGATTCGGGCGCAGGCGAGCATTGCTACAGCGAGTTCGGGAATCATGGGCATGTAGATCGAAACGCGGTCGCCTCGGTTTACGCCGCGTGATTTAAGGACGTTCGCAAATTTGGAAACTTCTTCGTGAAGTTCGTTGTATGAAATTTCTCTTTGCTCACCTGGTTCGTTGCCTTCCCAGATGATTGCGGTTTGTTCGCCTCGGGTTTCGAGATGTCTGTCGAGACAGTTGTAGGCGATGTTGGTTTGTCCACCCTCGAACCACTTGATATCGACCGGGCCTTTGCGAACGTCGTAGTTGAATTCGCGTACGGTGTCCCATTTTTTGAACCAGTGGTATTCGGAGGCTTTTTCCGCCCAGAAAGCATCGGGGTCTTTGATTGACCTATCGTATTCAGCTTTGTATTCATCGAAGCTCTTTATGTGAGCGTTCGCTGCGAACGATTCCGAAGGTGAATATAGTTCCGAATCAGACATCAGTGTCTCCAGTTACGTAATAGA
>CAWVRY010000081.1:0-5180 GCA_963932695.1 uncultured bacterium | reverse complement strand
GAAGCTTCGGACGGGGCGATGATGTAGTAAACAGCGAGTGCGTGATCGGTGAGCGGAAGCGATGTTTCGCTGATGTTGGCACCGAGATCTTCGAGAGTTTTGAGCGATGCCTCGAATGCCTCGCGAACTCCCGACTCCATACCGTCGACCAGATATTCCTTAGGAACGCCGATGTTCATGCCTTCGACACCACGATCGATGTCCTGCCCGAAATCGTCGAAAGGCGCAGCAACGGAAGTAGAGTCGCGTCGGTCATGGCTCGAAACTACATTTAGTGCATCAGCGCAGTCGGCAACGCTTCGAGTGAGTGGTCCGATTTGATCGAGTGATGACCCGAATGCCAGTAGTCCAAATCGACTAACAAGACCATAAGTTGGCTTCATACCAACAACGCCGCAAAGCGATGCCGGCTGTCGAATGCTGCCGCCAGTGTCTGAACCGAATGCAATAAAGCACTCTCCGGCTGCAACGGCCGCGCTTGCACCTCCGGAGCTACCACCGGGAACACGTTCGGTGTCCCAAGGATTGTGAACAGGACCAAACGCTGAGGTTTCGTTAGACGAACCCATGGCGAATTCGTCGAGGTTTCCTTTTCCGAGAATTACAGCCCCAGCATTTTTAAGATTTCGAACTGCCGTTCCGTCGTAAGGAGGGATGTAACCTTTCAAAATATTCGAAGCGGCTGTTGTTTCGACATCTTTGGTCGAGAAGTTGTCTTTGAGCATGATCGGCACGCCGGTTAGGGCTGTCGGTTCTTGCCCGGTCCCTTGCAACCGTTGATCCGCTATTTCGGCATCGGCGATTGCCCGCTCTGCCGTAACCGTGATGAACGAATTCAACTTCGGTTCAAGTGCAGTTATTCGGTCGAGCATCGTTCGAGTCGCCTCGACAGATGAAATTTCACGTGCATCGAACTTAGCTCGAAGCTCACGTGCCGTTGAAAAGTAAAGATCGGAGTTAGCTGAATGTGTCGTCATTCGTTATATCTGGGTCCAAAAAAGTCGAAAAAGGTAAATGCGCAAAAATCTGGGAGAATCGAGTGCTGCTTTATTCCAGAACTGGGCGAACTCGTATGAATTCGCCATCGCGGTCGGGAGCGTTTCTGAGAACGTCGTCCTGATCCATTGGCGGCTGCGGTTCGTCCTTGCGCATAACCGTATTTGAGTCAGTAGTGTGACCGGTCGCCTCAACGCCGTCGGTATCGACGGAAGAGAGAGAAGCGAAATGTCCCAGAATGTTCGTCAGCTGGATGCGCATGTCTTCCGACTCTTCGTCGGACAATTTGATGTACGCCAACTGAGCGATGTGGTCGACGTCTTTAGGAGTTAGTGGATCCATTGTTTCCCGAGTGAATCTGTGTGCTCATCGTTCGTGATTTTCATGAACGATCCATAGCCTGAATCAGGCGCGTGATCGAAGGATTTATCGTTACGAAAGATCGAGTGTAGCAGCGCTAAAAAGAGTGAGGGTCTAATGAATCGTCGAGAATGTGGGTCTGTGCTGTTTGACACCTCTGATTCGCGTTACCTAGAATCGAGTCCCGTGTAGGGTATTTTTGTAATGGGCAAGATCATAGCCTGTGTCCCTATCCGAGGATGTGTGCAATCTCTGCGACGAGCCGCTTCAACCAGATATCTGTATTGGTATCTAGATTTACCTGCATCGACAGGCGGATGCACTTCCCCTCAAATAGTTCTCTCTTATCGGCTGGCACGTTGGCTGGACGCGAACCCCTAATCATCAACGCGGCGGAGCCAGCACATGAGTAAATTTATTTTCGTCACCGGCGGAGTCGTCAGTTCACTCGGTAAAGGGATCGCTGTTGCCTCGATAGGCAGGATGCTGAAAAGCCGGGGAATGACGGTTTCGGTGTTGAAACTCGATCCCTACTTGAACGTCGACCCCGGAACAATGTCTCCGTACCAGCACGGCGAGGTGTTCGTAACTGTCGACGGCAGCGAGACAGACCTCGACCTTGGTCACTACGAGAGATTTATCGACGTTGAACTGACTGAGCTTTCGAACGTCACTGCGGGGCAGATCTATTCAGAGGTAATCGCCAACGAGCGTGCAGGCAAGTATCTCGGCGGAACAATCCAGACGGTACCACACGTAACCAACCTGATTAAAGAACGGATTCTCAAGCTCGCCGAGGTATCACAGGCCGATGTCGTGGTTGTTGAAGTCGGTGGAACTGTTGGTGACATCGAGGGACAGCCATTTATTGAAGCGATCAGACAGGTTCGAAATACTGTCGGTCAAAATGACACCTTCTATGTGCACGTCACCCTGCTTCCTTACCTAGGAGCAACAGGTGAGCTAAAAACCAAACCGACCCAGCACAGTGTGAACACTCTGCGAGGCATGGGAGTTCAGCCAGACGCTATCCTCTGCCGGGCCGATCAGGAAACCGGCGAAGATGAGCGACGCAAAATTGCGCTCTATTGCGATGTCACATCAGAAGCGGTCATTTCACTGCCGACCTTATCGAGCGTGTACGAAGTTCCGCTTCACCTCGAACAAGAGGGGCTTGGCGACATTCTTACATCGAGCCTGAATCTTCCCGACACCCCGGCGAATCTTGAATCATGGCGAGCTATGGTCAGGGTCGACGAAGAAGATCACCCCGAAATCGAAATCGCACTTGTCGGCAAGTACGTTGAGCTTCAGGACTCCTACCTATCGGTCGTTGAAGCGCTTCATCACGCAGGGCTTCACAACGAGCGAAAAGTAAATATCAAGTGGGTCGCCGCTGAAGATATCGAAAAACACGGCGCCGAGCAGCTTCTCGGTACAGCACGCGGAATTATCGTTCCCGGTGGCTTTGGTGAACGCGGTCTTGAAGGCATGATTGCTGCCGCCAATTACGCCCGAAAAGAACAGGTTCCGTATCTCGGATTGTGCCTTGGAATGCAAATCATGGTGGTCGAGTACGCTCGGAACGAGCTGGGAATCGCCGACGCCACATCGTTAGAGATCGATCCTAACGCTGCAAATCCTGTTATCGCTTTCATGGAAGGTCAGGAAGAACTCTCAGCTACCGGCGGCACAATGAGGCTCGGTGTGTATCCCTGTGTTCTTAAAGAGGGAACACAAGTTCGCGCCGCTTACGAATCGGAAACTGTGGATGAACGCCACAGGCATCGTTACGAATTTAACAACGAGTATCGAATTCCGCTCGAAGAGGCGGGTCTCATCGCTTCCGGCACGTCGCCCGACGGATCGCTGGTCGAAGTTACCGAGGTTTATGGTCACCCATTTATGGTGGGTAGCCAGTTTCATCCTGAATTCGGATCCAGGCCAGAACGACCTCACCCACTATTTAGAGAGTTCATTCGAGTGGCTCGAAACACGCTTCGTGAGGGCAGCCAGCACGACTTATTCGAAGAGCAAGAGTAGTCGTCCGTGGCGTGAGAATGTGGCGTGGAAGTCAACCAATAATATCCAGAAGTGGAATTGTTGCCCAACGATTTGATAACATTGAATAACGCGAGCTAAGAATCCACTTCTGGATATTCGCTGCACCTTTCGATCCGCCCGGCTTGTAACTACCGTTACTGCATACGGGCTTTCCCTTCACAGGAACCTAGATACCCGCTCACGAGAGCGACCTCGTTGGCTTCACTTTAGCCTGAACGACCCACCGCTTTTAGCGCAATCCAAATTTTAGATCCGTCGACATCTGGCTTTTATTTGCACAGATGGCCCCACGCAATGACGATCTACATCACTCACTAATTTTTCTCTAGAACTTTCGCTGAATCGATACCGCCTAACGTTGATCAACTTTGATCGACTACCAAAAGGTTAATTTCAGCTTTGTCCGGATACCAGCAGGAGGAACCTACGCTGACTACCGAAACCCGATCATCCCAATCCCGCGGCGGCAATCGCCGACGATCAGGCCGACGACGCCCAAGAGGCGCCGGCGGTGGCGGTGGGCCACGCCCAACAGGGCTGCCACAAGACAATTTCGAGGTAGACGAGAGCACGCTACCTGATTTGGGAAACCTCGGCGCTAAAACTAACGACGAGCTTCGCCAAATGGCGATAGACAAGGGCATCAAGCGAGTTCCTACTCAGCGAACAGAGCTGGTTCTCGAAGTTCTCGCATCGGTCGCTGAATCTACTGATCAACTCGTTGGCGCCGGTGTTCTCGATCTCCTAGGCGATGGATACGGCTTCCTTCGCACTCCGGGCAAACGCGGCGGAACTGAAGACATTTATGTTTCACAAAGCCAGGTCCGACGATTCGGACTTCGAAAAGGCGACATGGTTGCCGGTCAGGTTCGACCACCGATAGAAGGTGAAAAGTACTTCGGACTTATCCGTGTCGAGCTGGTAAACGGCTTCGACCCAGAATCTGCTTCAAAGCGACCTAAGTTCGACCAGTTCACCTCGATCTACCCGAACGAGCAGATCAAGCTTGAGACCACGCCAAAGCAGATGGCTACTCGAATGATCGACATGGTCGCACCTGTTGGTAAGGGGCAGCGAGCACTTATCGTTGCACCGCCCAAGGCAGGTAAAACTGTTCTCCTTAAGCAGATAGCCGCGGGCATCACCGAGAACCATCCTGAGATTTACATCATCGTTGCGCTCATCGGCGAACGACCTGAAGAAGTCACAGACATGCGCCGCACCATCAAAGGAGAAGTGTTTAGTTCGACATTCGATGAACCCATCGAAGACCACTGCCGGACCGCTGAGGTTGCGCTCGAACGAGCGCGCCGACTGGTCGAAAGCGGTGAGAACGTAGTCGTACTTCTCGACAGCCTCACCCGACTTGCACGTGCGTACAACCTTTCGGTTCCAAGCAGCGGCAAGACACTGTCGGGTGGTATGGACCCTAACGCGCTGTACCCACCGAAGCACTTCTTTGGTGCAGCACGTAACTGTGAAGAAGCAGGCAGCCTTACGATCATCGCTACTGCGCTGATCGACACCGGATCACGTTTGGACGATCTCATTTACGAAGAGTTCAAAGGCACCGGCAACATGGAACTACATCTTGACCGCAGAATGGCAGAACGTCGCCTGTGGCCAGCAATCGACATCGAACGAAGTGGAACACGTCACGAAGAACTACTTCAAGACGATGCCACGTTGAAGCAGGTATGGCTGCTGCGGCGAATGATGGGAATTATTGGACAAGACTCCAATAGCCCAACCGAAGCCGC
>CAWVRY010000080.1:0-5493 GCA_963932695.1 uncultured bacterium | reverse complement strand
AATCTGGTTCGTTCGTCTCTTCTACCAACATATTTCCTTGTGATTTGCATCGAGATAGCCCAGATGCCCAGCCCGGTCACGGACGCCTAAAGTGCCGATTCGTTCTCAATTTCCACTGCCAGGAGTTCACCAGCAGGCGAGAATCCCATCACTCGACCATAAAAGTACAGCTCCCCCTCAAGAGAAGCTTTAATATTTTTCGACTGCCTGAACCCGTGTTGCTCACCTTCGAACATCATTAGCGAGAACGGAATGCCTTTTTCACGAAGCGCACCCGCCATGATCTCCGCCTGAGACGGCGGGACGATCTTATCTTCGAGTCCCTGCAAAATAATCATCGGACATGAAAGCTGGTCTGTGAAATTAATCGCTGAGCGATCGTGATAAAGCTGCTTCGCTTCTGGGTAAGGACCAATCAAGCTATCCAAATAGCGTGACTCGTACTTGTGGGTATCGCCGATGAACACGCTTAGATCGGCGATGCCGTAGTACGTTGCACCAACGGCAAACCGATCTTCGAACGTGAGTGCATTAATCGTCGTGTAGCCACCAGCAGATCCGCCCTTGATCGCAAGTCGGTTCGTATCGGCAAGACCCTTCGAAACCAGATAGTCGGCAGCCGCAATACAGTCGTCAGTGTCGTATATGCCCCAGTTGCCCTTGAGCGCGTCCCGGAACGCTTTTCCGTGCCCTGTTGACCCGCGGTAGTTCACATCGACCACAGCGAATCCACGGCTCGTCCAGAACTGCACCGGCAGGCTCAAAGCCGAGCTAGTCGCGCTGGTCGGGCCACCATGACTAATCACCAACAGCGGTGGTGTCTCGATACCGTCAGATTCGAAATCAGGATTGGACGGTGGGTAGTAGAAGGCATGCGCCTCGCCATCGTCGGTCGATGGGAACGTAATCGCCTCGGGAATCGATAGATAGGCATCGTCAAGCTCAATATAGCTCGATGATTTCAGAGTAGTCGCCGACCCGCTACTCAAGGAAGCACGGACCACCTCAGCTGCCGACGTCGGCGAAGCACCGATGTACGCAACCTCATCGCCAATAACGTTCACTTCAGCGATCGAGGTGTGCGCTACCGACGTTTCTGCCACCTCTCGACCGTTCATCATCACCATCCTCAGCAGACCCTTGCCGTTCTTGGTGCCTTTCAGCAATATAGCGCCGTCTTCTAAGAACGAATACGTGCTGAATCCGAACGCCCATGCAGGACCGCCGTGATCCTTTTCTTCAGTAAGAATCGGCGTGACTTTACCACCCGACCACTTCGTAATATTCCACCAGCCTGATTCGTCGGTGATGAAAACGAGTGTGCCGTCTGGAGCCCACTCTGGCTGGACAACGCTGGTGTCGATTCCGCCCGTTATTTTCTTTTCGTTTTTAACCGAACCGGAGGTCGAATCAAAATCAGCGACCCATAGTTCGCATCCGTCCCACGGCATGTTTGGGTGATCCCAAGACAGCCAGCAGATCTGATCGCCCGCAGCGTTCTGGCGTGGCGACGAATAGAAATCATGTCCACTTGCGAGAACTTGAACATCACCCGACCCATTGGTGGGTACCGCAACGAGTGCGTTATCGGCTTCACGATCTTCGTGATGCGTTTCGCTTACTGACAATATCCATTTCGAATCGTTAGTCAGCTTGAGATCGGCAAATCGAAGACCCCGTTCGATCACGGGAGCGTTCGTAATAGCCTCAGGTTCGCCGGTAGAAGAAACTTTGTAAATTCGCTGGTCATCCCAATTAGCGAAGTAAACCGCCCCATTGCGAACGGCGTATGCACTTCCGCCGTACTCGTGCACAGCGTTACGGGAATTGAACGGCGCGGGGTTCACATCGGCAGTCGAGCCGTCGGCTGATCGCTTTACGATCACGTATCGACCCGCCTCTTCCGGTCGGCCCTCATGCCAGTACACATCATCGCCATCGACCCGCACTTCACCAAGACGCAAGCCGCCCTGAGTGATCAGATCAGCCGAAATAGGCGATTCCCACGATCCATACGGAGATGTTTGCTTTGTTGGCATTGAGTGATCTTTTCCTCGTAGTGAAGCGTTCAACATGTTGCTGAAGCTCGAATGCGCAGAAGGCTCGCAGAAGAACGCCAACAAGGCAACAGCGTCATACGGCAAATTCTCAACCAACGCGAAACGCCCCACTTACCGTATCCACCGGGCGCAGCGGATAAGTAAGTGAGGCGATTCGTTTTGGCAGTTGCCTGCCGAAACATCAGTTCCTAAGAACTAAGCGGTTAGCCGCCAATAAACGTTCCCTGTCGTTCGCCGTTGACGAACACGTCGTACTCGACACCAGCTTCGAAGTCGGAGCCAATGTTGATCGACTGATCGTCGTAGATGATCGCCAGCGTGCAAGGCACAGGAGCCGTTGGAACCTGAGTCAACACTTCGATATGAACCTCACGACCTTCAACAGTCTTGGTAATCGACTTGAACGTCTCGCAGCTTCCGCCGAGAGCAATCGTCACGCCAATCATGTGCTGCGCAGGAATCGATCGAGTTGAAGCAATGCTTACGTTCTCAATAGTTCCAAGCTTCGATGTGAACTCACTGTTGATGTCTGATTCGTCACTACCGGCAGTCTCGTATTCGCCACCAGCAAACTGATCGCCGATAGAACCGAGCAACGAACCAATTTCAGCATCGACACCGACGTACAGGATGATTGCGTTACCGAACAAGTAGAAGTGAGGTGGCTCGATCCACATGACCGACATCGCAACGCCATCACCCTCGAACGTAGAACCATCGCTAGAAACCGTCTCTGAAGCCTTCTCGGCTGAAGTACCAGGAGCAAAGCTGTAAACCAATACTCGCTGACCGTTTACCTTCATCTCTGTCGGGTACAGTCCAAACTGCTTCGAAATATCACTCTGGCCGCCGTACGAAACATCCGCACCCAATGACCTTAGTGTCAGCTCAAGAGCTTGGCTATCGGCGATGATGCTTCCGCCACCACCCGGAACTGGGGTTGGAGTAGCTAGATCAGGGTCGGCACATCGAACGTTCGGAGCAATCGCTTGGAACGTCTCTGTTTTGTCGCCAGCGTTCACTGTGTAAACAGCGCAAGAAACTAGCTCTTCACCCACAGCTCCGAACGTTACTTCGACACCCTCTAGGCGGTAATCGTCTGTGCACATGACATCACCCGTTGGCACTTTGACCACAGGGAAGACTTCGAACACCGATCGACTCGTCATAACGACGTTCGGATCTACTGCCTCGTTGCAACCGCTAGTAAGTCCTATTATTACGTTTGCGTAATAGGTAACCGGTCCACGACTGTCTTCGCCAATGATGATCTCGATAGCTTCAACCGGAGCCGGGACAATTTCAAATCCTGGGTCGGCATAAGGTGGATCGACCTGAATTGGTGATGAACCAGTCTCGAACGTAACCGCAGGCTGATCATTCACGTAAACCGAGTAAACGGTGCCACGTTCGAAATCGCTTCCGAGGGAAACGTTCTCGTCGTGAATGCCGTAAATGGCGATGCATGACATTACTGCGAGCTGTTCAGGTGCAGGAACCGAGTTGTACACAGAAATGTGAATGTCGGTTCCTTCCTGAGTCACTTCAGAGTGACCGAATGAGGCACAACCACTCGGGATGCCCGAAACGATCTGAACAACGAACTGCTCTGGGTAAGATTCGAGAACCACGATCCCAACGCTCTCGATTGGAGCGAGCTCGTCAACAACTTCGTAACCGAGGTCGTTTGGTAGCTCGTCGCCATCAACAGTTTCGGCCGGCTGTGCGCCAACTCCACCGTCGTTTGAAACAAGCTTGGTCTCATCTGTGCCGCACGCAATAACGAACGCTGCGAGGGCTGCGATAGCAACCAGTACGAGCCATTTATGTTGTATTCCGCTAAACATTTTGTTTCCGTCTAATTCTTTCGGTTTCGGCCCGTTTTCAAATTCGAGGGCCTGCGATCTTGCTTGATCAGACGCCTCATTAGGTCGCCTGTTATAGCTAAGACGCTAACGGGTTCCGATTTGTTCCATTGAGTTTCACTAATTTCTAGTTTCTGCTTTCAGGCGCACTAAACCGAATACGTTCACACGGTGAATCCCAACCAAAATTGACTCAACGCCCCTTTAGGGGATAGTCTTGAAGATAGTTCGAATTTCATATTGGCGTTGATCGGGACTAGTAAGTTTCGTTACGGATCAAAGAGAGTCGGGGCAGCTGGAAGCCCGATATCACGACCGGAACCGAATGGACCCGTGAGCTTCGGAGCAAAAGCTTAGGCAAGTAGCCTCCGACGGAGTGGGCACCGTTATCAGAGCCCAGGACCTACGATCTTAGACAGCCTTGATCGTGTGTCCGACAGAGATACTGTTCCGATGAATCGGGACGGTGAACTAGGGTGGCACCGCGGGATACATACCTCGCCCCTTGAAAATTATTTCATTTGGGAGTGAGGTTTTTTTATGCCCGATTTTTTCGTGAATACGGAAAATGGGCGATAAAAACCTCGACGAAGTACTGGCGAACAACGCTAGTAAACAAATCGAGAATCGACCGACATCATGGCAGCGCCTACTAAAAAGCGAATTCTTACTGGTATCCGACCCACCGGAGCCCTTCATCTGGGCCACTACGTGGGTGCGCTCCACAACTGGATCGAACTACAAGACCAGTACGATTGTTACTTCCTGATCGCCGACTACCAGGCGCTCGGCGATCACTTCCACGACATCGATCTCATTCGTGATTCCGTATTGCAGGTCACACTCGACTGGTTGTCAGTCGGTCTCGATCCGAATAAATCGTCATTTGTAATCCAGAGCTACGTTCCCGAGTTTGCAGAACTCACAATGTTGCTCAGCTTCATCACGCCGCTCGGAATGCTTGAACGCAACCCAACGCTCAAAGGCGAGTTGGATGATCTCGATGTCGAACGACGCACAGTAGGCTTCTACAGCTACCCAATGAGCCAAGTAGCCGACATTCTGCTGCCGCAAGCGCATCTGGTTCCAGTTGGCGACGACCAGCTACCGCACATAGAAATGACGCGTGAAGTCGTCCGAAAGTTCAATCGAATGTTCAAGCCTGTGTTCCCTGAACCCGACTCACTAGTCGGCAGGGTTCCTCGACTTTCTGGGACCGACGGCCAAGGCAAGATGAGCAAGTCGAAGGGCAACGTAATCATGCTGTCCGATGATGAAAAGACCGTTACCAAGAAGGTGAAAAGCATGTTCACCGACCCCAACCGAATCCGAGCCGACACTCCCGGCAAGGTCGAAGGCAATCCGGTATTCCAGTACCACGACGCCTTCAACCCAAACACGGAACAGGTCGACGAGTTCAAAGCTCGCTACCGAAAAGGAACGATTGGTGACGTCGAGGTAAAGATGGCTCTTGCCGAAGCTATCAATACTTTCCTAGACCCGATTCGTGAGAAGCGCGCCTACTACGAAGCGAACATGAACCTCGTAGAAGAGGCGATCATGGACGG
>CAWVRY010000079.1:0-5533 GCA_963932695.1 uncultured bacterium | reverse complement strand
CCAGTTGTCTGAGCGATCCAAATCGTTCTATTCAGTCGCCAAAGTTTCAGGCTTCAATATTTCATCAACGAGTCCATATTCAGTCGCTTGTTCTGCATTCAACCAGAAATCTCGGTCTGAGTCTCGCGCAATGCGCTCATAAGACTGACCCGTATGGTCAGCGATGATTTGTCGCAGGCGATCCTGAATTCGAAGAGTCTCTCGAGCATGAATCTCTATATCCGAAGCCTGACCCTGAGTACCACTCAAAGGCTGGTGCATGTGAATAGTCGAGTTAGGCATGGTGAATCGCTTGCCAGCTGCACCGGCAGTCAACAACACAGTGCCCATGCTAGCGCAGAGACCAACTGAGAACGTAGCGACGTCACAAGGCACGAACTGCATCGTATCGTAAATCGCCATTCCCGAGTAAACCTCACCACCGGGTGAGTTGATGTACAGGTTGATGTCCTTCTCAGGATCTTCCCGTGCAAGGAACAAAAGCTGAGCAACGATCAGGTTTGCTACCTGAGCATTGATCGGTGTTCCAAGAAATACGATTCGCTCTTTCAAGAGCAAAGAGTAAATGTCGTAAGCGCGTTCACCACGAGCGCCCGTTTCGATCACCATTGGAACGATACTCTCAGGAAGATTCAGCAGCGGGCTGTTCTTGCCTTGTGGAGCTGTGCCAGATCCGAAATCGTTTGGTGTGATTAGTCCTGATGTCATATTCATTGCCCTCAGAGGTTTCAGTATTTACTTGGTGCTCTTGGCGGCTTTGCTAGGGGTCTTAACCTTCGCAGAACTGGCCGGTTTCTTTTTGGCAGCTGGCTTAGCTTTCGCTTTGGCAGCAGGTTTTTTCTTCGTCGCTGTAGATTTCTTAGCAGCAGGCTTTGAACCCGCTGGCTTGTGAGTCACTTCAATTACCTTGTCCATCGCAGCGCGTCGACTCAGAATTCGTTGAACCGCATCACGCGCTTCGTCCGTATCTAGATTTTCTTTTTCGTACTGCGGAGTGCCCTGCATGAGTACGATCTCAGCAGCCACTTCGTCGTCACTTACTGAAGCATTTGTATCTTCAGCAAGAGTGTCGATCACGAGCATTCGCTTGAGACGGAGCTCAGCTGAATCCTTCGCCTCGGCAACAATATCTTCTGTCGTTTTACCAATACCCTGCATGTACTGCTGGAAATCTATGTTGTACTGCTGCAACTGTCGTTGCTGATCTTCCAGTACATGTTCAGCCTCATGTTCGATGATTAGCGGGGAGACTTCGAATTCAGCCCCCGCGACCAATGCATCAACAATCTGTTCCTCTAATGATCGCCTCAGAGTATCTGTGGCCTGTGCTTCGAGATTATCGCTAATTCGAGTCCGTAATTCCGCAACAGTTTTGAAATCTTCACCTAGTGAAGCGGCCAATGCGTCTGTGACTTTTGGAAGGTCTTTCTTCTTCACTGCCGATACTTCAACTGAGAAATTGGCGGTCTTGCCGGCGAACTCTTTGTTTGGGTAATCATCAGGAATTTCGATATCGAATTTTTTCGATCCGCCCTCTTTTATTCCCTTCAGCTGCTCAGCAAAGCCCGGTACCGGATTCATGCTCCCGGCCTCTGCAAGGAAATCGCCCTCATCAACGTTAGCGAATTCGTTGCCGTCAACCAACCCTTTAGATGTCAGAGTCAGCATGTCGCCAAGCTTGGCAGGTCGTTCGACTGGCTCCCAGGTTGCCTGAGATTCCTGAATCTGTGTGATCTGCGCTTCGATCTGATCTTTGGTCACTACATCGAGCTTGTCGTCGAATTTCAGCTTCGAGTAATCACCAAGTTTTGCCACCGGAGGCAAAGCGACAGTAGCGTCGATCTTTACGATCGGATCACGCTCAACGATGGTTACTTGAGGCGGAGTGTGAGTTGATGGAATGTCCGATTCTTCGATCGCAACACCAACTGCCTCAGGAACCAACGACTCCATGGCTTCATCGAGCAAATAGTCGCGGCCGACGAACTGCTCAACGATGTTCCTAGGCGCTTTGCCCTTACGGAATCCAGGAATGTTGATACGCGCCGAAACCTTCTGGTGCGCTCGTTGGAGATGCTTCTCCACACGGTCTTCTTCTACTTCAATGTGAAGAATTGCCTGACGATCTTCGCCCTCGTCACGAGTAAATTTCAACGCGTTCTCCGAAACAATCAGTTAGCCAAATAGCTAATTAAAATGGACAGCACGGCAACTCCGTGCAAGAAAGGAGCGCCGTAAAGCGCTCCCCAATTACCACTAATTGTAACTCAGGGTCACGTTTTCTGGCCCCGAAAATTTCCGAGTGTCTACACGTATGCGTGAGGCTATGCTTTTGGCATGACCACGCGAATGTGCAAATCTTCCAACTGCTCGTCCTCGATTTGTGATGGAGCCTCGAACAACGGATCGAATGCTGACTGTGTCTTAGGGAACGCAATCACCTCTCGGATAGCTTCTTCGCCTGCTAGCATCGCTACGAACCTATCCAGACCAAGCCCCATGCCACCGTGCGGCGGTGCGCCATATGTGAAAGCAGTCAACAGCTGACCGAATCGATCACTAATCTGTTCTTCTGTGTAGCCAATTATATTGAACAACCGGGTTTGCAGATCCTTGTCGTGGATTCGGATGCTTCCTGAACCCATTTCAGATCCGTTGCATACGAGGTCCCACAACGTTCCAATCACCTTGCCAGGGTCGGTGTCGAGGTATTCCATGTGCTCTGGTTTTGGCGCCGAGAACACGTGGTGGGCAGGTTCGTACTTATTAAGGTCTTCGTCCCACTCGAACAGAGGAAAGTCGTAAACCCAAGTAAACGCGAGGTTCTTCGGGTCGACCATCTCAAGCCGCTTCGCCATCTCGTTTCGCAGGTTCGAAAGAACTGTGTTTACGAGCTTGCTGGTTCCGGCAACAATCAACATCAGATCGCCGGGCGCTGCACCCATGTCCATCGCCATTTTCTTTATGACATCGATCGACAAGAACTTCTTGAGAGGCGACTTGATGTGCTCATCCTCAAGACCTTCAATCGAAGGCGCACTTTCGTCGAGTGCAATGAACACAAGACCTTGAGCACCGCTCGACTTAGCAAACTCTGTCAGGTTGTCGGTCTGCTTTCGCCCGTAGTTGCCGCACCCCGGCGCAACGAATCCTCGAATCGACCCACCCGATGAAGCAACAGCTTGGAATACCCGTGCATCCGAAGTTGCTGCAGTCTCTGTGATCGTCGTCAGTTCCATTCCGAATCGAATGTCGGGTTTGTCAGTGCCAAACCGTTCCATCGACTCGGCATAAGTCAGCCGAACGAAAGGACCCTTCACTACAGCGTCAGGAGTGGTCTCCTTAACGATACGCGTGTACAGATCTTCAACTACTGCCATCACATCGTCCTGGTGAACGAACGACATCTCAAAGTCGAGTTGTGTGTGTTCAGGTTGGCGGTCGGCTCGCAAATCTTCGTCACGGAAACAACGGGCAATTTGGAAATATCGCTCAACACCCGAAACCATTAACAACTGCTTCAGCTGCTGAGGCGACTGCGGAAGTGCGTAGAAATCGCCGGGGTGAACACGGCTCGGCACAACATAGTCACGCGCACCTTCTGGAGTGCTCTTAATAAGGATGGGAGTCTCGACCTGCGTGAATCCCTGCTCGGTCAGGTGATCCCACATGATGTGAGTCACCTTGTGACGAAGTTTCAAGATTTCCTGCATACGAGGACGACGGAGATCCATAAATCGATATTTCAGACGGGTGTTCGCCTCTACTTCGACATCGTCAGAAATCTCGAACGGAGGGGTGAGCGACTGGTTAAGCACCACAAGATCGGTCACCGAAAGTTCAACCGCACCTGTTGGCAAGTCAGGATTTTCAGCTCCAGGAAGCCTGGCCACAACCTTGCCACTCACCTGCACAACCCACTCGGATCGAAGGCTCTGAGCAAGATCGTGAGCTTTCTCACCATGCTCAGGGTTGAACACTACCTGTAGAAGACCAGTTCGATCTCTCAAGTCTATAAAAATCAGGTTCCCGTGATCGCGCCGTCGGTTAACCCAACCAGCAACCGTAATTACCGATCCGACCGTAGCTTCTCGCGGCTCTCCGCAGTTCGTGTCCTTGTACACCGTAAATATCCTGTTTGTTCAAATAATGGAAATAGCTATTCGTAGCATCAGCTAACGAATCGACTTGTAGTAGATGAGGCGAGACTACCGCTTACTATCGGCAAGTCGCCACAAACCACCCGTAACCGCTGCAGCAGCCATGAGCTTGAGAATATCTCCGGGAAGGAACGGGTAAAGCGCAGCAGAGAATAGCTTACCTCCTGCAGGCCATCCGAAATCAAATACGGTCAACCAGATAAGAGCAGGAGCGTAGATAAGGAGTGAACCAATCAACATCGCCCACAAGCCTCGACCACGGTTCCAACCACGCTGTGAAAGGAAACCGATCACGCCGGCTGCAACGATAAATCCGATCAAGTAACCGCCGGTCGCACCATGAATTACATAGTCCCAGCCTTCACCGCCGTTAGCAAAAACAGGCAGCCCCGCCATGCCGACAAGGTAGTAGCTAAGCGCAGAAACAAGGCCCAAGCGCCAACCCAGAACACCACCAAGCATCAGCACTCCAAAACCCTGGAGTGTGATCGGAACCGGGTTATCTGGCAAAAAGAATCGAGCCTGCGCCAGAAGTGAAACCAGTGCAATACCGATTACAACAGCAGCTGTCTTGTGCCACATATTTGCCATCGGCACGAGACGTTCAAATAACGATGGTTCTACCGGACCTAAAAGGGAAAAAGGTTCTGCTCTTGGTGTTGTCACAGCGGTTTGCTGCATCGGACTCTCCATGAGGCTGTATCAGCCCCGCTTGCTTATCGCCGTTAGTGAATCGTACTAGGGTACTAGTAAGCGACGTTGTTGATCGAATGCCATGGATCTTTAGTTCGAGTAATCCACGGCGAAGATGATTATATTTCGAGTGAACAAAAACTGTATGTAATGACGAGGTATATGAATAAACATGTACCTCGTCATTACATACAGTTTCAAATCCCGAGCAGTTACGCCGGAATACCGAATTCTCGCTTCATAACCTGGAGGTTCACAAAGGTTTCCGTGCGACGTACGCCGTCGATAGCACCGACTTCATCACGAAGGAATCGACCGAGCGACTCAGCGTTAGGAAGTGTTGCCCAAGCGAACACATCGTAGGAACCGGTAGTAACCGTTACCCAGCGAGTATGCTCAAGGTTAGCCATTTTCGAAGCGACTTCGTCAACCTTGTCAGGATCGACCTGAACTCCGATCAAAGCTTCGGAGTTGTATCCCAACTTTCGGGGGTCAGGCAGCGCAATTACATTGATGATCTGTTCGCTTATGAGGCGCTTCAAACGCCTGCGAACCGTTCCTTCACTTACTCCAACATCACGAGCAACCTGTGCATTAGAAGCTCGTCCGTTTCGTTCAAGAAGGCTGATTATCTTTCGATCAAGTTCGTCCATACGTGATTCTTCCAATTGTCCTGCAAG
>CAWVRY010000078.1:0-5721 GCA_963932695.1 uncultured bacterium | reverse complement strand
ACGATCATCCCAACGCCAACCCAGATCGCAGTTGTCTCCCAACCCCATCTAAGAACGGCGACGGACAAAAGCGGCACCATGAACGCTCCGCCAAGTCGGAAAGCGGCGCTGTTGATCGACATCACTAACCCACGCCTACGCGAAAACCAAGTGTTCAGTGCAGTTGTCGAGGCCTGCATGAAACTTGTCGACGACCCCAACGACACGACAAACACGTAGACCAGTAAAAACGAGAAAAATGTGCTCATTTGCGAAAGCAAAATGTAGCCAATTCCGGTCGCAAGAGTGCCGAAGATCATTAATCTGCGCACACCATATTTATCGAGTAACCAACCGGTCAACGGACCTACAAGACCGTTCTCAACTCTAGAAAAAGCGAACGGCATTGCCATTTGGGCTGTCGAGATGCCTAGGCTCTGCGATATGGGTATGAAAAATACCGTGAACCCTTGCCAGTGAACCGATCCACCGAATCCGTTCGTGAGCGCTGAGGCGATGACAATGTTCCATCCGTAAAACCGTTTTTTCTTAACGGGTTTAATTTCAGGAGCAGTTGTCTCTATGTCAGGCAAACTCATGTATTGCTGTTCCTAGTTAGCTTCGCCAAGCGGTCGTACATGACGATATTCACCGTCATACCCAGGTTCAATGACATCAACGTAGGGATTTTCACGACGTGTTCACATTTGGCGAGGATTTCCGGACTCACAGAACCGTTTTCAGGTCCGAATATGTAGCAAGCTCGTTCGGGATGAACGAACGTTGTCAGATCGACAGCGTCGTCTGTCAGTTCCACTGCTATGGGTACGCAATCTTGCGGCAAAACGTCGAAAATATCGGGAACTTCGAGCACTGGAATATGCCGGTACGCCCTGCCGGGATCGGTCGAAAGCTTCCGCACGTTGATGGATTCGTCTTTATTTCCGAGTATCACCATTCGAGCAGTGAAACCGAGAGCGGCACGCAACGTATGGCCTACGTTCACGCCGTCCTGCGGACGATCAAGTGCAATGCAAGCGAATCCGCGTTGAGTTAGCGTCGACTTGCGTTTGATGCGACGATCTAGGTTTCGCTTCGAGCGCGGTGTGTATCCGGAAGTCAATTTGGTACTGGGATGTCCGTCGGTGGCCGTTGATGCCAGTTAGTAAGTTGTTCAAATGCGTGACCTACTCGAAGAACGGTTGGTTCGTCGAACGGGTGCCCGGTAATCATCATGCCAATAGGCGTTCCCCCTGAGGTGAAGCCACACGGTATTGAGTGTGAAGGTTGCCCAGTTACGTCAAACACCCCGGTAAACATCGCAAGCTCACTTCCTGCGACGGATTTTCCTGGCGAAGGGGTGCAATCGGCGATCGTTGGAGCCTGGATCGGAACGGTCGGGGTGATGAGCACATCTACGTTGCTCATCGATTCTGCCATCTGGTGATTGAACCATTGCCGGGCTCGCTGAGCACGAACATAGTCGATAGCAGCCACGTTGAAGCCAGATTGAATTCGTGCACGAACTGCTGGTGTGTACAGATCGGCGTGTTCGCCAATCATTTTCTCGTGGATCGAAACTGCTTCAGGAAGGATTATTCCGAAGTTGATTGGCCGCCCTTTTCCAACCCAAGGCATCGAAAGTTCGACGATCTCTGCACCGTTTGCTTCAAGCAGATTGATTGCTGAGCGCACGGATGCTAATACTTCGGAATCGACAAACTCGTCGAAGAAGTAGTGGGTTGGGATTCCAATTTTGAGTCCGTCTAACCCTCCGCTAAGTTCAGAGGTGAAATCTGGAACCGTATTAGATGAGGAAGCAGAGTCTCGCGGGTCGAAACCGGCGAGAACGTTCATCATCAACGCGCAGTCTTCAGTTGTACGGGTCATCGGCCCCACATGATCCATGCTCCACGAAAGATCGAGAACGCCAACTCTCGAAACTCTACCGTAAGTGGGTTTTAATCCAGCGATTCCACACAGCGAAGCGGGCATACGAACCGATCCGCCGGTATCGGTCCCTAAAGCTGCCGTAATCATCCCCGAAGCTACCGCCGCCGCCGATCCAGAGCTTGAACCGGCTGTAATACGGGTTGTGTCCCAAGGATTCTTTACGTCACCGGTAGTGGGGTTAACTCCGGTAGTGCCAAACGCGAACTCGACGAGATTCAGCTTGCCGATAATAACCGCCCCGGCAGCTTTGAGCTTGGCGGTAACTGTGGCGTCAGAGCTCGCAATATTTTGGGCGAGAACCTTCGATCCACCAGTGGTCGGAGTGCCTTTGACATCGATCAGATCTTTGAGCCCAACAGGAATTCCATGTAGCGGTCCAAGATATCGCCCTGCGGCGATCTCTTTCTCTGCTGTTTTGGCACTCAATAACGACTCTTCTTCCCAAACGTCAAGAAAGGCGTTCAATGAAGAATCTAGTTGTGAGATTCGATCAAGCGACGCCTGAACAATATCCCGAGGTGAAAGCTCACCGTTCGCTATCAACTGGGCCAGCTCTGCAACGGATTTGTAGGTGAGATCAGACTCTTGTCGTGTCAAGCCTAGTCACCTTTCCGCTTCGAAGGCGTCGGCACGAATATCGCAGCCGGCTCAAATCCTGTTGTGTCGATTTGGCGAATAGACGCGTAAGTTCTGGCAACGTCCGCTCCGACGCTGCCAATATTCCTAGCGTCTTCTGCCGAAATCTCAAGTTGATGTTCTTGGGCACGATCGGAGAAATGTTGCGGGTCGTCGAACGGGTTCATTTACAGGACTCTCAAAATCAGTTTTTCCAGTTGCACGGCAGTATAGACCCGCAATCACCGTATCGTGCTAATCTGGACGGTCTATGCAAATCACCGACACACTCGCGAAACTCGTTTCAGAAGCTCTCGAATCGACCCAATCTTCAGGCTCATTGCCAGCCGGTGGAGACGTCGAAATAAAGATCGAGCGGCCAAAGCTTGCGGAGCACGGTGATTTCAGCACGAGCCTCCCGCTCGCACTCGCACGAACAATGCGCATGGCACCAATGCAAATCGCGGAAGCGATTGCCGCTGCGGTTCCCGAGCACCACATGGTCGGTGCTGTAACGCACGCCGCCCCAGGGTTCGTAAATTTCACGTTATCGACGGAATGGCTTCAATCGCAGGTGGACGCAGTTCGTTCAGCCGGTGAAGACTATGGATCTGTCGATGTTGGCGCTGGGCAAAGCGTTCAGGTCGAATTTGTAAGCGTAAACCCGACAGGACCTCTTCACGTTGGACACGCCCGTGGCGCAGTCATCGGTAGCAGTCTGGCGAACGTTCTCGAAGCAGCTGGGTACGACGTTCAGCGCGAGTACTACGTGAACGACGCCGGGAACCAGATGCGGGTGTTCTACGACACTCTCTATTCTCGATACATGCAGGCGGCTGGGCACGACGTTCCACTCCCCGATCCTGCTTACCCGGGAGAGTATTTACAGGACCTCGCTGCCGATCTGCTCAAAGACCTCGGTGACGGTGCAGTTTCTAAAGAAAAATCTGAAGCAATTGCTGAACTAGCCCCTGAATCATTGAAACGAACCCTTGAGCAAATTCGTGGAGTGTTGGAACTTCTCGGTGTTTCATACGATCAGTGGTTCCACGAAAGCACTCTGCTGTCGTCCGGTAGATTCGACGAGGTGCTTAATTTCCTACAAGACGCCGATTTGATTGTCGAACGTGACGGAGCTAAGTGGTTCGCCGCCACGAAGTTAGGACTCGAAGAAGACACTGTCGTCATTCGAAGTGGAGAGGGCGGGCCGACCTACTTTGGAACCGACATCGCCTACCACCACGAGAAGTTCCTAGAACGGAAATTTGATCGAGTAATTAACGTATGGGGCGCCGACCATCATGGTCACGTCGCGAGGATGCATGCGCTTTTGAAGGCGTTCGGACTTGATCCGGATCGCCTGACGATCATCCTGAACCAGATCGTTAATTTCAAAAACGAAGGCGAATCGCTCAAGTTCAGCAAACGAAATAATGTGATGGTGACGGTCGAAGAGCTTCTAGAAGAAGTAGGCGCCGACGCCTGCCGATTCACGTTCCTAAGCAGATCGCCAGAATCGCACATGGAGTTCGACCTCGGGCTAGCCAAAACGCAATCGTCTGAGAACCCGGTTTACTACGTTCAGTATGGTCACGCTCGCATGGCTTCCATATTGAGAACTGCTGCCGAACGTGAGATCACTTACGAAACTGCCGATCTATCGCTGCTCGTCCATGATCGTGAACTCGAACTGATCCGAAAGATCATCGAACTACCAGCTATCGTCGAGCGTTCTGCAGAAAGAAATGAACCTCACCACCTACCGCACTACGCTATGGAGTTGTCACGATCCCTCCAGCGTTTCTACGAAGATTGCCGTGTAGTTTCGTCAGAAAAGAGCGAGCTTGAGATTTCTCGTGCTCGTCTTCAATTAGTGGAAGCCGCCAAAGTGGCGCTCAGCCGAACACTGACTCTGATGGGCATGAGCTCTCCAGATCGCATGTAGTTCGTTCCGGCGATGATTTGAAGGGCTTCTACGTAACCGGCTGCCCTGTGTGTCCAAGCCCGGCGTCTGTGTATCGCTGAATTCGATTCACGTAGGAAGCTGCAGCGCGTTTCATTAGATCCGTGTGTCGTTCTTTAACCGTGCCGAGCGCTTTGCCCGGTGTTCCGCGAATCAATGCGTTGTCTTCGTACACTTTGTTTTCGTTGAGCACGCTTCCTGCGGCAACAAGAGAGTTGGCTCCGATAACTACGCCGTCGTTTAGCGTGCAGTTATTCCCAAGCAGGCTGCCGTTTCCAATTTTACCGGCGTGGCAGATCACTCCGTGCCCAATAGTTACGTCATCGCCAATTTCGGCATCGTGATCGGCATGCAACACAGAGTTGTCTTGAATATTCGTTCCAGAACCGATCTTGATCTTGCCAGAATCTGCTCGAATTACGACGCCAGGCCAGATGCTTGATCGTGGACCTATTTCTACATCCCCCACCAAATAGGCGGTTTCGGATACGAAAGCTGTGGGGTGAATCACAGGAGTTTTGCCATCGAGCGAGCGAATCATGTGAATTATCCCTTTTGCTGTTTTAACTGGTCGAGCTGGTCAGGTTGCGATTTACTCTTCAGGAAGCCGAGAGAATGTTAGATCAAGAACCTGATTTGTTGGGCTACCAACGGTGTTCCAATCCCACGTTTCTTCGGCCTTCACGTGATCGCCATCACGAGTACCTAAGTAGAAGCTGATCACACCGTGTTCGATATCAGATTCACTCACTGGCCCCAAAATTACTTGGACGTACTCGCCTGCGAACGTAGTAGATATTGGCGAACCACCGTGGATGAACTCAGCGTAGATCGTTGAGTCAACTGGACCCGGCTCACCGTCTACAGTGAACTTGCCTTCAAAGATGATCGGGAACGGCGGAGGACCAGCGACCGGAGTGAAATCTTCACGATCGTAAGGAGTCGGATCTGCGTCAGTCGAAGAACATCCGGTTACCGCGAGAATCGCTAATGCGGACAACGCAAATACGATCAATCCTAGGCGCGAAAAGTTGTTGAATTTGGTCACGTAATGAAGGCTCAAATTAATGGGTGGTTTTTGTGCCAAGCAGTTGCACGTTCGTATGCTGCTGCGGCCCGTATTACGGTAGTGTCACCGAATTGAGGGCCGATGAACTGAAGTCCCACCGGCAGACCTTCGGACATCCCACCTGGAATCGATATCGATGGCA
>CAWVRY010000077.1:0-5790 GCA_963932695.1 uncultured bacterium | reverse complement strand
CTAAGTGTGTAGAGGCTGATTGCGCTACGTTTCGGCGAGAATATCGTGCGAGTGTCTCAAATATCGATGGCTGACTGCTATCTGGATACTACGAATACGCTGATCGATTGATATTGGTTCTTACCCTTCGAGGCCGGCTGATTCCGGGAGTCCTAGCATGAGGTTCATGTTTTGGATGGCGGCTCCGGATGCGCCTTTGCCTAGGTTGTCGATTTGGATGATGATCATCACGTGCCCGAGGGCGTTCGGCATTATCGAGATGTCGCAGCGGTTGGTGCCGTTGGTCGAGCGTGGGTCGAAGGCGGGATCGCTGTAGGCGAGGGTGTCTTCGATTTTGTTGATCGTGACGAACTGTTCGCTGGCGTAGCGTTGGTCGAGAACTTCCCAGATGTCTTTAGCGGTTACGCCTTCAGAAATTAGCACTTTGTGGAGCGGGATTTCGAGGCGCATTCCGGTTGCGAACGGTCCGACTGATGGCATGAATTGGGGTTCGTGGGTTAGGCCGGTGTACTTGTGCATTTCAGGCACATGCTTGTGCTGGGTGTGCAATGCGTAGGGTGATTCGAACGGCAGGTTTATGAGATCGGGACGTTCTTTTTCCCATTTAGTGATGAGCTGTTTTCCGCCGCCGGTGTAGCCGGATAGGGCGTGGATGGTGATTGGCGCGTCTTTGCCGAGCATGCCGTTTTCGATGAGTGGGCGGATGCTTAAGATCATTCCTGTCGGGTAGCAGCCGGGGTTTGAGACGTTTTGCGCGTTTGTGATTTTTTCGCGCTGGTCGGGAGTCATTTCAGGTAGCCCGAACGCCCAGTCGTCGTTTACGCGGTGAGCTGTTGAGGCGTCGACTACTTTGGTGTTTTCTTCACTTGCCCATGCTGCGGCTTCGATGGCTGCATCGTCGGGGAGACAGAGGATCGTGAGATCAGCGTTTGCGGTTGCTTCACGTCTGAGTGCGGGGGCGCGCCGATCGCCTTCCGGGAGGATTGTTACTTCGATGTCGTCGCGGGTTGCCAGTCGATCCTGAATGCGGAGACCGGTTGTGCCTGCTGAGCCGTCGATGTAGACCTTTGGGTTTGGCATGGGAGTGTGGGTTGTTGTGCTGGGTTTAGATCAAACGTTAATTATGAGGTTGGGGTTGCGAATTTTCTAGTGGGTGATATTGGCGGCTTTTGTTATTAGATTCTCGATTGTGGATGGAATCGTACGGTTCTATTTGTTGAAGAATATAAGGGATGTCAAACGGTGGTGACGAAATTGGGGCGGTGAATTTCGTGGGCGGAGAGTGGTTATGCACACTTTCGGCACACTTTATTGCTCCGGTGCGCACACCTAGGGCGTATGTGGCACAGCATCAGCGGACTTTTTCGGGCTGATTAGTAAGTTTGGATTGCAACTAGTCCGAGATTGCGTTTGATGTTTATCGGATGACGTGTAGGGCGGGCTTAGAGGTACGGGCTTTGTTCTGGAAATAGCTTTGTGATTTGGTTACGTTGTTCATATAATGGAATATCAGCTTCATTAGAGGCGGATAGAAAATTTTGAACGAGGATTTCGTATTGGCGACAGCAGACACCCCAGATAGTCAGGTAGAGGCTCCAAAAGTGGAGACGCCTGTGGAACAGAATATTGACGCACCTCAAGAGGCAGAAGCTCCTGAGGCTACTGAAGCACCTGTAGCGGAGGTGGCCCCAGTGGTTGCTGAAGAGGCTGCGGTTGTGGAAACACCTACCGAAGAGACCGCTCAGGTAGCTGAAGCAACTGCAGAAGTTGTTGAAGCTGCTCCAGCTGTAGAAGCCGCTACTGAGGAAGCTCCTGCTGATGCAGATGCTGAGACCGCAGTGGCTGTCGCAGAAAAGCCTGAGAGCGAACTTACGATGGAGGACTTGCTTGACGAGTACCTTCCTTCGAAGGTACTTCGACGTGGTGAGATCATCGACGGACGAGTCATGAGCCGTAAGGCTGAAGGCATGTTGGTCGACATCGGATACAAGTCCGAGGGTTTCGTACCTACTAAGGAGATGCGTTCTCTTGGCGAGGCTTCTGATGAGTTGAGCGTTGGCGATGAGATTATCGCTTACGTTGTGAACCCAGAAGGTAACGAGGGATCGTCGATTCTGTCTATCGACCGTGCTCGTGGTGAGCAGGGTTGGCGTGTGCTTGAGAAGGCCATGGACAACAACGAGTCTTGCAAGGGTGTTATTACGGGTTCAAACCGTGGTGGTGCTGTTGTTGAGTCTGAGGGTGTTCAGGGCTTTGTGCCACTTTCGCAGTTGGTTGGACCAGCTCGAGAGCTTTATGTGCCTGGCGGCGAGCCGCCTAAGGAAGGCTTCATCGGTATGGAAGTTGAGTTCAAGATTATTGAACTTAACCGCCGCCGAAACCGAGCTATCTTCTCTGAGCGAGCTGCATTGCAGGCTTGGAAGCAGATTCAGAAGATGCGTTTGGTTCAGGAACTCACCGAGGGTGAGATTCGTAAGGGTAGAGTTGCTGGAATTTCGAATTTTGGTGCTTTCGTGGACCTTGGTGGAGCCGATGGTCTTATCCACATTTCCGAATTGTCGTGGGAGCCAGTAAAGAGCCCGGACGAGATCGTAACTGTTGGTACAGAGATCGATGTATTTGTGCTTCGTGTAGACCGGGAAAACCTCAAGATTGCGTTGAGCTTGCGACGCTTGCAGCCTGAGCCGTGGGACGAGATCGAGACTAAGTTCTCGGTTGGTCAGACGGTTACTGGTACTGTGACGAAGCTTGCTAACTTCGGTGCGTTTGCTCGTATCGATCGTGGTATCGAAGGTTTGATACATATTAGTGAACTTGCTCACCAGGTGATTAAGCACCCGAGGGATGTTGTCAACGAAGGCGACGAGCTCGAGCTGAAGATCATTCGAATTGAGCCTGAACGTCGACGTTTGGGTCTGAGCTTGAAGCAGACTACGGATCCATCTGATGAAGTGGCGGTTGCTGCTGCTGAAGAAGATGAATCAGATGAAATTGGTGACTTCGGAGATATTTTCGAAGACAACGAATAGCACTCAGCACTGCAGTTTTGTAGTGACCTGAGGGGGGAAGCTATATGCCGAGCAGATTTGAAAAGTTTTCGGAGAGGGCCCGTAGGGTTCTTTCCCTTGCGCAGGAAGAAGCACAACGCTTTAACCACAATTACATCGGTACCGAGCATATTTTGCTCGGTCTTGTAAGAGAAAATGAGGGAGTGGCTGCGCGAGTCCTTTCAAACCTGAACGTCGAGCTTGTAAAAGTTCGTTCCGCGGTCGAATTCATAATCGGCCGCGGCGAACGCCCAACTCCGGGTGAGATTGGTCTCACTCCACGTGCTAAGAAGGTGATCGAGCTCGCAGTTGACGAGGCTCGGCGTTTGAACCACCACTACATTGGCACGGAACACTTACTTATTGGTCTGATGCGTGAGGGCGAGGGTGTTGCTGCTGGTGTGTTGGAGAGTCTTGGTGTGAGCCTGGAGAAGGTTCGCGAAGAGACGAATAGCATCATTGCCAACCAGAGCTCTGGCTCGGGTTCGAGCGGAAGTGGTGCTCCGGCTACTGCTCGCACTAGCCGCACACCTACTCTTGATGAGCTTGGTGTTGATTTGACGAAGCAGGCACGCGATGGCGATCTCGATCCGGTTGTGGGTCGTGATACCGAGATTCAGCGTGTGATTCAGATTCTTAGCCGCCGCACGAAGAATAACCCTGTTCTTATTGGTGAGCCAGGTGTTGGTAAGACGGCGATTGTTGAGAAGCTTGCGCACATGGTTGTTGAGGGCGATGTGCCTGAGACGCTTATTGGTAAGCGGGTTGTGACTTTGGATATGGGTGCGCTTGTTGCTGGTACTAAGTACCGTGGTGAGTTTGAGGAGCGCCTTAAGAAGGTTATTGCCGAGCTGAAGAGTGCAGGGAACTGCGTGTTGTTCATCGATGAGATGCACACGATGGTTGGTGCTGGTGCTGCTGAGGGTGCGGTTGATGCTGCGAATATCTTGAAGCCTAGTTTGGCTCGAGGTGAGTTGCAGGTTGTGGGCGCTACTACGCAGGATGATTACCGCAAATATGTTGAACGTGACCCGGCTTTAGAGCGTAGGTTCCAGCCCGTGATTGTTGATGCTCCGGATGTTATTACAACTGTGGAGATTCTCCGTGGTGTGAAGGGTATGTACGAGAAGCACCATGATCTTGAGATTACTGACGAGGCGTTGGAGACGGCGGCTACGTTGGCGGATCGATACATTGCTGATAGGCAGTTGCCTGATAAGGCGATTGATTTGATCGATGAGGCGGCTTCTCGTGTTCGTATCAAGCATTCGACTGTTCCTAAGGATCTTCGTGATGCTCAGAAGGAACTGATTGCTGTTCGTCGGGAGAAGGATGAGGTTATTTCGGCTCAGAAGTACGAAACTGCTGCTGAGTTGCGAGACCGTGAGCTGAAGCTGGTTACGAAGATTGAGCAGCTTGAGGCTGATTGGAAGAAGGAGAACCCCAATGCCGGTGAGGCTAAGGTGACTTCGGACGATATCGCTGAAGTTGTCGCTATGTGGACTCGTATTCCAGTGATGCGGTTGGATGTTGAAGAGAAAGAGCGTTTGATCAAGATGGAGGACTCGCTGCGCTTGAACGTTGTGGGTCAGGACGAGGCTCTTTCGGTTATTTCTAAGGCTGTTCGACGTTCGCGTGCGGGTCTGAAGGATCCTAAGCGCCCGATTGGTGCTTTCTTGTTCCTTGGTCCTACGGGCGTCGGTAAAACGCACAGTGTGAAGAAGCTTGCTGAGTATCTCTTCGGTGAAGAGGATGCCATGATTCGACTCGATATGAGTGAGTTCATGGAGAAGCACAGCGTTGCACGTTTGGTTGGTGCGCCTCCTGGATATGTTGGTTTTGATGAGGGTGGCCAGCTGACTGAGGCTGTTCGCCGTCGTTCATATTCGGTGATTTTGCTCGATGAGATCGAGAAGGCTCACCCTGATGTGTTCAACATTTTGTTACAGGTATTTGAAGATGGTCACCTGACTGACTCTAAGGGTCGGAGGGTTGATTTCAAGAACACTGTGATTGTGATGACTTCGAACTTGGGTTCGAATTTGATTCAGACGAGTGGTGGGCTTGGTTTCAACTTTGGTAAGACTGACGGTGAGGCGCTTGATTACGAGCGTGTTAAGGATCGTGTTTTGGAAGCGGTGAAGGATCCTGCAAATGGGTTCAAGCCTGAGTTCCTTAACCGTATCGATTCGACGGTTGTGTTTAGGCCGCTTGAGCGTGCGCACATTCTTGAGATCGTGGACATCATGATGAAGGAAGTTGAGGGTCGTGTTCTTGAGCACGGTCTGGTAATGCACGTTACTGACGCTACTCGTAATTTCCTTGCGGAGAAGGGTTTCGACCCGAAGATGGGTGCGAGGCCGTTGCGCAGGTTGATTCAGGACGAGATTGAGGATCAGCTTTCTGAGAAGCTGCTTCGTGGAGAGTTTGGTGCGGGTGATTCCGTTGAGCTCGATATAGATAGCGGTGGTTCGGTTGTTGTCCAGGCTCCCAAGAAGAAGGCGACTAAGGCTCGTAATCCGAAAGTTGTTGCATCGGATTCGAACGATTCGGATTCTGATGACAAAGAGCCGGTGGCTACGTCTTAAGTCGCGGTCGTCGTCGGACGACTCGGCTCTGATCTGCAATTCTCGTTAGGTTCCATCGTCGTCGAACGACTCAATCACGCGTCGCAGGGCGTTTGGTCGCGATTGTGATCGTTCATGTCGACATCGTGGAGCCTGAGCTGGTTCGGGGTAACAGG
>CAWVRY010000076.1:0-5845 GCA_963932695.1 uncultured bacterium | reverse complement strand
GCACGACTCGATAAGCCGGTACCAGCAAGTGGAGCACGACGAAACTTCCTGCCAACTTCAGGATTCACGTCCCGCGACCCCAATCTCGACTACGGCTCGGTTGGTCATCCCGATCAGTCACCGCTCGATCATGGTGAAATCACGGGACAGCCGTACGTGCCAAACATGACGCGTGAGTACTACGGTGAAGCAATCACCAAGTGCAAGCAGGCGATTCAAGATGGTGAAGTCATTCAGGTCGTCTTCTCGCAACGTCTTTCAAGACGAACGCCAGTAAAACCGTTCGATATGTACCGCTCGCTCCGAGCCATCAACCCATCGCCTTACATGTTCTTTCTCGAACTCGATGGTTTCGAAATCGTCGGGGCATCACCAGAACTACTAACTCAGGTGATCGACGGCAAGATGGCGGTTCACCCAATCGCTGGAACCCGGCCTCGTGGCACAACTCCCGAACACGACGACGAACTCGAAAAAGAGCTCATCAGCGATGAAAAAGAGGTCGCAGAACACGTAATGCTTCTGGACCTAGGACGTAACGACGTCGGACGGGTTTCAGATCCCGGTAGTGTCGATGTTGAGCAGAGTTTCGAGATCGAAAAGTACTCTCACGTGATGCATATCGTGTCGCACGTAACTGGTGATCTATCCGACAAGTACGACATGTTCGATGCCATGAAGGCAGCGTTCCCTGCAGGAACCGTTTCAGGTGCGGCTAAAGTGCGCGCTATGCAGCTAATCGCCGAACTCGAACCTGACAAACGTGGACCCTACTCTGGGGCCGTGGGCTACTTCAGCTTTACCGGAAACATGGACACCGCAATTTCTCTGCGAACCATGATTATGAAAGACGGAGTTGCGTACCTTCAGGCTGGCGGCGGAATCGTTGCCGACAGCGACACGCAGACAGAGTACGAAGAAACCCTCCACAAGATGGGCGCACTAATGCGAGCCATCGACCACGCTGAGGAGTCGGCCGGTGTCTAGCCCAATCTTCACCACAACAAGTGAAGAGTTCGCTCACGCATCAATGAACTACGATGTTGTGACAGTTCATGGCGTGATCGATTCGCCTCGTATTAGCCCTTTAGACGCGCTTCGGGAACTACGAACCGAAGGTGAGCCTTCGTTCATTTCCGAATCGGTCTCTCCAGAAGTCGGCGCATCCCGATACTCGTACGTATGCGCTTCGATAGAGAATGTCATTCGCACCGGAAAGTCAGAACTTCTTGGCGACATAAATCCGCTGTCGAATTTGCGATCACAGTTTGCGAATCGCAACGTTGCACCGATAGCCGAACTACCAGCGCTAGTCACTGGTGCGTTCGGGTTCGTGGCATACGAAGCGGTTCAGCACTTCGAGCCGTCTGTTGGCGAACTACCCGTCGACCCGACGGAATCGCCAGTTTCTGCAATGGCAATTCCTCGCGAGCTTCTGGTTTTCGATAACGCCCTCAACCAGCTGCACATCATAGTATTTGCAGCGAAGTCACAATCGTTTGAAACTGCGCACGCTCGAATATCTCAAATCGCTAAATCGTTTGAAGAATCAACGCCAAGCGAAATATCAAACGATACGTCACGTAGCCCACAATTCGAAACAGCACCCGAACCGACCTCCCAAAAGCGTACGCAGTACCCTGAAATGGTTCGTAAGGCACGTGAAGCGATCATCGATGGCGAACTAATTCAGGTGGTTCTCGGTCAGCGTGTGACGATTGAAACCAAAGCAGATGCAATCGACATCTACGAACAGCTTTCATCGATGAACCCATCGCCATACATGTACATGCTCGACCTCGTTGACATGCAGCTGATCGGTGCTTCTCCCGAGCTGCTTCTGCGTTCCACGAACGGCACGGCAGCGGTTCATCCAATCGCTGGTACTCGTCCACGTGGCGCAACGGCAGAGGAAGATCTTCAAAACGAAGTCGACCTACTATCGAACGAAAAAGAATCTGCCGAGCACGTGATGCTGGTCGATCTCGCTCGAAACGATCTCGGCAGAGTTTCCAAGCCCGGAACCGTAAACGTCACGTCTCTTAAGCACGTCGAACGCTACTCCCACGTGATGCACCTTGTTTCACGAGTGGAAGGTGAGCTTACCGACGACAAAGACGGCATCGATGCGTTCGAATCAGGGTTTCCAATTGGAACGCTGTCAGGTGCTCCCAAAATTCGATCGATACAGCTAATCGCCGAACTCGAGACTGAAGGACGTGGACCCTACTGCGGAGGCATCGGCTGGTTCGCACCGAACGGTGATGTCGATACAGGAACGATCATTCGATCGATCATTTTGCGCAACCGAACGGCACATGTTCAAGGCGGAGCTGGCATCGTGTTCGACTCCGACCCTGATGCCGAAAATCTCGAATCAATCCAGAAGGCAAAAGCGCCCTTGTTGGCGATAGCACGTGCCGAAGCAACTCAAGATCACTATTGGCGAAGCGACGATCAGTCTTCACCCGAAATACCACAGCCTGCGACAATGCAGTTCATTGGCGACTAATTCAAATGCTTCTACTAATCGATAACTACGACAGCTTTACATACAACCTCTTCCAGTACCTTTCCGAACTTGGAGCCGAGGTCGAAGTGGTGCGCAACGACAAAGCGACCATCAAAGAACTCGCCGCCATGAACCCGGAAAGGGTGGTCGTTTCACCCGGACCATCTACACCTGACAACGCCGGTATTTCGGTCGATGTCATCAAACACTTCGCAGGCAAAGTTCCCGTTTTAGGAGTTTGTCTTGGGCACCAGTGCATCGCCCAAGCGTTTGGTGGAATCGTGAAGGGCGCTGGTGAAATTCGACACGGTAAGACCTCTCCAATCAACCACACCGGACAAGGCGTGTTCGCCGGTCTCCCTCAGCCATTCGAGGCTGTTCGATATCACTCGTTGGCGATTGAACAGGAGACCGTTCCCGACGTGTTCGAAGTGACTGCCAGCACCGAGAACGGCATCATCATGGGAATCAAACACAAGGAACTCGACGTCGAAGGCGTGCAGTTCCATCCCGAGTCGATCATGACCGAAGCAGGCAAAGACCTGCTCCAGAACTTCCTCGACAAGCCATCACCCGTAAGCGGCTGATAGCCAACTTCCGCCAAACCCACAATCCAACTCCCAACAACGAACAATTCAGGCCAACAAGAACCAAGCTGAAGTTAAAACAATGAATATTCAACAGGCGATACAGGCGGCAGTCGAAGGTACTGATCTTGAGCAAGATCAGGCAGCCGACGCCATGCGCGAAATCATGACCGGCGAAGCCACCCCGGCCCAGTTCGGTGCATTCCTCACAGCCATGCGAATGAAGGGCGAAACCCCGTACGAAATCGCTGGCATGGCTGGCGTTATGCGAGAAGTTTCACTCCATGTCGATACTGATGTCGACATGATCGACACGTGCGGCACAGGCGGCAGCGGACTCAACTGGTTCAACATCTCAACGGCCTCCGCATTTGTAGTAGCTGGAGCTGGTGTGCCGGTCGCAAAGCATGGCAACCGAGCGATGTCGGGATCGTCAGGCAGTGCGGACGTTCTCGAAGCACTGGGAGTGAACATCACTCTCGGGCCTGAAGGCGTAAAAAACTGCTTCACTGAGGCTGGGGTTGGATTCATGTTCGCCCAGGCGTTTCACCCTGCAATGAAATTCGCAGGTCCGCTTCGACCGCAGCTAGGCATCAGGACGATATTCAATTTTTTAGGCCCCCTGACGAACCCTGCCAGAGTAAAGCGACAGGTGATCGGCGTTTCCGACGCTGCGTTCGCCGAGAAAATAGCCAAAGCGCTTGAAATTCTCGGTACTGACTATGCATTCGTGGTGAACGCCGAATCAGGAGCTGACGAAATCGATATCGAAGGACACACGCTTCTTTATCAAGTGAACAAAGACGGTCTAAAACGTCGGCGCACCCGGCCTGCAGATTTCGGCCTTCAAGAAGGTTTACGAGAGCATCTTGTGGTCGAATCTACAGAAGAATCCGCTCAGATCATCAAAGACATTTTCGCAGGAGCAGGAAGCGGTCACAATCCTCCCGTTGCACCTGAAACTTCGCGTCGAAACGTCGTCGTTCTCAACTCAGCAGCCGCTCTTATGGCGGCTGGAAAAGCAGTTGCGTTCCAAGAAGCAGCTGCAATGGCGCAAGATTCAATCGACTCTGGCGCCGCTCAAGAAAAACTAACTTCGTTAGTCAAAGTAAGTCAGGAACAATCTTGATCGAAATACCAGGCATCCTCGGTGAGATCGTCGAAAAGCGACTTGTCACCATCGAACAAGCCAAGAAAAAACGCCCTGAGTCGGAACTGCGACTAATTGCCGAAAATGCGAGCGTTCCACTCTCGTTGCAGCGAAGCATCGCTTCGAAGAGCGGAATATCTCTAATCGCTGAAATGAAAAGATCTTCACCATCGGCAGGATCGCTCGATCCCGACCTCGACCCAGCTCATCGAGCCGGACTCTACAGCAACGCTGGTGCCGCTGCGATCTCAGTTCTCACTGAACCCGATTACTTCTCAGGTTCTATCGAGGATCTGGCAGCTGTCTCGATAATCGCCCGCGCCTCTCGTGTGCCTGTGTTGAGAAAAGACTTCATCGTCGACGAATACCAAATTCACGAAGCAAGAGCCGCCGGAGCCGACTGCATCCTCCTGATAATCGCTTGCCTTGACCCAAAGCAGTACGCCGATCTATTTGCGGTTTCGACAGCGATGGGGATGGACGTATTAGTCGAAGTTTTCGACGAACCCGAACTCGATATAGCACTAACTGCAGTCGACCCTCACATCGTCGGAATAAACAATCGCAATCTCAAAACACTGAAAACATCGCTCTCAGTGTTCGAAACTCTTGCCCGGAAAATACCGGACGATCGGATTCGAGTCGCAGAGAGCGGAATGAAGGATTCTGGTGACGTTGAACGCATGGGCTACGCCGGTGCGAAAGCCGTTCTGGTTGGCGAGTCGTTGATGAAGGCAGGAGCCGACGTAAGCGAACTGGCCGAGGCGATGGCCGCCGTGGAAGTCGGGTAGCTCAGTGTCGAGCTCAACAAAAATCAAAATTTGTGGTCTCCGCAGTGCAGAAGCCGCGATTGTGGCGTCTGATGCTGGAGCGGATTTTCTCGGATTCAACTTTGTTGAGGGAGTACGTCGCCAGATCCAACTTGCCGACGCTACGCAAATTCTGACCGACTACCGAGAAGGCAGAAATACACCGAACCGGCCCGGTTTAGTGGGTCTGTTTAGGGATCAGGACGTCTACGAAGTGAACGAAACAGCACGTACTTTAGCGCTCGACTACCTTCAACTGTGCGGCGATGAAGACGATGAGTACATCTCGAAAGTCGAATTGCCAGTATTCAAGCAATTGTTTGTCAAGCAAGGAATCACGTCATCGGATGTGAGTGCTATGGTCTCGCCTTTTCTTTCATCCGGTCATGGAATCGTCCTCGATAGTTTCACCAAAGGCGCACTTGGTGGATCAGGAAAATCGTTCGACTGGGCCAGTGCTGAAGGTGTGGCCAATCGCGAGAAAGTCTTCCTCGCCGGTGGGCTCAATCCCGAAAACGTCCACAGCGCAATCGAACAGCTGGCACCTTGGGGCGTAGACGTTGCAAGCGGCGTAGAAACCGACGGCGTGAAAGATCCCGCTCGCATTCGAGCGTTCATCGAAGCGGCACGTAACGCCTAAATTCGTGAAGCCGTCGAAACGCCTAGTCCCCTGAAACGGCTGCATTAGACTGGCTAATTTCCAACTGCCCGGCGTAGACTGCGGCGGCATTCGAACTCTCACGCCCGATCACACACACGTCGGGCAAAATCAAAACTCTGGAGTAAC
>CAWVRY010000075.1:0-5870 GCA_963932695.1 uncultured bacterium | reverse complement strand
AACTTGGTACGAAACTACGCAGAACATATCGGCACGACGCGCCAACTCGCCGTTCACACCGTCCGCAACTACGTGAACGACCTAGTGCCGTTCATCGAATTCCTAGACGAACAAAAAGTTGAAGAACTTTCGACTGTAGATCGACTTTTCCTACGCGGTTATCTCGCCTCGCTAATCTCGAACGGATTCAGTCGAAGCAGCGTGTCTCGCAAACTCTCGGCTCTCAAATCGTTCTTCAAGTTCCTCTGCCACTCTAGCGTGATCGAACTAGATCACACGGAGCTGATGACTGCGCCGAAGAAAGAGAAAAAGCTCCCAGCGATAGCATCTAGCTACGAAATCGATCGCCTCCTAGAAGAACCCGACACAAACACCGACGCTGGCATCCGTGACCGAGCAATCCTCGAACTGTTATACGGCGCTGGCCTTCGTGTTTCTGAAGCATATGCGATCGATATCACAGACATCGATCTAGGCATTCGCGAAGTCCGAGTAGTCGGTAAAGGCTCGAAGCCTCGAATCGCCCTATTCGGCGAATCCGCAAATACCTGGATCAAGAACTATCTCACCAATGTCAGACCAAAATTTGCTAATCGACGATCCGATACCGCCTTGTGGATGAACCAGTCCGGTGGTCGGCTATCAACCCGCTCAATACAGCGAATCGTTAAAAAATACGCCCTTGCCGCGGGACTCGATCCAGACTTCCACACCCATTCACTGCGACACAGCTTCGCCACTCACTTACTCGATGGCGGAGCCGACCTCCGAGTGGTCCAAGATCTACTCGGTCACAGCAGCCCTGCCACGACGCAAATTTACACTCACGTATCTGCTGAACAAGCCCGCACCGTGTACTTGGGCGCACATCCTAGAGCTAACAGATCAGCAAGCTCTACCAAATCAGCGAAGCCAAATTTGCAGAAATCTAACGAACCTTCGTAGTACGCTTAGTACATAACTTTAGATCGTGGCCCATCTTCACGGTGCCACAGTGCAAAACATTAACGACCCGACACCCGGGGAGCCAACATTGCCATCAACGATTCTTGTCATCAACGGACCCAATCTAAACAATCTCGGAAAACGAGATGCGTCGATGTACGGGACCAAAACTCTCGATGACATTCAGAGCGATATCTCGACCAAAGCATTCTTTCTCGGAGTCGACGTGAAGTTCTTCCAGTCGAACCACGAGGGCTCGATTGTTGATTTCATTCAGGAATCATCTGCTGCTGCCGATGGCGTAATCATCAACGCCGGGGCTCTAACTCAGGTCGGCTACTCGATTCTCGATGCATTACTCGACGCCGGCCTCCCGTTCGTCGAAGTTCATCTGTCGAACATTCACGCCCGAGAAAAATTCCGTCAGGAATCCGTCTTCGCCGGGAAAGCTGTTGGTCAGATGGCGGGATTCGGTCCTTCCGGGTACATTTACGCCCTCGATCACCTCGCAACGGTCATCAATAGCTAATCGCAATTTTCTAGGGAGCTAATTCGCATTGAGCGATTTTCGATTTCCATCGCGCGTCGAAAAACTTCGACAACGCCTCGCAAAAGACGAACTCGACGCCATATTCATCAGCAACGGCGAAAATCGGCGTTACGTCTCCGGATTCGTAAGTAGCGCCGGGTACTTGTTGGTGACACAGAGCGACGCCATCATTTGCACCGACTTCCGCTATACCGAGTTAGCTGAACAGCAGGCACCCGGATGGCGAATCGACCGTATCGGTGGACCATCCGATTGGCTTGCGAAATTGGTGAAAGAATTCGATATTAAGACACTTGGTTTTGAATCTGACGACATGACTGTGAGCACCCTCGAACGCTTCAAGAAAGCACTCAACGAAAATGACGTCATCCCCGAATTGAAGCCAACTTCCGGAATCGGAGTCGACCTTCGAGCCTACAAAGACGATGGAGAGCTTGAACTGCTCCAGCGTGCCATCGATATTGGCGACCAAGCATTTGAAGAAACCGCGAGCCAACTCGAAGTCGGCATGACTGAAAAAGAAGCAGCCTGGATCTTCGAAAAGTCCGTCCGAGAACGCGGCGCCGAATCAATTTCATTCGAGACCATCGTTGCTATTGGCCCCAACGCAGCTCGTCCTCACCATGCAACGAGCGACAGTAAACTGGTAGAAGGTCAAACGATCGTATTCGACTGCGGAGCTAGGTATCAGGGCTACTGCTCCGACCTCACTCGCACAGTCGTACTTGGCGAAGCCGATGACGAAGTAAAGCGTGTTTACGACATCGTACTCACCGCCCAGCTAGCCGCCATAGACATGGTCACTGAAGGCATGACCGGTGAAGAATGTGATGCTATCGCTCGGAAAATCATCACTGAAGCAGGACATGAAAACGATTTCGGGCACAGCCTTGGACACGGACTTGGGCTCGAAGTCCACGAAAACCCAGGTGTGGGCCCGAACGCTAAAGGCAAGCTCGAAAATGGAATGCCGTTTACGATTGAGCCAGGTATTTACATTCCCGGTTGGGGCGGAGTCCGCATAGAAGACGTCGTAGTCCTCGAGAACGACAAAGCTCGCGTATTAAGTCACGCAGCTAAAATGAAGTTCTAACCACTTCTATGACGTATATTTGATACCCATCACGAACAAGTAAGGCAGCAGCGTCTGCCACGATAAGGAACCTCAGGAACTGCGATGACCATCTCTTCAAGCGAAATTCGTCGAAATATGACCATCATCCTCGACGATGATGTTTACCAGATCCTCGATTGGCAACACCGCCAGGCCCCGAAGGCTCCTCCGACTCTCACGCTAAAAGTTCGTCAGGTTAAATCCGGCAACGTCTACGAGCGCAAGCTCGCGGGCAACCAGAAGCTCACTCGAGCCGAAGTCGACACGCCAAAAGTGCAGTACCTCTACCCAGATGGCGACATGCACAACTTCATGGATACCGAGACTTTCGACCAGTTCGCTATTGCTGAAGAAGTATTAGGCGACGCACTCAAATACATCGCTGAAGGCGACACACTCGAAGTGATGATGTACGAAGGCAAAGCGCTCTCTGTACAAGTTGCACCGTCTGTAACGCTCGAGATTGGTCAGACTGAAGTCGGCCTTAAAGGCGATACTCAAAGCGGTGCAAACAAGCCTGCAACTACAACCACTGGGCTGACTCTCAATGTGCCCCTGTTCGTATCAACTGGCGACCGCATCATTGTTAACTCAACAACCGGTGAATACACCGGCCGCGCTGACTAATCTTTTTCAGCACCGCCCGAAATCCTCTCACCTAGGAGAGGATTTTCACGTTAATGAGCATCGATGAGTGTGGGCAACAAGCCCCAGTCTCTCCTCTCAAACTTTCTCCAAAGACGTTCGGCGAAAACTACAGACTGTGTCGCTTTCCTGCCACCTGCACTGGTAGCTTCGAAACGGTTGTGAAAAAATGCTCCAATGACAGGCAACTACGATTCAAACGACGAACAATCAGGTCAGAAAACTGCGTACACAGTAAGCGCTGTTGCCGACTACCTGAAAGCCAGCCTTGAATCTGACCCTCGACTCGCCGATCTCACGGTAGTCGGAGAAGTCTCTGGATATCGAAACCCGTCTTCAGGACACCACTACTTCGCACTTCGTGACGAGCAATCTGTCATCCGCTGCGTAATGTTTCGATCCGGCAGAGGCGGGCAATTCCTCGCTGACGGCAGTCAAGTCATCTGTCGAGGACGAATATCGATCTACACTGCCCGCGGCGATCTGCAGTACTACGTAGACCAGGTTGAACCCGACGGCGTCGGCGCGCTCCAGCAAGCCTACGAGGAAATGCGAAAACGCCTCGAATCTGAGGGCCTATTCGAACTCGATCGCAAACGAACTTTTCCCGAGCTTCCAAGTCGAATCGCAGTAATCACATCGCCGACCGGCGCAGTGATCCAAGACATCATCAATGTCCTCACTCGTCGATACCCGCTCGCTGAAATCATACTCATACCTACATCTGTTCAGGGCGACAAGGCCGCACCAGAAATTGTCAAAGCTTTCAAAGCTCTAAACGCTATGGACGACATCGATGTCGCCATAGTCGCTCGTGGCGGTGGTTCCCTTGAAGATCTATGGGCGTTCAACGAAGAGATCGTCGCACGAGCCATATTTGCCTGCAACGTCCCTGTGATAAGCGCAATCGGACACGAAACCGATACCACGATTGCTGACTTCGTTGCCGATCGTCGGGCGCCGACGCCCTCTGCTGCAGCTGAAATCGTTGCGCCTGATGTACGTGACCTCGGAGCCTACGTATCTGGCTTCACGAGTCGTATTGACGAAATTATCAGTCGCAACATGCGCGACAGCCGCACGCGGTTCGAAATGGCTATCGACCGTATGAATCTACGAGCGCCCGATACGCAATTGCCAAGACAACGAGTCGACGATCTACTCGCACGAGCACGTCTCGCTGGACAACGTCTTGTCGAATCGTCAAGACAGCGAATTGAAACAGTCGAAGCTTCGCTTAACGCACTTGGTCCGGCAAAAATTTTAGGACGTGGTTATACGATCACACGCTTGGCCGACGGAAGTGCCGCCACGAGTGCTACGCAGTTTTCGACCGGCGATAAGCTCGGGGTTACATTCACCGACGGATCGGTCGAAACGACGGTCGATGAAGTCGACTCATAACTGAACTAACAAGAAAATATCTCTGCTTCAACTTCTCCAGCCAGCCGATACAATCAATCCCAGAACCATCAGTACTACCCAAACGGAATAGTCATGGCAGATTCGCCAAAAACTTCAGATCCAAAACCACCAGCCAAGTCTTTTGAGAACTCGTTTTCTCAGCTCGAAGAAGTCGTACGAAAGCTCGAAACTGGTGGGCTGTCTCTGGACGAAGCGACCAAACTGTTTGAGTCAGGCATGAAGCTTGCGTCCAAGTGCAACGAAATCCTCTCATCATCAGAATTGAAGATCACTCGCTTGCAAGCAAACTTCGCTGAACAGATGAACTTGGTACCTGAGCCCGACGACTCCGATGATTTCGACGACGTGGACGCTTAACCTGTGACCTCAAACGGCGATTCGGGCAGCAAAGCCCCTCTCAAGGTCGGCTGGTTTTCCACCGGCAGAGGCGAAGGATCGTACGGCCTACTAAAGGCTGCACTCGACGCAATCGATTCTGGCGATCTCAATGCAGAACTAGCGTTTGTGTTCGTTAACCGGGTCAAAGGCCAGACCAAGCGGACTGATCGATTCCTGGAACTCGTTGAAGCGCGCGGTATTCCGCTGGTCAGCCTGTCATCTCGATATTTCCGACGAGCGAACGACAATCGGCCTTGGGCGGAACTCAGAGAAGATTTTGATCGTGCCGCAATCAAGCTGCTTCGCCCACACAGCGCCGATATTGCAGTGCACGCGGGTTACATGCTCATCGCACCGCTGCTCTGCTCTGAGTACCTCACGCTGAACCTTCACCCTGCCCTTCCGGGCGGAACAATAGGGATGTGGCAACAAGCGGTATGGGATGTGATCTCCGAAGGACTTGATGAAATGGGAGCGATGATCCATGTATCGACTGAAGATGTCGACGAAGGCCCAGTTCTATCGACGACAAAGTTCTCCGTAAAAGGTGGAAAATTCACGCCATTATGGAACGAAGTCGCCAATGCCGATGTTGCCGATCTGAAAGAAAATCCCGGCGAAGAATTACATCTGTTCAAAGCAATTCGAGAAGCGGGACTTTTGCGTGAGCGACCGCTAGTAATCGAAACCCTCAAAGCCGTCGTAGCAGGTCGTATCGACCTAACCGGTTCGGGTGAAATCACCGATCTCACGCAAGAAGTCGAAAAAATAGTCGACGGTTAATCACCTTCAGACTGCTAAGCGCCATTAGTT
>CAWVRY010000074.1:0-5949 GCA_963932695.1 uncultured bacterium | reverse complement strand
CAAGGAAACCGGTGTTCTGTGTCGAGTATTGGAATGGGGATTGTCTGGGCACTCGAATAATTCGCTCGGTGTTTCCCAAGCTGTGATGCTTCATGCTTGTGCTACCACGCCAGAACTGGCCTACCAGCCTGACACTCACTATCCGTGGACTGACACTGATGGGGACATCATCAAGGGCGGAAAGCTGCAATTCACCGACGGCTACATGGAAGTTCCTGATAAGCCCGGACTGGGCGTTGAGATTGATGAGGACGCACTTGCCGAACGGCACGAAGCACTAAAACAGGGCGCACCGAGTAATCGAAAAGAGATGATTCTCGATATCGACCCGAGCGCTGTGTCACGAGATGGATCGTGGACGGGCTATAACTTTCCCAATTACGCAAAACCAAGATGGTAGGCTTCGCATTGAAAATTAGTTCTTCAGGGATTTCGTATTGAAACGAGAGGGTGACCATGGACGCAGAGATCGCTTTCCTCAGGTTGTTGCACATCTTGCCCGGGGCTGTCTGGGTGGGAAGCGCAGTATTTATAGCTTGGGTATTGCAGCCGGCACTCGCAAAAACTGGGGCTCCTCATGCTCCAGCTTTAATGGCGAACATGCTCAAGCCGTTGATGATTGTTCTGCACGGATCAGCAATTTTGACGATCGTGTTCGGTGTGGTCATGGCATTCCGAGTGCGCGACCCGTTGTTCGATTTCCTATGGTCAACCAACTGGGGCACGATGATCTGGCTCGGCTTCGCTTTTTCCATAGTCGCTTACGGAATCGGAAACGTTGCCGGAATGAGCAGCAAGAAGATGGCTGAAATCGGTAAGAGTCTCACCGGGCCACCAACTCCTGAGCAGGTAGCTGAAATGACCAAGTTGCGAGATCGAGGAGTCTTGCTCGCCAGAATTGCTTCAATAGGAGTAGTGATCGCGGTCGGCTGCATGGCTCTTGCGCAGCACGTTTAACATCAGCAATCAGTTAGCAACACAGAAAGATCGCCTTGGACGTCGGTTTAGTAGTAACGCGGATCATACACATCATTGCGGGTTCATTTTGGATGGGTGCGGCGATATATCTCGCTGTGCTACTTGAACCACGAATTCGTGCCACATCCGGCAGTCTCGAACAACAGCTTCTGAACAAAACGAGCAAGCTGAACAGCCTTTGGATAACGAGTGCTGCCGTGATCACGATAGTGACCGGATTTGCACTCATTTCAATGACGCCAGGACGGAGCATGTCCGATCTCGGCTCCGGCGGCTGGGGCACGATGATTCTGATCGGGTTTGTTACTTCAGTAACTGCTTTTTTCATCTCTGGCGCTGCTGGTGCATTCACCGCAAAATTGCGCCGTGGACTCGAATCGGGCGATGCTAGCGAATCGGAGTTGGCTATGTACCGGAGCAAGCTAGCGCTGCTTGGGTATATCAACGCTATTCTCGTCGTGATTGCAGTGAGCACTATGGCGACTGCTCGGTACGCCTAGCCTTCTCTGGCGGCTTTCGGTGAACGCGGATGACGTTCTGGTTAGACGTAAAGCCCGAGTTGTCCGCCGCCGAGTAAGAACAGGCTTGCCGGATTTTTCCCTGCTGTTTGATTTTGATTTGGATTGCTCGTTAACGATGGCTCGAAGCTCGACATCAGTCGGAATCCGTTTGGTGAGTGAGTTTCACTCGTTTTGAGGGCTTGATTGGACGTTTCGAGCATCTGCCCTGAATCCCACAATTCTCGTTGCGACATTGCGACGCTCGGCGTAATTCTGGCAGCAAATGGACTTTCATCAACGTCGTACTCAACTACCGAAGTACGTTTGGTGCTTTCTAACGATGATTTTCTCGTAGCTGAATGAAGCTGTTTTGATATTCCAGAGACTATGTGGATGTGAGCGTGAACTTGGCTCTGATGGGCTTGAAGTCCGAAGTTTGAGATAGCGCGGTACCCTTCCGCTCCACAGTGTTTTTCGCCCATTTCGACCGCAAGACGGGCTGCGTCGATCAATACGTCGGATGACCACAATTGTTGTTGGGTAAAGTGTTGCTTTGGGACGATCAACAACATGACTCGCGCCCATTTCAGTCGATTGTGGAAGCAGCCGACACGTGGGTCGCCAGTCGGACGTGACTCCCATAACGCCTCTTTATCGCCTGCCATAATCAAACAAAACGTACAGTCGGTGATACCAGGATCCTGAAGTTCAAAACTCACTTACGTGAGGATTTTCTGCCAGCCGATCGAGGTCGGGGCGCAGCTCCACGATGGCGGAAGTCAGGCGCAGTTAGATATCGCTCGGCGACCACATTCGCATCGCTTAGTCGAGAGATGATCGCATCCGAATACCGAGAAGCCGATCGTGAGTCAGTTCCGCTCATGGTTTCGATTGCGGTTCGACTTGTGAATACCGTTGGCATCATCGAATCGTGTCGGTGAACAATAAGCTGGTAAAGCTTCTCCTCTGCCCACGCAGTTGAAGCTTCAGCACCGAAATCATCCAGGATCAAAATATCAACATCCCGTACTTGTCGGAACGCATTGTCGAAGGAGTTGCCGCCACCCGAGCCATAAGACCGTCGAAGATCATCGAGCAAATCTGGCACGAAACGAAACAGCACTTCGCGACCTTGCGCAATATTGTCGCTGACGATAGCCGCTGCAAGGTGAGTCTTACCAACACCTGTAGGCCCTGCGAGATAGAGCCATCCCGACGGATGCTCGGCAAAGACCTTCGCTGCGGCGTGTGCCTCTGCCAGCGAGCGTTTCTGGGCTACCGTAGCGCCTGCTGCGCCTTTGGATGTGTAGGCGTCGAAGGTCATGGTTTCAGACAGCCTAGTTTCGAGACCTGAATCGCGAATGTCTGGCATGCCGCTACCGGCTTTGATGTTTACTACGTTCGAGAAATAAGGATCGCCAAGGCGCGTTCGCAGGCGGTCACCCAATTCATCGAACCTGGTTCCAGTAGTTACCAACGTTGGAAGTCGACGGTTGAAGCGGTGAGTGAGAATCTGATCGAGCTTTTCGTCGGCCCAGGCCGTGGACGACTGTGCGCCTAGATCGTCGAGGATTAAAATCGGCGCTTCGATTGCTTGCAAGAATATTTCATCGTATTGCGCACCGACGGCAGGATCGAATGCCGATCGCAAGTGATCCAATAGGTCGGGCACTGAAACAAATCGAACCGGTTGGTCGGCTTCTACGAGCGCATTGCCGACTGCAGCAGCTAGATGAGTTTTTCCGGTGCCTGAAGGTCCGCAGAGAACCAGCCAACCCTGCATATCGGTGACGAACCGTTGGGCGGCGTGGTACGCCTCACGGAAGCTCGATGGCTCTGAGAAAGTATCTCGGGTACCTAGTTCGACCGTGTCAAAGGTGAGACGCGCTAGCGGGCCTAAGTCGGAGTATTGCCTGATGCGATCTGACGATTTAACGCCCCACACGCGTTCCTGACATTGGCAAGCAATAACCGTCCGGGCTGAAGCCGGAGCATTTTCACTCGGAGCAGAGATAAACCACCGTCTGTCGTCACAGATGTCACAGTGGATCTCGGCGCTAGTTGGCTCCTCGAGCTCGTTGTCGCTTGAGGTATTCCTCGTAGAACTGGTCTGACCGATCCTCTTGAAGATCTCGTTCAGTGGTTCCATCCGATCCATCGTCAAGCTCCTCGGGTCTTCCTTCTATCGCCCACCGGCGAAGAATGGCGGCTATATAGTTCCAACTACGGGCATTTGCTTCAGCTGCGTATCGAATTGCCAGAACCACCTCATCTTCGGGGTGTTGCTCTAGCGCTGCGTGAATGTTTTCAGCAACGATTGGCGTTACGGAAGCTATGTTCCGTTCGTAGAACGTTACCGCATCTTGCTTCGGCTTTGCAGATTCAGTGTCCGCCCATGTTTCAGCAGGTTTGCGTGCTTCGATCGTTGGGTCGACGCCCTGACGAATAAGCGCTCTTCGTACCGGCTCCGTGTTTAACAGTATTCGTCTTTGCCCGTTTCCTTCATCGACAACCAGCAATATTCCTCGTTCGACTGCTGAATTTACCGATTGTTCAACAATCTCTTCAAGCTGCGTTCCTGAGGATTTGAGCATCGATGCTACTGTCCTGTCAGACAACAAATCGTCAAAGCCTATCGACGCTGGTACTTTGCGAAGCTTGTGCAATCCATGAATTGCTCGAAGTACCACCTTCAGTTCGTTTAGGGAATCAATTTCTTCTAAAAGCGACGCTAAGAGTGGATCGGGTACTGGTGTGAACTGAACCCCGCGTGGGAATCCGTTCTTCACCGAACTGCTCCTGACCTAGGTGCGTAAGTCTGAGAGCTTTGTGGGGCGAACGACAGTTCTTCGAACACACCGACTGAATCTTTGACTCGCATTTCAACTTCGTCAGTTGGACCGTTTCGGTGTTTCGCGATAATTAAAGAAGCGCGGTCGCGGGGAAACGGCTGGGTCGGATTAGCCTTGTTCCATTCTTCTTCAGTGGTGAACTTGTCTTCCCTGTGGATAAACATTACGACGTCGGCGTCTTGTTCAATCGAACCCGATTCTCGAAGGTCGGAAAGCATTGGTCTGTGAGAGGTACGGTGCTCAACAGCTCGACTTAGCTGTGAAATGGCGACCACTGGAATGTGCAGGTCACGCGCCATTCCTTTCATCTGCCTCGAAATCTCCGATACCTCTTGCGCACGGTTTCCTTCGCGCCCGCCAGTGGATCCACCGTTAATTAGCTGCATATAGTCGACGATCAAAAGGTCGAGACCATGTGTCATTTGTAGTCGCCGTGCCTTGCCGCGCATTTCAGCTACGGTCTGGAACGGGGTGTCGTCCACGTAGATCGTTAGATCAGAAAGCAGACCGATCGAGTTGATGACTTGGTCTTCTTCGCTGGGCGACTGAATCCTGTTTCGGATCTGCTGCATATTTACACGAGACTGGGAAGCCAGTAATCGCATTGCGATTTGGTCACGTCCCATTTCGAGTGAGAAGATACCTACTTTGAACCCTGCCTTTGCGGCACTCAAAGTGAAGTTGAGACCCATCATGGATTTACCAACAGAAGGTCGAGCCGCAAGCACCACCATGTCGGATCGTTGGAGTCCTCCAACTAGGAGTTCGTCGAGGCGCTTGTAACCGGTGACGATTGGCGAAGTGTTTTGTTCGCCGTCGACTTGGTCAAGCGGGGAAGATTCTTCGAGGTAAGGGGTTAGTGAATCGGCTAGCGGAACGAAATCACGGTTCTGTGAACCTTGCCTGATGCCAAATAGAGCGTCTTCGGCTGCCGAAAGAGCGACGTCAACGTCGGGATCGTCGTTATAGCCAATGTCTGAGATCTCGGCTGCTGCGGCGATGAGCCTGCGCATCGTGGCGGTGCGGTGCACCAGATTGGCGTAGTGCTCGATGTGAACCGATGTTGGCGTTACTTCGACTAGGTGCGAAAGATACGAGGCTCCGCCGACTGATTCGAGGAGATCTCTGTGATCGAGCTCGTGTGTGACGGTTACTTGGTTGATCGCTTCGTCGCGTTGGAAGAGGTCGTAACAGACCTCGAACGTCTGGCGGTTGATCTCTCTATAGAAATCGTCGGCCGAAAGAAAGCCTGCGATCTGGGTGATCGTCATACCGTCGATCAGAATCGATCCTAGGACGGATTCCTCGGCGTGTAAATCGTGTGGTGGGAGACGGTCTGCTTGCATTTAGTAACGGTTGTGGCTGCCGTAGCGGCTGTCTGGAAATCTCTGGGAAATAGGCGGGGTGAGACTGGAATATACATTCAATCAACTGGGGAACAGAAGCCCAAACAGCTGTTAAATCGGCCTGAAGATATCCACCGCTATCCACATCTTATCCACAACCTAGTTCAACCTCAGAATTTGAATGGCGATCCGGTCGTTTAAAAACAATCGCCCGGAGCGCAATGCCCCGGGCGATTTTGCAATCAGTATGTGACGGCAGAATTACTCTTCGGA
>CAWVRY010000073.1:0-6271 GCA_963932695.1 uncultured bacterium | reverse complement strand
CCACTCGCCACGTAACCGGTGAAGCGATAACCTAAAGACCTCGACAAATCCGCACTAAGTGAACATTTCTTGAACTCGACTCCATCCGAAACTAGCTCCGGCTCAGGCGAATCTCCAATCCCAGCGAAAAGCTCCCCGTCGTTACCGGCATTTTTCTCGCGGTATCAATCACGAATCGATAAAGCCTTACGCGCCGAACTCGTGGGACTCGAGCCAGATATTTACGACATCCATCGTTACTACATGGGATGGCAAGAGATCGACGGATCAGATTCCAACTCGTCCGGTGGCAAACGCATGCGACCCACCCTTGCCCTGCTGGCAGCCGATGCCGTGGGTGGCGATCTTGACCGCGCAACGCCGATAGCTGTGGCGCTTGAGTACGTGCACAACTTCTCGCTGATTCATGACGATCTTGAAGATATGGACCGCGTGCGTCATCACCGTCCAACCGTTTGGGCAGTATGGGGCGAACCTGCAGCGATAGTCTCAGGTAACGCAATGCTGAAAATCGCCGACGCGGCAGCTTGGAAATTGCGAGCGGCTGGCGTCGATGACGCCGTAGCCCTCGAAGTGGAATCAGAACTAACCAGTCATTACCTAAAAATGATGGAAGGTCAGTACCTCGATATCTCATTTGAATCTGAAGAATCGGTCAGTGTTGAGCAATACCTCGACATGATTGAACGAAAAACCGGCGCACTAATCGAGGCATCTATCTATCTCGGCAGTCTCGTCGCTCCAGATTCAGGGCCGGACCGCGAGAAAGCGACCGCCCTAAAAGCGATTGGACACGATCTCGGCCGAATATTCCAGATCCGTGACGACGTCTTGGGCGTTTGGGGCGGAGTTCAAACCGGCAAGCCAGTCGGAGCCGATATCAAGCGAAAAAAGAAAGCCCTCCCCGCCATTCACGCCCTTAGTGCATCGACCGGAGCCACAGGCGAACGCCTCAAACAAATTTTTCGTACAGAGGGTGAACTGGAACAAAAAGATGTTCACATAGTGCTCGAAGAAATGGAAAATCTTGGCACCCAAGACTACTGTCAATCTATGGCGGAAGCACGATGGCTCGACTGTCAACGAATGATAGAGTCGCTCGAACTATCGGGGGCCACGGCCGATGAATTCACCGAACTCGGGGAATTCCTTCTAATCCGGGAATCCTAACTCTTGCAAAGTAAAACGACCGGACGCCAACAGCTCGGACAGTTTTCGAAACTCTTATGATCGTCGCCATCGGATCTATACGCCGTGAAGCAGCCGGAATTATCCAGTCCGGTGAATACACGGCCATCGAAGCGCCTGAAGACTTCGTCGCATACCGCCCTGAATCGGAAGACTATCCGGCAATAGTCCTCTCAGGCTCCGGATCAGCCCGAGCGGCACGAGCCACCAAGTGGGCCATAGAAGAATTTTCTCCGGAAGCAGTCATCTCGTTTGGATTTTGCGGGGCAACTAAGGACTACGCCCGATCAGGCGATATCGTGATCGCAGCTAAGGTATTGGATCTGCCCGGATCCCCATTCGAATGGTCGATCGTCGACGATACCAACTCATTGGGACCCGATAGAACAATACTGCTTGCTGCCAGAACCGCTGTTGAAATATCTGGTCTCGATTTTCACCACGGCACAATCGTAACCATCTCAAAAGTAGCTACCACATCAGGGGCGAAAAAATGGCTCGGTGAAGCCGTAAATGCCACAGCCGCTGACACTGCGGCACACGCCATCGCGTCAACGGCGAGCGCTGCCGGCATTCCATGGGGTGTATTTACTAGCGTGCTGGATGATCGAGACTTCGACTCGCCAGGAGTAGTCGACAGACTCGGTTCGGGGCCGGGCGGACGTGGAAATATTGCTTACATCAAGCATGTGTCTAACACTCCTCAGGACCTGCTAGCACTACTGCGCCTTGGTAGATCGTCGAACAGCGCGAGCGCCTCGCTAACAACATTCATGGCGGCATTCGTACAAGCTCGCACAGCGCTGACCAAGGCTGCAAAACTAGCTGCCTCCGAGTAGTAATTATCTTTTGATTCGAGCAACTTTCACCCGTTACCGTTGGAAAATAACGATCTGCGACCTAAAACAAACCGTAATACGACTGGTCACAATCAGTGAATCGATATACTAATTCACTGATTGTGCTGCCAATAAAAGCAACATAAATCGGTGACAAGTAGGGTTCATATCCATGAAATCAACAGATGCCTGCGAGCATTTGTTGAAGTAACATAGTTGTAACCGTAACTATTACCCTCACGTATCCGCACTAATTCGGAGATTCGACCGTTTTGGAACGCTTATCCTAGGTGGGGCTGCTAGAGGGTCGCTCCACTAAGTTTTTTTTGCCCGAGGGGGGAATAAGTTTGCATTCGGATAAGGCACGTGAGTTGACTGCTGTAGAGGCAGGACGAATTAGCGTGTTGAATGGCACCTCACCTGGTGGTCTATCAACTGGCACCGAATACAAGGTATTTAGTAAGATAGTCGAAGTCGAATCGACCGACGCTCCCGAGCTAATTGACTTTACCGACACTGTTCGCCAACTCGTCTCTGAGTCTGGTGTAAAGAACGGTCAGGTATCGATATTCAGTACCCACACCACGTTCTCGGTAATGATCAATGAGAATGAGCCTCTGCTTTTGCAAGACATGGAGCACTTCCTTGAGAGAAGCGCACCAAAAGACGCCTACTACGGTCACAACGATTTCGAACTTCGCACGGTAAGTATGCGACCCAACGAATGCCCTAACGGCCACGCCCACTGCCAGCACATGATTCTCGGCACATCGGAAATCGTTCCAATCATCGATGGAAACCCGCTACTTGGCGAATTTCAACGTGTATTCCTCGTCGAACTCGATGAGCCAAAGCCTCGGCAAGTAGCCGTTCAGGTAATGGGCCTCTAGGTTCCACATCGACACCCCCTCGTTGTCGAGACATTCGCCTATGACTCAGTCAGCTACATCGGCTGTTGAGCTTCCGGTTCCACACATGGAAGTCGGCTCGGACTCGCCCGACTACCTCGAAGCCACCTTCGCCGCCTGCGAAAACCTGGCAAAGACTCACTACGAGAATTTCAGCGTCGGATCTCGTCTCCTACCTAAGCACCTTCGTAAGCATTTCTACTCGATCTACGCCTTTTCCCGAGGCGTAGATGATCTTGGCGACGAAGCAAGTGGCGATAGATTCGCATTACTTGATCAGTGGGAAAGCGAACTCGACGCCTGCTACTCCCCATCACCCTCTTCACAGCCAGTTCACCCGTACTTCGTAGCACTTGATGAGACGATCCGTATATTCGATATCCCCGCGGAACCGTTCAAGCGACTCATCGAAGCAAATCGCAGGGACCAGACGATTACTCGCCACAAGACGTGCGAAGATCTGCTGGAATACTGCACGTATTCGGCAAACCCGGTCGGCCATCTAGTTCTTTTCCTAAGCGGCATCCGTGATCCAAAGCTTCACGAGCTAGCCGATAAAACCTGCACAGGGCTACAACTAGCGAATTTCTGGCAAGACGTAAGCATCGATATCGAAATAGGTCGAATCTACGTACCTATTGAAGACCTCGAACAGTTTGGCGTGTCGGAACAACAAATCACCGATCGCCAGTACGACAAGAACTTCCAAAACTTGATGAAGTACGAAGTTGACCGTGCCCGCCAGCTCTTCATCGATGGCTACTCCTTAGCCGATTACCTTGACAGCACACTCCGTTCGGACTTCGCACTATTCGCCCGCGGTGGTCTCGAAATACTGAAAGCCATCGAACGTCAGAACTACAACGTTCTCGCCTCACGCCCACGAATATCGAATTTGGTCAAAGCGAAGATTTTCGCATCCACATGGCTTCGCGCAAAGCTCGGAATCAGCCTCATCCCCAAGAGTGCCTTCGTGTCGGCAACAAGGCATACTGCAAGCGATGCAAAGCAAGATGCCTGAACCCGCCAAAACCACTGCAACGGTCAACGACGCGCAAATCGCCGATGCGTATGAAGCTGTAGCAGCATCTACCAAGGCAGCAGCATCGAATTTCTACTACGCCTTCATCACTCTCCCACCTGAAAAGCGAAACGCCGTATACGCAGGCTATTCGTTCTGCCGACTCGCTGACGACATCGTTGATGACGGCAATTATGGCGACCGTACAGGTGAAGCACTCGACTCCCTTCAAACACATCTTGCAGCCGCCTACGCTGGCGATTATTCGACCAACGATGATGCTCTGAAAATCAATGAAGCTTCAACCGAATTATGGCGAGCACTTGGCGACACGCTCCACAAATACACGATAGATCAACAGCACCTGTTGGATGTGGTCGAAGGCTGCCGAATGGATCTCGATGGCACGCCTTATGAGACGTGGGACGACCTTGTCGAATACTGCAAACGAGTCGCAAGTGCGACTGGACTAGCCCTAATCGAAGTCTTCGGCTACGACGACCCCAAAGCCGTCGAATACGCCATCGATCTCGGCATTGCACTTCAGCTAACGAACATCCTTCGCGACATCGCAGAAGATCTTGAAATCGGCCGCGTATATTTGCCCGCTAATGAACTTGCTGAGTACGGGGTATCCGTCGATGATCTTAGAAACAAGCGAGTTACCCCCGAATTCATTCGATTCATGAAATTCCAGGTCGTTCGTGCAAGAAAATATCTCGAATCTGGTGTTCGACTATTCCCTCTTCTCGACGAGCAATCTCGGCAATGTCCCGAGACCATGACCCATGTGTACAAAATACTTCTCGATCGAATCGAAAAAAACGGCTACGACACGCTCAACCACCGCGCCAGCCTGAGTAAGTTTCAGAAACTCAAGTTGCTGTCTGTTATTTGGCTACGCAGCCGGGGAATCAGGTTCGTTTAGCCGATGCCAACGCTGCCAAATCGCACGGTACTCATCATCGGTGGTGGAATCGCAGGACTCGCAACCGCCGTACGCCTCATTCAGATCGGCATCAAGCCAATCGTCCTTGAGAAACGACCGTTCCTAGGCGGTCGAGCATATTCGTTTACTGACAGCGATACCGGCACTGAAATCGACAACGGGCAGCACGTGTTCATCGGCGCTTGCGACCAGTTCCAACAATACATCGCCGACATTGGAGCATCTGACCAGATTCGACTAGAAAAACGAATCAGATTCCCAGTGCTTAAACATGGAAAAACCAGCTGGATCAAAGCCAGAAAGCTTCCCGGGCCACTAGCGAATCTATCGGCATTATTGGGCTACAAACACGTCGGCTTGGTCGAGAAATTCAGGATTCTTTGGGGACTCCTCAGCATCAAGATGACACGCCTCGGTGTGACATCTCCACACGATCTATTCTCGTTCGACGATTGGCTGCGAGATCACGGTCAAACCGACGAGACGATCCAAAACTTTTGGAATGTAATCATCCTTCCGTCACTAAACGACGACATCGCATCCGTTAGTGCCCACACCGGAATCGAGCTGTTCAAAATAGCTCTACTCGGATCCGCCAAGAATCCCGGAATGGGCATTCCGTTATCTGGGCTATCGACCCTCGTTGGCGAAAACGCCAAAAAGTTCATCGAAGGTCACGGCGGTGAGATTCGGACCGGCATCGACGTGCAATACCTCGAAATCACCAAAGGAAGAATCTCAGGCGTTCGTACCGCGACAGACCAACTTATAGAAGGTGAAGCAACCGTATCGGCAGTTCCCGCATCCGCAATGACCCCGCTCCTGCCCAGTGGTACAAGGGAAAAAGAAGATTTCTTCACACCAGCCGAATCAGTCCGAACCGCACCAATCGTCGCAATCCACATCTGGTACGACCGCCCTGTAATGACCGATAAGTTCGTCGCGACTATCGATTCCCCCCTCCAGTGGATCTTCAACGACACCGATCTAAAATCTAGAAACGATAAAGGTCAACACATCGTCATCTCTTTAAGCGGGGCATGGAAATGGCAAGATAAATCTAAAAAGCAGCTACGAGAAATCTTCACCGAAGAGATGAAAAATACCTTTCCAGCAGCGAAAAACGCCAACGTCGAAAAATTTACAGTCGTCAAAATGATAGAAGCCACATTCCAAGTTGCCCCCAATTCCCGTAAACAACGTCTCTCTCAGCGAACGCCCCTGCCCGGCTTCTACCTCGCCGGCGACTGGACCGACACCGGCTGGCCATCGACCATGGAATCCGCAGTTCGCAGTGGTAATCTCGCAGCAGATTACATTGCAGAAGATATCCGTCGATGAGTGGTGTTGTGCCAAACTCCCCACA
>CAWVRY010000072.1:0-6791 GCA_963932695.1 uncultured bacterium | reverse complement strand
AGGGTCTCATTTGGCTGGCCGATACGGCGTCAAAAGCGGCATTATCGTCTGCATCAGTCGACAGTGCGCAGATTGATTCTGGGACAGGTCATGGCAAAGACTTGCGAACTAAAATTAGCTAGCTCGAACTAAATCCCCGAACGAGCTTTTCCAAGTACATCGGGATTGATCAAATTTTCTGGCTTATCCCCGTTGAGTACACGAACCACTTCTTGCGCTGTTCGCTGTTCAAGCTCAAGCGTCGAGGCCTGTGAGAAAAATGCCGTGTGCGGCGTGATGATTACGTTTTCTTTTTGAAGAAGAGCGCTAGCGGGATCTGGCGGGGTTGGTTCAACCACATCGAGCCCGGCACCAGCTGTGTGACCTGAGGCAATAGAATCTGCAAGTGCATCTTCATCGATGAGACCACCTCGTGCACAGTTGACGATTATTGATCCTGGCTTCATTTTTGCAAGCTGAGGAGCAGAAATCATATTCTGAGTTGATGGAATCAGCGGAACGTGAAGCGAAACAAAATCTGACTTTGCCAGTAGTTCATCCAGCGAAACAACTGATGCACCGTCGACTTCAGAGCCGATTTCGATCAAAGGATCGTAGGCGAGAATGTTCATCCCGAATCCGACTGCCTTGGCAGCGAGTGATCGACCGATGCGGCCGTAGCCAACAATTCCTAGCGTGGCTCCACGAGTCCGGTGCATAGGTTGGTTCAGCGCAACATCATTCCAGCCACCGTTCACTACAGCATTGGTGTGAGGCACGAGTCGTCGGTTCAGTGCGAGGATCATCCCAAGTGCGTGGTCGGTGACCTCATCCATGCAGTAGTCGGGAACGTTGGTGACTACAATCCCAAGCTCGGACGCCTTAGCGATATCAACATTGTCGACGCCGATGCCGTAGCGAGCGGCGATTTTGCAGTTTGTTGCCGATTCAAGAACCTTGGCGGTTACTTGAGCGAAGCAAAACATGATCGCATCGACATCTTTGGCGAGTTCGGCCAATGTCGATTCCGATGTGTCGGGAGCGATCACTAGTTCGATGCCCGCTGCTTCTAGAACTAAACGTTCAGGATCGGTTGAAGGCCATACATAGTCGGTAATAAGTACTTTTGTAGTCATGGGGCAGAATGATACAGTCCGTTGCCTTGCTGAATCGACTCAAAAGCAATGAATCGACCGAATGTCACAAAAAAAACGGGCGATTGAACTACGACAGGTCGGACTAGATCGATTCCATCGGTTTGAACATGCAGCCCTCGACAAAGAATTCGAAGAAGTCTGGTGCAGTTTCAAGCTCAACGTGTTCGACCGTCGATGTCAGCTTTTCGATCTCTTCTCTTTTTACGGTCGAAAGCAACATAATTACAGCGCCTTCAAGCGAGGCATTACCGACCTTTTCGACTTTATCGAGCGGCATGTTCGCTATGAATCCAATATCGATAGCGTTCGATTCATCGACGTAGTTGGCGAATCCGCCAGCTAGGTAGAGTTTCTCGAATTTCTCGATTGGAAGTCCGTACTCTCGTAGTACGATCGCTTGACCGCAGTAGTTCGCAGCCTTCGCTTGAGCGAGTGCAGAAATGTCGGCTCGGGAGAGCGTTAGATTGTTTGTTGTGGAGAATTCGTATTCGCCTGATCCGTCGGTGAATCTACCCAACTCGTCCATCATGTTCGTTCGACGTAGTTCGGCGATTAGATCGATCAAACCTGAACCACAGATTCCTATGGGATCGACATCACCTATTGCACTCGAATCGGCAACGCCTGTGTCGTCGATTACTACCTTCTCCACAGCACCGTCGTAACCAGGCATGCCGTAAGTAACCTCGCCGCCTTCGAAGGCCGGACCAGCAGGGCAGGATGCGGCAAGGAGTCGATCACGATTGCCGATGACGACTTCAGTGTTGGTTCCAACATCAACGAGGATCACCGGCTCTATTTGGTCTTCTATTCCGAGCGCCAATAGATCGGCGGCGGTGTCGGCTCCCAGATGAGACGCGATCAGTGGTCCACCGTAGACAGTTGCCTTCGGGTGGATTCTGAGTTCGAGTTCGGCAGCAGTCGTCGTTAATGCAGTTGTGGTGCGTTTTGCATCACGAAACTCGTCTTCGATAATCGACTTGTAGGGACGTGTGCCTATGCTTTGAACATCGAGTCCGAAAAACATATCACGCATGGTCGTGTTTCCAACCGCGACGAATTCAAAAATCTGACGTCGGCGGATCTTGAGAATACGGACCATCTCACCAATTTCGAAGTTGATCGACGAGACCATGACGGCGCGTAATTCACCTGAATCAGCACCACCATCGTAGGAGATACGGTTCATGACGTCGCTGCCACCGAATCGCTGTGGATTCTCGAACGACGCAGTGTACTCAGTTTCCCCTGATTCAAGGTTTACGAGATTGAGCACAACTGTTGTTGTCCCGAGGTCGGCTGCGATGCCGTAGATGGCGCCGCGGTAGCTATCGACTTCGACTGGACTTTCCGGCCCGTTATACACAACGTTGTCGTCTACTCGAACGTAGGCGGGTTGCAGTTTGGTCTTCCGCTTTGTTCCGGCCGTGAGAATTCTGGGCTGCCGACGAAGAACTGAAAAATCTATGTCGACTTCTGTGTCGACCACGCAAGCCTGACAGGCGAGTCGGTAATTTCCCCGAAGAAATTTTTCCTCTTCAGTTGGTGGTGAGAGAGCGTCAGCGCCCTTTCGCACTTCAACGATGCATTCGTGGCACTCACCGGTACGACCGCAAGAAGTGGGTACTCTGACGGAAAGTGCATCAGCGAAGTCGAATAGCGAATCATCTTTCTTCGCATCAAGTTCTTTTGAGTTTAGAAATACAGGACTCAATGAATTATGGTCTCAGAATCAAAATTAGTTAATGACAAGTTCAAATCTGGACTATCCCAGACGTTTTAGTAACCGTGCTTAGTAAACCGCCGGAAACAGCGTTACTGATCCCATGCTTCTCGGTAGTCGATCTGGTCGCTGCCAGCGCAGGCGGGCAGGGAAGTGGGATCGCTGGTGAAAAACTGGTTTCTGCAGCCGAATTTTGCAGTACACCGACTTGATGCGTCTTTATACGGACACCTAGTCTGCATTACTTCGTCGGCTGTTGAAGCTATGTCTTTGTAGATGTTGTACAGGCGATCAAGGCTGGTACGCGCTTTTTCGTAATCCACATTGGAATCATTGTTACGAGCCTGTTCTTCAGCCATTGAACACCCAAATTCACACGCTAACCAGATACCAGTATTCTGGTTAGCTGGACTTCAGTTCTGCAAGAAGCAGAACAAGTTCTTTCGCCTTGTCGACAGCATCAACAGCGTTGTCGCCATAGGCGTCAGCGCCCATCTCATCAGCGAAATCCTGTGTCACAGGAGCTCCACCAACCATAATCCGAACTTCGTCTCGAAGTCCCATATCTTCAAATGCTGCGATGGTTCGTCCCATATTGGGCATAGTCGTTGTAAGCAACGCTGACATCCCGACCACTTCAGCACTGTGCTCTTCAGCTGCGTCGATGAAGTCATCGGGCGACGAGTCAACACCAATGTCATGGACGACAAATCCAGCGCCACGAAGCATCATGATGCAGAGGTTCTTGCCGATATCGTGAAGGTCGCCCTTCACTGTGCCCATGATGATAGTTCCAGCGGGCTTGGCACCTGAGGCGGAGAGAATTGGCTCGATGTGAACCATTCCGGCTTTCATTGCACGAGCCGCAACCAAAACTTCAGGAACAAATATCAGGTTGTCGCGGAATTTCACTCCGACGATCGCCATACCATTGAGCAGACCGTCATCAAGTAGCTGGTTGGCAGTGAAACCATCAGCGAGGGCTTCCTGAGTAAGTCGGTCGACTTCAGTGTTGTTACCCACGATCAGTTCGTAAGCCATCTCCTGCATGATCGGGGCAGTACCGTCGATCGCTTCGGAAATATGTTTACGTTCTCCAGGACTGGAAACGAACTCGAATTCTCGGGCGAGGCCTTCGTGTGTTATCGGCATTAATTATCTCAAAATCACTGACTAAAGGGTCTTGAGGAGTCCGGATTACATTCAGCGTTGTTGAGATGAACAACCGGCTCCAATCACTAATTATCTCATCGGAACGATGGAAAATGAATTAAATATCTTTAAGCGTAGGATTCGACCTTAGTTGAGACCACGCTCGGCAACCCAATCTTCGATTGCCGCTGGTATCTCCAAGAGATTTTCCAACTTGGTTTTGAGCGGAATCGCACATTCGGGAGCTATGAGCTGAACACCAGCGTCAAGCGCAGCATTCACCTCAGCACGAACCTCTTCAGGCCCTCTGGCATACAGAGTGGTTGGGTTATTGATGTTTCCCACAAGGCGAATTTTGCCGTTGACGGCTGCCATGGCCTCGACTGGGTCGTTCTTGGAGTCGAAGTGGAACGCTGCCATGCCGGTTTCGGCGATGTACGGCATTCTGTCGACTGTTGCGCCGCAAATGTGAAGTATCAGAGGAACAGAAAGTTCTTCTTCGATCTCCTGGTGCATTTCCATGAGGAAACGTTTGTAGTAATCGCTACTAACTAGGTCTCCGGTTGCGTGATCAGGAACAGTTAGTACGTCGGCCCCAGCGTCGATCTGAGCCTGCCCGTACAAGATCGTGATCTCTTTCAAGGCTTCCAACGATTTCATGGTCTCAGCGGGATCATCGACAGTCCCTAGTAAGAACGGTTCAACACCGAATACGTGGTAGGCAAGAGTCCAAGGCCCCATAGTTTTCCCGACGACAGCAACTTCATCACCAAACTCCTGTTTCAGGATACTGATCGAGTCGGTTATCGCCTTTGCGTCTGGGTGTTCCAGAAATCCTGAAGGAATAGTTACGTCAGAAGAGCCCTTCCAGATCGGATTGGACATCCTCACAGTGGGCCAGTTGTCTTTCTGTTCCCATTGCATGTCGCAGCCGAGAGCCGATGATTCCTGAATGATCGAGAAATAAGGAGCGATCGTGTCGAAGCCAAGTTCGGTGTACGCGGTGGCAGCTAAGCGAGCATTCATCTCACCATCGCGATTGGCGTCGGGGAACGGTGCGTCTACGAGGTCCATCAGTTCGACCGTGGCGACATTCGTCGGGGTACAAACAGGTGGCCGGTCGACTGGTTCTCCGGCGAGAGCGGCCATTACACGTTCTCGCGAGGTCATTTTTTCAATTACGGGTGACATGTGATCTTGTCCTGAAGACTAACTTTGGGCGAATCCGAGTGTTTGCGTGTTCATTTGGCCAGCCATTTCGTCTTGCTCAATCTGAGCTTCGACTGCACTGACGTTGCGAGCTAGGGGAAGGATTAGCCGAGCGAAGTTGTCGTATCGCTTGCCATCGGGGAATGAAAATTGGTTTTTGTCGACACGTGTGCAACCCGAATAGCGAATGAATCCGCCAACTGCGGCCATAACGCGCCTCTCTGGTCGTTCTGCCTGGCCTTCCGTAGAAACCGTGTAGACGTATTGATCGCCAGCTTGTTCGCCATCAATTACGAAAGTTAGCTTGGTCTTGGTATCTGGAGCAGTGATCCGACCGGACGGTAGTTCAAGTGCTGGATCTTTTTCGACAGCTGCAGTGAACATAAACCGTAGTGCTCTATCTAGCTGTAGGTCTGAAATCAAGCGAAGTTGATTGGATGATCCCTCGACGGCTTCTACATCGCCAAGGAGAACACATCGGTCACGTATTTGCTCGATACGAGCGTCGATGCCATTGAAAGTGCTGTAGCTGAAAATGGTCATCAGGCCATTTTTTATGAACAGACCGATAGTGACATCGTTGAAGTGTGGGTCGATTGAAACTAGTTCAATGCATTGACCCAAACTTTTGACCTGTTCAACAATTTTAGATTTTTGTGCCGACGGGGGCATCGGTGACCTCTTTAAGGAATGTTCGATTACGCTCGCACAGATTGTACGAGTGCTCGGATGTGATCGGCAGTCGTTCCGCAGCATCCACCGAGGATATTTATCGGAAGTTCAGCGAGTTCACGGTAGTGCTTCGCCATGAATTCAGGTGTTTCAAGGTAGCAGGTCTCACCATTTTTGATAATCGGCAGCCCGGCATTTGATTGAACAACTAGGTACTTGTCGGTTACAGCCCGCATACGAGTGGCAATTTCAACCATCTTCTCGATGCCATTGCCACAGTTGGTCCCAACGATGTCGGCTCCAGCTTCTTCAAGACCTTCTACGGCCTGTTCGGGAGTAACGCCCATCATCGTGAAGTAACCGCGCGGTCCTTTATCGAAGACCATAGTCGCCATTACTACGAGCCCAGTTGTCTCCTTGGCGGCACGTACAGCGATCGCAGCTTCTTCGATAGCGAGTTGTGTTTCGATCATCACGGCATCGGCACCGCCGGCCTCGAATGCTTTCGACATTTCTGAGAATGTTTCATAAAGCTCGTCTTCAGTAGCTGTTCCCAGTGGCTCGATGAACTCGCCAGTAGGACCTATCGAACCTGCTACGAATTTTCCTTCAGGGGCGACTGATCGTGCGTGTTCGGCAGCTAATCGGTTCAGTTCGAACAGTCGGTCGCCAGCGCCGTAGCGCTCGAGCATGAACTTGTTGCCGCCGAATGTGTTGGTGAGGACGATGTCGGAACCGGCGTCAAAATAATGCTTCGCCATGCCCTTGATAACGTCGGGGTTATCGGCGTTCATCAGTTCAGGGCTGCCGCCAGGTTCCAGACCATTGTTCTGAAGGTACGTTCCGGTCGCACCGTCAAAAATCAACGTATCGCCGGCCGCTAGTCGGTCAAGAATGCC
>CAWVRY010000071.1:0-6881 GCA_963932695.1 uncultured bacterium | reverse complement strand
GTCGAGACGGTAGTCGAGACGGTAGTCGTCCCAGGCGCAGCGGTTGTTGAAACCGTAATCGTGGAAGTCCCAGCGGCGCCAGCCGAACTGACCGGCGAAGTCATTGTTGGAGAGGTTCGCATTCTCCCGCCTGTTGGCTTGCCGTCAAAGCAGGGTACTGGAACCGATTTCCACTACGTTGACTGGGGTGTTTACGAGAACCTGATGCGAGCGGCACCTCACCTCGCCTCTGAGACACCGAATCCAGAAAGTGCGACGCACGGAATTGCCACCTCATGGGTTGCGGATTCTGCTGCTGAGACGGTCACGTTCAAGATTCGCACCGGTGTGATGTTCCATGACGGTTGGGGAGAACTCACCGCCCATGACGTTGCATTCAGCTTCAATGAAGGAAACAAGGAAGGCACAACCTTCTCTCGCTCCCAAAAGGACCGAGTGGACTTCTGGGAAGCAACAGACGATACGACCGTTGTCATGCATTACAAAGAGGGACAGTTCGACCCGAAGTTTGTTACCAGTCTCTGGGGTTCTGCCGGTGGTAGCACTCCGATGATCAGCAAGAAGCTGGTCGAAGAGCTCGGTGATGGTGCTATCAGCGAACTGGTCGGCACTGGACCTTATGAGGTCGAGACTTGGCGCAGTGACGACGAAGTCGTCCTCCAAGCGTTCTCTGACTACTGGCGCGCTGATGGCCAGCCACTGACCCAAACGGTGAAAGTGGTTGCGATCCCAGAGGAAGCAGTCAGAATCGCAGCGTTGAAGACCGGTGAAATCGACATAACGTCGATTTCCAGCAAGTTCCTCACTGGCACCTTGGGTGCCATTCCCGGTTCAACAGCCTATGCTGTGGGTGCGGCACAGAACCAGATCCTTTACTTCGGTGGAAACTACTGGACAAAGACCTGGCGCGAAGAGAACGAAGAAGTGTTCCCGAGGCCCGGCTTGAAGGCCGACGCGGAACATCCTTGGATCGGTGACCCGACAAAGCCGGAGACACTGGAAACAAGTAGGAAGTTCCGACGCGCTTTGAGCATCGCGATTGATCGTGATCTCATCAACGAGACGATCCTAGCCGGCCTTGGAGCACCTTCCAACGTGTACTTGGCTACTTTGGGCGACGGTACGAAGTACTTCAAAGAAGACTGGCGAATACCGTACGATCCCGAAGGGGCGAAAGCGCTTCTGGCTGAAATCGGAGTCTCATCTGACACCGTGATCAACATGTGGATTCCGCCTGACAACGTCGCAGTCGACCCAGAAGTCGGTCAGGGCATTGCCCAAATGTGGCGTGACATTGGCTTGAATGTGCAGATCGAATCGACCGCATACGCAGCGCGGCGACCTTCGCTTGTCTCCCGATCAATGGACATCCTGTGGATGCACCACTGGGGAGTTAATGGTGAAGAAGATGGTGCGTTCCTTTGTTGCCACAAGCCATCCGGTGGCTTCAGCAAAGGCATGGAAGTGCCTGACGGAAATTACGGCATGCCGGATATCCTCGGCATGTACTACGCGAACAGGACTGAAGAGGATTTCATCACGCGAGTCCAAAACAACATCGCAATTCATGACTTCATGAATGCGGAGAGTTGGGTTGCCCCTGTGGTGAAAGCTCAGGCGAACTACGTTACTGGGCCCGGAGTACAGGAATGGCGACCTTCGAGTTTCGCCTGGAAGGACTTCATCTCGCCTGAGACGATCGTGATGAAGTAACTCGTATACGAAGTAGTTAGCGATCGAACCACGACCTCCGGCTGGCACAGGACCTCCTCCAGCTGGCCGGGGGGCGTGGTTTGATCATTCAGTTTGAATTTGAAAGTGCAGTGGATTGCGAAAATTCATCTTTATTCGCCTCCTTTATATGATTGTGGTGGTGGTGTTTGCCACCTTGTTTGTGTTCTTAATGTCCCGGGCCTCAGGCGATCCTCGATCCCTGTACTTGAGTGAATACACAACTAAGGCGGATTGGGACAAATGGGGCGAGGAGATGGGGCTGGACAAACCTATTTTCGTTCAGTACATAACCTGGTTTGGCAAGGCGATGACGGGAGAGTTTGGTACCTCGCTTCGGGATCAGGTAGACGCATTTGATGTGATCAAGGCTAGGATTCCGGCCACCTTGAAGCTCTCCGGTGCGGCACTCTTTTTGGCAACGATAGTCGGAGTGCCGTTAGGAGTTCTGTCGGCCGTGCGTCGCGGCAGCTTCTGGGACTATGCCGCGCGAATCTTCTCACTCGGCGGGCAATCAGTGCCGGGATTCTGGTTGAGCATCATGCTTATCATGGTGTTCTCTGTGTGGCTTGGCCTGTTGCCTACCTCGCGTCTGGGCGGCCCCGAACATTACATCCTGCCGTCTATTGCACTCGGTTGGAGTTCAGCAGCAGGTTTCACCCGCCTGATTCGCTCGGCGATGCTCGAGATATTGGACTCCCAATATGTCGTGCTCGCCAGGGCCAAGGGTGTAAATAACCGCGCCGTAATCTGGAAACACGCCTTCAGAAACGCAATGATTGTTCCCTTAACCTTTTCCGGGCTGCTGATAGCGTCCTACATTACCGGCACAGTGGTCACTGAAACGGTTTTCGGAATTCCAGGTTTGGGCCGTCTAGCTGTTGACGCTGTTTTCAATAATGACTTCCCAGTCATCACTGGCGTTGTGTTGATCTTCACTCTGATATACGTGGTAATGAATCTCTTGGTAGATATCGCGTACGCCGTGGTTGACCCTAGGATCCGGTATTAGCAGGAGCACTATGACTCAAGTCGATGAATTAGATTTACAGATAGTGGAGGACTCTACGGAGCACTCTGGTGGGATATTGCGGAGAGTGTTTACGTACGCTCGACGCTGGCCCGTGCTGCCGTTTTTCGTCCTCGGCCTGTTGATACTCGCAGCCGTTTTCGCACCACTTCTCGCACCGCACGACCCCACACAGGGGGATCTCAAACTACGGCTCGTACCGCCGGTGTGGGATACCGAAGGTTCGTGGGACCACATCCTCGGAACAGACCCTCTTGGAAGAGACGTACTCAGTCGCCTTATATTCGGAGCCCGAATCTCATTGATGATTGCGACCATAGTCTTGAGTTTCGGCGTGGTCGGCGGCGTCACGCTGGGACTTGTTGCGGGGTACTACGGCGGCCAGATTGACGAATTATTGATGCGCTTTGTCGATTTCACACTCGCTATACCGTTCATTCTCGTTGCGCTGGTCACGGTCATCGTGCTGGGGCAGAGCCTAACCGTCATCATCGGCCTTTTGGTTATCTTCAGTTGGAGTGGTTTCGCGAGGCACACTCGGGCCGAGACGCTGCAGATCAAGACCATGGGATACGTGGATATGGCCAGAGTCACCGGCGCTTCAACGCCGCGTATTCTCTACAGACACATCCTGCCGGGCGTCGTAAATACCGTGGTCGTCATTACCACTTTTAGCATCGGTGGGCTCATCCTGACGGAGGCCACGTTGAGTTTCCTCGGTGTAGGCGTCCCGCCTCCCACGCCGGCTTGGGGCGTCATGGTGTCCGACGGTCGTTCGTACGCGGCGACCCAGGGGTGGTGGGTGACGGTTTTTCCTGGTGTTGCGATTATGTTGACCGTAATGTCAATGAATTTTATCGGGGACTGGCTCAGGGACAGGTGGGACCCTCGTCTGACGCAATTGTTGTGATGGCGTAGATACCAACTGATTCCGTTAGAATTTCTCGGCGGGGCATCTGACCTCCGGATGCTCCGCCAAATTTAATTATCCCCTGAAAGTTGAATGGGCAATTTTTAGCAGTGGGAATGGCTCAACGAATACACCCATAAATAGGATTCAATCAATATGACCTTCAAGATTGCACTGGTTGGATGTGGCGGCATGGGTCGCAGGCATGCCCACGGCTACATCGAACTTCGAAAGTATTTCGATACAGTGACAATGTCGGCAGTGTGCGATGTGCATCACGATGTAGCGGCGATCGTTGCAGGCGAAATCGGTGAAGCCACGGGATCGACTCCCGATATCTACACCGACTTCGACGAGATGATTGCTGATGCCGATCTCGACGGGGTTGCGATAGTCACCAGCACACCGATGCACCACCGTTTTGCGATTAAGGCGATGGAGGCGGGCTTGCACGTCATCACCGAGAAGCCAATGGGCCTGACCCTGAAGGCATGTCGGCAGATGCGCGAATCATCGCGTTCTACTGGCAAAGTAATGGCAGTTGCAGAGAACTTTCGTCGGGATCCGATGAACCGACTCACAAAGGCGCTGATCGAGGCTGGAGCTATAGGCAAGCCATACTTCGCACTCGACATCGGAGTCCACAGTTCTCGCGGCGCAGTCATGCACAGCACGGCTTGGCGGGCGAAGAAAGAACAAGCGGGTGGTGCGCCCCTCGACGCTGGCGTTCACAACGCCGATATGCTGCTTTACCTGATGGGGGAGGTGGACACTGTCTACGCCGAAACTGCGATCAACGAGCCGCAGCGTACGTTGCAACCCATGAGCGAGGTGGCGCCGATTCTCGCGGAGATGTACAACCATCGCAAGGAAGAAGGTTATTCGACCGGCGACACAGTGGAGCAGACCGCCGTCGACACTGCATTTGGTGTGATTCGGTTCAAGTCGGGAGCGATCGGTCAACTATTGATGACCGACACATCCCACGGTCAGTCGCTCGGCGTTTCGACAATATCCGGGAGTGGCGGGACAATGTATCGACCTGGAAGCCGATCCGGACAATCACCTCGTATTGTTCGCAACAGCGGATCTGAGATAACGGGCGACGCGCTGCTCGACCTTGTTCCTGATTTCGAACTGGATGACCTGACCTCCACACTGTGGAATGGTGCACGGCGAATCAGTTCGTACGAATTGGATTTCCGCGATATCGATTCTAAAATACTGGCGTACGAGTATCTCGATATGGTTCGGGCAGCAGAATCGGGCGGGCAGCCCGAGGTTGGACCGAAAGAGGGTATGGATGCTTTGGCACTTGCCTACGCGCTAATGGAGTCGGGAGTAAGCGGTGTTCCGGTTACCGTAGAAGACGTGGCAGAGGGTCGATCATCACAATTTCAGGACGAGATCGACGCTGAAATGAGTATTTAACCGGACGAGGTACTCAAGGGTGAGGGATAATTAACTTGCGTGATGGGCTGACAGTCCAACAGATTCGGGATTTTGTAGGAGAACTAATGGCGACAAGGGACGAATTACTGAATTCAACGATCGGCCGTCGAGTGGCCGATTTGCGTAAGCGAAAAGGGATATCACAATCTGAGCTTGCGTTCCGGTTGGCTCGAAAGAGAACCCAGGCCTGGATGTCGAATGTAGAATCTGGGTCTCGAAGCATGAGCGCTGAAGACCTTGTCAATGTCGCCGCTACTTTGGAGACAACGGTAGGAGATCTGTTTAGTCATGTTTCGAACTCCGCTGGTGGTGGGCCAAAACCGTTAAACGAGTTTTTGACTGAACTCGACTCGCATATTCCGCTAGAGATGCCTGTATACCTGCAACGGGAAATTGGTAAAACGGACAAAATTCCTATTGATCATCACTTCGCGTCCCAAGCGCCTAGCAATCAGATTTTCTACAGCGAACAATTGCACGAACGTATAAAAGCTCTGAGCGTGGTGGTGGTTGAGCGGTATTACGAAGAGCCCTGGCTACAGCCAAGTGATCTCGTAGCTTTGAATAGCTCAATGTCTCCTGTTTATGACCCGGATCCACGGCTAACAGATCGAGTCATGATAAAGCTCAACGAGCCTTACGATGGAATCCAGGTGCATGCCGGACTAATCAACTCCTCCTCGAGAGAGGTTGCATTCGAAATCGTAGGACGTGACCCGGTTGTATTTGCTGTTAACGAATACGAACTCCTGGGAGTTCTGATATGGCGGCGTACCGATTATCAACCATCGATGACACGAACCTGGATTCGGCGTAAATTTGGAATTGCCAAGGATGATCGTCCGCTCGAAGACTCGATCTGATTATTTTGTGTAACTCAGGTTAACTGCCCGAGACAGCGCAATTTATTTTTGGTCAACAGCATTTGTTATTAACCCGTGCAGACTCCTGCAGAGTTCGATGTAGCGGAGGAGATCCGAACGGATGAGTCGATCTTGGACTGATCCCCCACGTTACCGGAGACGTCACTTCCTGAGTTGGGCTACTGAGAATCCCCTTTTCGGAGTCGCCGCAGTCGCCTTGATTGCCGCAGTCATCTTCGTAACTGTGACGGTAATTCGAGACTACGCAGGGCCAAAGCAATACGTCACTGTCGAGTTCTTTGACGTCGACATCGGGGTAACGTCGGGTACCACCACGATTTCGTTGGATAGGGTGACATACCAACCCGGCTTTGACATCAGCCTGCGCAGTTTCTCGCGAACGGAATCGAAACCGCTTGTAATAATTGACGGCACTATATCGAACGATGGCACTGTTCCGGTTGTCGCCTTTTTTCTCCTGACCGATCATCCTACTGGCGTTCTCGTTTCTAAACCCGATGGCAATGAACTTACGTCGCAAGTGAGTACGACAGGGGTGGGTTTGTGCCCGAGCGAATCGTTGCCGGCCCCAATCATCAATCCCGGCAGGTCGAGGCGGTTCAACGTATCTCTCCCGGTTGAGCGCAACTCAGTCTGGTCTTGGGTGAAAGACGAAGTGCGAGACGGACGACTGCCAGCGTTATCGTTCGGTCCGTTTGTGGAGGGGAGCTGTACTACAGCAGGAGAAGGGTCGCTTCTGGACGAAACGTGGCGTTTCGATTTTCAGCCGCAGAATCTACCCGATGTTGAGCTGCGTGATTACTACCCGTTTGGTGCTCCGACAGCCAATAAAATAGGCGTCTATGGGCGAAGGTACTGGAAAGACTGGCTACCC
>CAWVRY010000070.1:0-7113 GCA_963932695.1 uncultured bacterium | reverse complement strand
ATGCCAATTTGTGTCACCCGTGCAGTTTACGGGGTTCGTTGCGCCCGGCGCGGGGTTGCCTTGCTGTCCAGCTTGGATTCATCACCTTTTGCGAGTCGATCGACGTTCGATCGGTGGCTCCAAAAGATGAATATTGGTACAGGAATGGCGAACAACAGATACCAAATATCGTGTTCCCAGCCGAGAATTGTGAGTTCAAAAATACTGAATATAATCAGAAGACCAAGGCTTAGGCCGCTGCCAATAATCGAACCAAGGCTCACGTATCGGGTGATCGCAGCGATTCCAACTCCACTAAGAGCAATAACTGCCGCTATTGGGGAAATAATCGTCAGTGCACCGAGGCCAGTTGCGACACCCTTCCCGCCTTTGAACTTAATGTAGACCGGGAACATATGCCCAAGAACCGCGGTTGTACCAGCAGCAGCGATTAGCCAAGCATCGCCCTCGACTGCCCATCGCGCCAGACCAGCAATGACAAGTCCTTTGCCTACATCGGCTGCAAGAACAGCTCCGCCTGCGACCGGACCGAGCGTTCGACTTACGTTTGTTGCGCCCGATCCGCCGCTGCCATAGCTACGAATGTCGACGCCGCGAAAAACTCGGCCGATTATCACGCCGAACGGAATCGCCCCAATAAAGTAGGCGACCACAAGAACAACTATTGCGACTGCGGGATCATTCATCATCTCGAGTTTGGAACGTCAACCTCATTGGAGAACCCATAAATCCAAATCGTTCTCGCAGTTGGTTCTCCAGATACCTGCGGTAGCTGAAGTGTATTAGTTCTGGGTTCCGTGCGGTGAACAAGAACGTAGGAGGAGAGGTCCGGCTTTGGATACAGCGATAGATCCTCGGGCGTCTGGTTCCGATGCCCGGTAGTGGATTTTCGCCCATTGCATCGAAAATTACCCGGCTAACTTCGGCCCTAGGCATCTGCTTCGAGAACTCTGTGTACACATCCAAAATTGTTGGCAACAGTGTTTCTACTCCCCAGCCTTTCAAAGCTGAAGTAAACACGATCGGTACTTCTGGAATGAACTTGAACCGGTTTCGAACAGCTTCTGCTGCCTCTGCCTTATCGAGTCCTAATTCCTCGGCGAGGTCCCATTTGTTGACAACCACTACGGCTGCGCGTGAAGCATCGTCGATGTAACCACCGATGTGCTGATCCTGCGCCGTTACAAATTCAGTGGCATCGAGTACAAGAACGGCGACATAGCATCGTTCGATCGCGCCGATAGTTCGAATGGCGCTGTACTTTTCGATCCCAGATTCAACGCTTCCTCTTCGCCGTAGCCCGGCTGTATCGAGGAAGGTGATCCGTGTTCCCTCGTAGTCGAAGAGCGAGTCGACTGTATCGCGAGTCGTTCCGGCGACCGGACTAACGACTGCCCGCTTCTCGCCTGTGATTGCATTGAACAGTGCGGATTTACCGGCGTTAGGTCGGCCAGCGATTGCTACTCGAATCGAGTTTTGACCAATTGGTTCATCTTCAAACGGAGGCAGCTGCTCGAACACCTGCTGCATCAGATCACCAATGCCAGTGTCGTGGTAGGCGCTGATAGGCATAGGTTCACCGAGACCAAGCGAGTAGAACTCGTGGATCATGTCTTCCCGCGAAAGCGTGTCTGCCTTGTTTGCGGCGAGTACGGTCGGTTTTCCAGCGCGTCGCACCATATCGGCGGCGTCTTGGTCAGCGTCGGTTACGCCGTCGTTCACATCAACTGCAAAAATAATGGCATCTGCTTGATATATAGCAATCTCGACCTGCGCTTTGATGTCATCCCACATCAAGTCGTTGTGCGGTCGATCTTCAACGCCGGCGGTATCGACAACAAGATATCTGTGTCGACCCCATTCGGCGTCGATTGATACTCGATCACGAGTGGTTCCGGGAATATCGCTTACGATCGCGATTCGTCGACCTGCCAAACGGTTGAACAGGGTAGATTTGCCGACGTTAGGTCGGCCAATGATTGCTACTATCGGGAGTGCCATAAGGGGACTAATTTTTCTCTTGCTCGGGATCGAACAAACTATCTCTACATAATTGCACGGGCGAAAAACGCACGTTTGTTCTTCGTAAAGAATTTCGGAACCTGATTGGTTAGGACTGAATAAGCTTTTCCATCAACGCCGCTTGTGCCCACAGGCGGTTTTCTGCCTGATCGAACGCAACTGATCTTGAGTCGTACAGCAAACCATGCGAAATCTCTTCGCCGGGGTGTGCCGGTAGATCGTGCATGAACTTCACATTTGCTGAAGCTTGGTCGAGCAATGCAGGGTTCACTTGGTAGCCATCGAAATCCACCAAACGTTTGGCTGTTTCGATTTCCTGCCCCATGCTCGTCCACACGTCGGTGTAAACGATGTCGGCATTGGCGACTGCTTCTTGCGGGCTTGTAACCTGCTTCACGCTTCCACCGGCTACTGCACCGTAAGTGTTCGCACCTTCAAGATCTTCAGCAGGAACTGCATAGCCGTTTGGTGAAGCGACCGTTAGGCGACCACCAAGACCGGCAACTGCGTATCCAAGACTCACAGCAACGTTGTTTCCATCGCCTATGAACGCCACGTTGGCGTCTTTGACGCTACCGAGCTGCTCGGTAATCGTCTGCGTGTCGGCGAGCGCCTGGCACGGATGCTCGGCATCGGTTAGTGCGTTGATAACCGGTATCGAGGCGTTCTTCGCGAACTCTTCGATAATCGACTGTTCAAATGTACGAATCACCGCAATGTCCGACATGCGAGACATCACCTGAGCAACGTCGGCTACTGGCTCTCGTTTGCCTAGACCAACCTCTTCGGGTGCGAAGTGAACTGGATTTCCACCGAGCTTCTCTGAACCAACCCAGAACGAAAGCTTCGTACGCAGAGAAGGCTTTTCGAACAGAATCGCCACCGATTTGCCAGCGAGCGCGTTGCTCGTTGCGCCAGCTTTCAGAGCGATTGCGCGATCAAGTATCGGCTGAATTTCTTCAGGCGCGATATCGCTGAGTTTTAGAAAGTGATTGACCATCGTGAGAGTGACCTCGACTCGAATAAGAAATAAAAAGAAGAACGCGGGTATTTGCGGGGTGCTTATGCACCCTTAGTTCGGAGTCGTCTAAACAAACGACGAGTGTCGCTTGTGGATACACCGATAATTAAAGTACGCGTTCTTGTTTTCATGGTCGAGATTCTAGATTCGTTACCCGTCACTAGAAACAATTCGTGTGACGGAGTAACAATTCTAACTCTGCATTGCCCGCGAAACTACGCCGATTGGTTTACACAGCGATTTTCAGGCTGGCGTGAACTTCAGAAGTGTCTGTCCATCGGGATCATGCTCGAACACCGGTTTTAGTGCCATTCCTATTTGAAGTGACTCAGGGTCGGGTGTAACTCCGACAATGTTCGTAGGCACGATCACGTCTTCTTCAAGTTGAACCAGAGCAGTTATGTACGGCACGTCCCCAACAAACCCCATGTGAGGGGCGACGTGAACGATAGCGAACGTGAACAGCTCGGCATTGCCCGACGCTTGCACCCACTCGATTCCGTCTTCTCCGGTTTCAGGATCAGATATCGAGAAGTTTCTTGGATAAAACTGAAATTTGCCGGTTGCCTTCGATCGCTGAAGCCATATTTCTTCGTTCTTGAGACCTTCCCAGTAGTGATCAGACTCTGGCTGCGGTATCAGCTGAGGTTTCGGTGTTGGGTTGGTCATATCTAATCAGTCCCCAATACGACTGTTCCGGTCGACGATAAAAGTCCGCCTGTACCGTGAGCTACCGCCAAATTACAATCTTCCAACTGTCGCTCGCCCGCCTGTCCTCTCAGTTGTCGTGCTGCCTCAACAACCGTAAATATGCCATACATGCCGGGGTGAGTGTACGAAAGTCCACCACCATTGGTATTCATAGGGAAGTCGCCGCCCGGCGCAGTTCGCTGTGAGGCAACAAAATCAGGTCCTTCTCCCGGCTCACAGAACCCTAGATTTTCCAGGCTGACCAAGGCGGTATAAGTGAACGAGTCGTAGATCATCGCTAAATCGAGATCTGAATGCGAAACGCCTGCCATCTCCAAAGCTTGGGGACCTGTGTTTCTACCGAACGCACGAGTGAGATCTGGCATTTGCGAAATACCTGAATGATCGTGACCTTCACCCGCACCAAGAATCTTCACACTGCTGTTCTTGGCGTCTCTTGCTCGCTCCGGCGTCGTAATAACGATCGCGGCTCCAGCATCGGTAACAAGGCAGCAATCCAACAGATGAAACGGCCAGGCTACCCACTTAGAGTTGTGGTAATCATCGAACGTGGTCGGCTTGTCGTAGAAGTACGCCATCGGGTTCAGATTCGCCCATTTTCGAGTCGACACCGCGATCTCGGCCATCGCCTGACGGGTTCGATCTTCACCGTACTGGTGCATATATCGTCGAGCAGCCATCGCATACGAAACGGGAGGGCCAATAATACCGTAGGGTGCCTCGTACTGAGCCATCGGTGTGCCGGGATTCCGTGGAATCGGAGCACGATCCGATCGACCCGACTGGCCGTGCGTAATTAGTGCAACTTCGCAGTACCCAGCTGCAATAGCGGCGAGTGCGTGCGCTACGTGAATCACGAACGATGACCCACCAACCGATGTGCTATCGGTGTAGCGAGGCTGAATGCTTAAATACTCGGCGACATCCAACGTTGACCATCCTGCGGTGAATAGAGCATCGACGTCAGATAGCTCAAGCCCTGCATCGTCCAGCGCGTTGATGGCAGCTTCAGAATGATGAGCGAGTGGCGATTTCTCAGGAACCTTCCCAAGCTTGTTCGATTCGCCAACACCCACGATGTGAGCCTGACCCGATAAGTTTTGAAGTCTCTGAATATTTGGCATTTTTATTAACTTAATTGTGCCGCATGTCGTTGATTTTCAGGCAACGGCCCGGCAAAGGCGATTTTTTATTGCAGCGGTGAATACAGCGTAGGTGTGAGCAACTGGTTACGAACGTTCTTCACGATCAGTCCGTCGCGATGCGACTCTTCAGTAACTTTCGCCCATTCAGGGTCATTGCGGAATGCATCCCACGCAGCCGCTCGCTGGTTGGCATCTTCGAAGGCAACCAGATAAGTAAGCTCGTGATTGCTCTCGCCAACATCGGTGGTCCAGTAGCCAATGTTTTTGATCCCGTGCTTTTCAAAAAGCTTGGTCGTGTGATTGGCGAATCGAGCATTGATTGCCGGTAGTCGCCCCGGCAGACATTCGTACACGCGTAGTTCATAGATCACGGGAATTCCTCTCACCACATGATATCGATCCCAAAGTGTCGATCGAAAATTTACGTTATGGGAAGATTCTGAATAGTTGAACCCGACTCGTCAACCGATAACGCGGTTCGCAGCCTCGATCATTCTGTGAAGTGTCGGATCCTGAGGTTGGTGGGCCATCGTCGGACCTTCAAGAGAAGATATCGCTATTCGATTGCGGCTAAGAACTTCGATATCGGTACCAGAAACGAGCTCAAGACCATCGATGTTTACCGCAAGCCCAGAAAGGATTTCGTAACCGCCGTCACTCTGTGCCTGGACGAGGCTCTTGAACTCAGAAGGAGCCGGAGCAGCGCCTTCAACTCCTTCGATTGGAGTTTCGCCGAACGTGGGAATGTTCACGTTGAACAGTGCACCTCGCTGAGTTTTCTGACTAAGCAGTTCAGTCGTGATCGCTCCGATAACCCCCTTTACAATTGGATCATCGAAATCACCCTCAACATCCATAGAGAACGCACAGGCTTTCACGCCTTTTGCCGCAGCTTGAATTGCAGCACCCATAGTGCCCGAAATGAAAACGTTGCGACTCGTGTTGAAACCGGGATTAATTCCTGATACGACAGCATCGGCACCACTGGGCAAGATGTGCTCGAGTCCCAAAACGACAGAATCGGCGGGAGTGCCACTGACTGCGTAGCACTTCACTCCGCCCACTTGGCTCGGTGCTTCATCGATCTTCACCGATGTTCTGAGAGTCAGCGCCGTGCCAACGCCAGACTGGTTTCCAGCGGGAGCGACGACAGTCACTTCGCCGAGATCTTTTACCGCTCGCACCAGAGACCAAATCGCGGGGTTATCGAAGCCATCGTCGTTAGTTACAAGAATTTTCATGCGTTAAATCGTAGAGGTAACCAGCAACTTTTGCATGATCGGCAACACGAAGTTTTTACGATGATGAGTAAACCGACTATAGCTTTAGGCAAGCAGGAAATTGTCGATGAGCCGTGCGTTGCCTATTTTCACTGCCAATAGCGCCCGAGCTGAGTGTTCGACTTCATCCAACTCTTCGAAAGTGTCGACATCAGCGATCGAGGCGTAGTCGACTTCTGCCAATGGCTCTCCGGCTAATATCGAATCGAGCATGAAGCGCAATACTTCGCCCGATCGCTCGCCTGAATCGAACGACAATTTGGCGATCGTTAGCGCCTTGAATAGGATCGTTGCCGCATCTCGTTCTTCAGGAGACAAATAAGCGTTGCGAGTGCTAATGGCGAGTCCGTCTTCTTCACGAACTGTCGGGATCGGGATAATTTCTATTCCCGAGCCAAAGGATTCGTTCACAAGCTGAATCACTCGAAGCTGCTGAGCATCTTTCTCACCAAATGTCGCTTTGGTCGGCGAGATAATCGAGAAAAGTCGAGCAACTACAGTTGCCACTCCCTCGAAGTGACCGGCTCGGTGCGCACCTTCCAGTAAGTTCCCAATGGGACCGGGATCGACAACTGCAAGAACTTCGCCCGTTGGGTAAATCTCTTGTTTCGAAGGGACAAATACGAAGTCCGCTCCGTGCTTTTCAAATTCTGCAAGATCGGCTGGCTCGTTCGACGGATAAGTCGAGAGATCTTCGTTACCGGCAAACTGCGTTGGATTCAGAAAAAGCGATCCAACCAAGATGTCGCACTGAGGACGGGCCGTGTCCATATGCGTCGTGTGTCCACGGTGAACACCGCCGAGGGTAGCAACGAGTCCTACTGAACCAGTCATAGCGCGCCGAACTTCCCGCATTTCCGCGGCAGTACGAATTACACGCATAAACCGAATCCGGTTTCATTGTGAAGCACTCTCCCTGTGAGAGAGGATTTGC
>CAWVRY010000069.1:0-7304 GCA_963932695.1 uncultured bacterium | reverse complement strand
GACGACGATGAAGCCTAACGCCCGACAACTAGCTAATTTCTACAGAAGCACCGGCTTCTTCAAGCTTGCCCTTAGCAGTCTCAGCTTCGTCCTTAGTAACACCCTCAAGAACAGCCTTAGGAGCAGCCTCAACGAGGTCCTTAGCTTCCTTCAAACCAAGAGGAGTGATCTCTCGAACAGCCTTGATGACTGCAATCTTCTTGTCACCAATGCCCTTGAGAACAACGTCAAAAGCGTCCTTCTCTTCAGCAGCAGCTTCGCCACCAGCGCCAGGAGCAGCAGCAACCGCAACAGGGGCAGCAGCACTAACACCAAACTCTTCCTCGAGCGCCTTCACGACGTCTGCAAGGTCAAGAACCGACATAGCTTTGATCTCTTCGATCAGATCTTCTTTACTTAGGGCCATTTCTGGACTCTCCAAAATTTTTCTCGAAAACAATCGAGAACTAATAACTAACTATTTAATATCTTCAACACTGCCCACATCAGGCCCCTTCCAGACGGAAGGGCTAGGGTAGGAGAACTGCGACGCGCGACTGAGTCGTCCGACGACGATGAAGCCTAACGCCACTGCCGCTCAGAGCCGAGTCATCCAATGACGAGTGCTATACGCATCGCCCGGGCAAACTCAACCACTAACTAAGCAGCCTCACCACTTTGCAGATTATCCACGTGGCGTTGAAGCACCGTGGCGAGAGCCCTAACAGGCCCACTCATAACCATCACCAAACCAGTAATAGGACTGTTCATCGAACCAAGCATCTTCGCAATAAGCTCATTCTTAGAAGGAAGCTTCGCGAGATCTTTAATCCGATCAGCCGACAAAACGTCAGCATCCAGCATTCCACCAATAATATTGATCGGAAGATCGTTATCACTGGAATACTTCACAAAAGCCTTAGCAGCAGCAGCCGGATCTCCATCCGAAACAACAAACCCAATAGGGCCAGTCATAACATCCTTCAAATCCGAACGTCCAGCCTCATCAGCAGCAATCCGCGCATAGGTGTTCTTCACAACCTTAAAACGCGCACCGTTAGTGCGAAGCTCCTGACGTAAACCGGTCATACCGGCAACATCAACACCGCTGTACTCAGCAGCAATTACAAGCGGAGAAGCTTCGAAGATGTCTTTCATCTCCGATACCGCCGCTCTTCCTTTATCAGTTGGCATTCGACCTCCTGTCTGGACCACAACTTAGAAAGTCGGCTAAAAAAGCCAATAAAAAACCCCGGAACCTAGTCCGGGGCAAAAATGCACTCGCCAATAACGACGAAACATGCACGATCTAAACCTCGGATGGCGCCTAAAGCATTACCCCGTCACACGGGACCAACTGTCTGCGGTCGCAGTATTCAACTGTATGCAATCAATTCTAACAACAACATCGCCCCAAGCGCCAACAAATCTAAACCCACATACCAGCGACACCTCGCCTGAACATCATCCTGAGCCAGTCGAAGGACGACACCAAAGCCAACAACAAGAAAAGCCCCGGGCATAACGCCCAGGGCTTATTCAATATTCCAAATCATGCCCCGGATCAATCAAACCTTCCGAGAATACGCTCTGTCCAGTCCCCTTCCAGACGGAAGGGCTAGGGTATGAGAATTGCGACGAGTGACGTCGTCGTCCGAGGACGATGGAACCTAACGCCCCTGCGACGCAGAGCCGAGTCATCCAATGACGACTGCGACTAACGCTAGTTCTGAGTCAAAGCCTCAAGAGCAGACTGATCCAAGTGGAAACTTGGACCCATCGTTGTGCAAAGAGTCACCTTCTTGATCAGCGGACCCTTCACACCCTCAGGCTTAGCCCGAAGAATCGTAGAGTAAACGCTCGAAAGATTATCTAAAATCTGATTATCGTCGAAACCAACCGTACCGATACGAACATGAATGTTCGCACCACGATCCAGCTTGATCTCAGCTCTACCCTTCTTAGCACTCTCAACAGCCGCCCCAACCTTGTCAGGCTGAACAACAGTGTTCGTACGCGGGTTAGGCATCAAACCCTTACGACCAAGGTACCGACCGAGCTTACCGATCTTACCCATCTGGTCGGGAGTAGCGATAGCGACATCAAAATCGCTCCAGCCACCCTCAATCTTCTTAACCAATTCATCGTCCGATACAAATTCCGCACCAGCAGCAATCGCAGCCCGAGCCGCATCGCCCTGAGCAAACACGAAAACACGAACATTCTTACCAGTACCGTGAGGCAAATCTGCAATCTCTCGAATCTGCTGATCCGAATGTCGAGGGTCGGCGCTCGTCGCAACGTGCAGCTCAACAGCCTCAGCGAACTTCACCTTGGAAAACTCTTTTGCGAGAGTAACCGCAGCTTCAGGAGTGTGATCCTCAAAACCAGCCGCCTTCGCAGCAGCGTTATAACGTTTTCCGTGCTTAGCCATATCTCAATCTCCAGCCGGTAATCCTGGCTCCCCCTAAACGGGGTCCTTGCGCCCGGGCCGACAAATAAAAAGTCTCACCAGTTCGAAACCCGAACTAGCCAGTAACTTTCACACCCATACTTCGGGCGCTACCTTCAATAATTTTCATCGCAGCTTCAACATCATTCGTGTTCAGGTCAGGCATCTTCACCGTAGCAATTTCACGGATCTTAGCCCGTGAAATTTTGCCAGCAGTCGAAATACCAACCGTCCCAGAACCGCTAGCAATACCAGCAGCCTTCTTAATCATGTCCGAAGCAGGCGGAGTCTTCAGCTCGATCGAAAAAGATCGATCTGCGTAAACAGTCAGCTCGACAGGAACAATGTTGCCCGCCAGCGAAGCAGAACGTTCGTTGTATTCCTTAACGAACTGCATGATGTTGACACCGTGCTGACCAAGAGCAGGACCAACAGGAGGAGCCGGAGTGGCACCACCAGCAGGCAATTGCAACTTGATTATGGCTGTAACTTTCTTAGCCAACGAAACGTTCCTTCATTACTAACCCCACCAACAATAAAAAATGGCAGGAATCGATTACTAAATAACTACGACTTCTCTATCTGTAAGAAGTCTAATTCAACCGGCGTTTCACGCCCGAAGAATGAAACATGAACGCGAATCTTTCCGCGTTCCTCAAGCACCTCATCAACAGTGCCCATAAAGTCGGCGAAAGGACCATCCTTGATCCGAACCGACTCGCCCTGCTCGTATCCAACGCGAACCCGCGGAGCATCTGAAGTCATACGACTCATAATGCGATCCACTTCCACATCTTCCAACGGAACCGGCTTAGGGCGCTTCTCGCGCTCATCCTCAGCAGAAATAAACCCAGTAACACCAGGAGTGTTCCGAACGACGTACCACGATTCCTCATCCATCATCATCTGAACAATGAGGTAACCCGCGTACATCTTCTTCTGAACAGTCTTCCGCTCACCCTCTTTGATCTCTACCTCTTCTTCGGTAGGAACCACAACGTTCAGGATCTTATCCTTCACATCCATCGTGTTAATCCGCTGCTCCAGATTCTTCTGAACGCGGTCTTCCTGACCAGAGTAAGTGTGAACAATGTACCAGCGAGCTGAAGTGCTACCGGCAATATCGCTGTAAGAAGTCATAACTATGTTCCCGAAATCACGGAAATAAGTCGAGCAAACCCCATATCGACCAAACCGAGGAATAACCCGATCGTAGCCGACAACATGATCACCATCACAGTAAGGCGAGTTGCCTCTTTCCGTGTTGGCCAAGAAACTTTTCGGAGCTCCGAAAAGACCTCGCCAAAGAACCGGAAGATTGAAAATCCTCCAGCGCCCGAAACGCCGGGACCCGATGTACTACGTGCTGGTGTTCGTTCCAACTCGGTTCCTTACCTTTTCTCTCGAAACAACGTAACTTTGCGCTCTACAGGGCAAAACTTTTTCAGTTCAACCCGGTCAGGCGTGTTCCGCCGGTTCTTTTCGGTGTGGTAGTTGTACGCCTTGCACTCTGTACAAAGCATATCGACCAAAGTCCGTACCGCATTCTTCTTAGCCATAGTTACGCTCTACAAATCCTATTGGGTTCAAACCCGAATACATCTGGAAATTTCCAACCCCAGAAAGTCGCGCTAACGCCCGCTACATACACCGGGGGCCCGCTCCCAACTAAGGAAGCATCATGTCCGCCCGGCGCCATAACGGGCGCCAGCCATAAGTTTCAGGAACTAGTCCATAACCTCAATGATCACACCCGAGCCAACAGTTCGTCCACCCTCACGGATAGCGAATCGAAGATTCTCTTCAAGAGCAACAGGGTAACCAAGTTCAATTTCCATAACGGTGTTATCGCCAGGCATAACCATCTCCACACCGGTTTCCAGGTTGATAGCACCTGTAACGTCGGTAGTTCGGATGTAGAACTGAGGTCGGTAACCAGGGAAGAACGGCGTGTGTCGCCCACCCTCGTCAGCAGTCAAAACATAAACCTGAGCCTTGGCCTTAGTCGAAGGTGTAATCGATCCTGGCTTAGCCAGAACCGCACCACGAGAAACATCTTCTCGCTCAATACCCCTAATCAAACAACCAACAGCATCACCAGGCAGACCCTCTACAAGAGTCTTGTGGAACATCTCTACACCAGTAACGGTAGTAGCAACTGTCTTACCAAAACCAACGATCTCGATCTGGTCGCCAGTCTTTACAATTCCACGCTCAACTCGGCCAGTAACAACCGTGCCACGACCCTTGATTCCAAATACGTCTTCAACAGGCATCAGGAAAGGAAGGTCAGTGTCTCGCTCCGGCACATCGATGTAATCATCAACAGCCTGCATGAGTTCGCCAATAGACTTAACCCACTTGTTGTCAGAGTCTTCAGCATTCTCAAGAGCCTGAAGAGCAGAAACCTGAATAACCGGAATGTCATCACCAGGGAAACCGTTCTTAGTAAGAAGTTCACGAACTTCCATCTCAACAAGCTCAAGCAACTCTTCATCATCAACAACATCCGACTTGTTCAAAGCAACAACCAGCTTTGGAACGTTTACTTGGCGAGCAAGCAGAATGTGTTCGTAAGTCTGTGGCATAGGGCCGTCTGCAGCCGAAACCACAAGAATAGCGCCGTCCATCTGGGCAGCACCAGTAATCATGTTCTTGATGTAGTCCGCGTGACCTGGGCAATCCACGTGAGCATAGTGACGGCTATCCGTCTCGTACTCTGTGTGAGTCGTCGCAATGGTCACACCACGTTCACGCTCCTCAGGAGCGTTGTCGATCTCGTCAAATGCTTTCGCCGTAACGTTTGCCTGGGTCTGAGCGAGCACGTTGGTGATGGCACTAGTAAGCGTTGTCTTACCGTGGTCAACGTGTCCGATCGTACCCACGTTTACGTGAGGCTTACTTCGGTCAAATACTTGCTTTGCCATTATTTCTCTCTACGCCTCCTATTACCGGAGGTCTCCTACCCATGCGCTTATAAATCAGGCGCTTATATTGATTGGTGCTTAGCTTGGAGCCCACACCGAGGATTGAACTCGGGACCTCATTCTTACCAAGAATGCGCTCTACCACTGAGCTATGTGGGCCCGAGGTATCCCCATTTAAGGGGAGCGTTCCCGAAACTAACCCAAACTGTAATTCTGGTGCAGGGAGTAGGATTCGAACCTACGAAGCCGTCAAGCGGCAGATTTACAGTCTGCTGGGTTTAACCACTCCCCAATCCCTGCACAAACAAAAACTTTACCACAGCAAAAGCGAAATTCACTACGCGTGGCAACGATATTCGTAAGGTTTTTTAATACCCAGAAATTGCGAACCAGTTACGAGTCAAAAAAAATGGAGCCCTTGGAGGGATTCGAACCCACGACCTACTGATTACAAATCAGTTGCGCTAGCCACTGCGCCACAAGGGCTCCGACAGTTGTAAAACAACCGCTATTAACAGTAGCCACCAATCCCCGAACAGGTCAATAGATATAGCAACGTTTAGTCGCACTCGTGATCGAACGGCTCGGCTCTGCGCTGGCGTTAGGTTCCATCGTCGTCGGACGACGGTCGGAGCAAATAATATTCCAAGGAGCGCACAAGCCCAAATCACCGTGACCTGATCTCATGACCCGAAGCCACAGCACCATATCCCTCAGAAATCGGGTCTACTCACCCCAAGGCGAGCCACGCATAGTCGCCTCATTCACCACAATCCGCATCACCTCCGACAAAGGCAAACCCGTCTCCCGTGCTATCTCCCGACATGCCTCATACTCCGGAGCCGCCTGAGCGATCGTATCGCCAATCCGTTTCAACTTCACCGGCACCTTACCCAACGACGTATCCACATTCACAATCTGCCGCTCAGCCTCGTACCTACGAACAGGCCTACGACGCACACCCAGCGTCGAAGTCTCCTTAAGAATCAACTCAGCAGCAGCATCAACCAAATCCCGACTCACCAGTACCGAAAGCATCGTCGCCGGTCGATTCTTCTTCATCTGAATCGGCGTAAACCAAACATCCAAGCAACCCATATCCATCAGCTGCTCATGCACATAACCCAATACTTCGCCCGGTGAATCATCGATGTTCGTCTCCAGCTCCATAATCTCCGGGCGTCGCCTGCCAGGCCCGCCACTACCCCAACGATTACGACCCTCGCCAATCCACAATCCAACAACGTTCGCATGCCCATCAGGGTCACGCTGCCCCGCGCCGTAGCCAATCTTATTTGCGTTGAATTCGACCGGCATGAACTCGGCCAGCGTCGAAACAATCGCCGCACCAGTCGGGGTCACAGCCTCGCCAACCGGCTGCCGCCCTCCCGCACGAACAGGCGCGCCCGTCGCCTTATAAATAGCAGCCGTAGCAATCGAAGTGGCACCCATAGCGCCATGGCTACTTCCAGAAGAACCAGTCCCCGTCGGAAACGCCGAAGCATGAATCTTCTCAACGCCCAACAACCGCATGCCGATTACAGTCGAAGAAATATCAACCAACGTATCGACAGTCCCAAGCTCGTGAAGATGCGTCGAACCAGCCTCGCCACCGTGCGCCGCCGCTTCGGCCACAGCCAAAGCATCGAAAATCCGCTTGATCGAACGCTTGTCCGAATCCTGTAACGTCGAATCAGCAATCGACGAATAAAAATCGTCCCACGCCCGCTTACGCTCGCCGTCTTCATCCAAAACCACATCAACCAGAATTGCCTCTAAACCACCCCGGTTAACCAACGTCTTCTCAAGCCTGTACCCACGATCCGGAAACTTATCGAGCTCGGTCTGCAGTTCGTCTAAATCCAAACCCACAGCCACCATCGCGCCCAGCAGCATGTCGCCACTGGCACCACCAATCATGTCGATATAAGCAGTTAATTCAGACA
>CAWVRY010000068.1:0-7601 GCA_963932695.1 uncultured bacterium | reverse complement strand
GGGCAGTCGTGTTCGATACCCGATAGGACGAGGTGGGTCGCGTTCACGTGGAAACCGTGTCGTTCGTGGACGCGGTCGATGAACTTTTGCACAAGTTCGTCATCAAGCGGGAGTGTGCGGCCGCAACTGGTGCATTGAAGATGGTGATGATTCGACTGGCTAATCCATTCGAACACAGTGTCGCCCGGGCTTAGGCGAGATTCTGCGACTAGGCCGACCCCGCCGAGATCACTAAGCACTCGATAAACGGTTGATTGATCGAATTTTGCACCGAGCGTCGCGAGTGCTTGTATTACCTCAGCAACCGTCACGTGTCCGTGTGTAGATCGCAGCACATCGATTACTGCAAGGCGCGCTGGAGTGGCTCGGAGGCCCGAACCGCGTAGAACGTCGGAAGGTGATTGATTAGGCTGTGGCATACGAATCGATTGATTCTCTATGGTTGAAGCATTGCTCGATGAGTCTGACATGGTCGCATATGAATCGGATATTAGTTGTCGTTTTCGCCGTATAGTTTTCAAATTTCTTCGAGTGTATTCATCGCCGCTCCATCGGAGCGCGTGTGGATGCTGATAGATGACGCCGATCGCTGGAGTGAATGGTCCGGCGTCGTAGATGAGGTATGGGACGCTCCGAGTTACCTCGATTGGCAGGTTGGACACAAATTCGGATTTCGGCTCTCGATGGCTCGTAAGAAAGTTCCCTTTAATGTGACGGTGACCCGATACGGGACTGGCAGGCTGATTGAGTGGAGTTCGACAAAATTCTCGATCACGGCAATGCGTTCGATTTCTGTTGAGCCGGAAGGAGCTGGCTGTCGAGTAGTGGATCAGAAAGATTTTTCTAGCCCGATACTGCCAATTCGCCTCGCCTACCCACGTCGGCTGGTGCGGGTGATGACCGAGCGTTGGCTTGGCGATATGAAAAAAACCGCCGAGATGTCATCATGATTGGGCTAGATCGTGGCAGCCTGCGCGTGATGATGGTGTTTGCTCATGCGGATGATGAGACGCTACTCGCCGGGGCATTGATTTCTAAGTTGGTTAGGGATGGGCATGACGTGAAGGTGCTGTGTCTTGCTCCGGGGGGAGACGATCGAGTCGGGCGCTTACGAGGCGCGTGCGTTGATCTGGGCGTGAGTGCAGCAGAGACGTTGCGCTTCTCGGAGAGCCCGATGTGGCCAGACGATGCTGGTGATAGCAGTGATTCAACCGCAGCCCATCTTGATCCTCAGTTATCGCTCGTTCCGAGTACCGATCTGGCGCGTAAAATTGCTGGAAGGATTTCGGAAGACGCTCCTGATGTTGTTGTTACTCATTCATCGTATGGCGACTACGGAAATTCCGACCATGCTGCTGCTTTTCGTGCGACCAAGTTGGCTGTTGAGTCGGTAAGTGGCGATGCGATGCGGTTGTATTCGCTTGAGTGGCCTCGTTTGGTTGTACGGATTAATGCGCGCATGATGCGTATTGGCGGCAGGAGTATCCGGAGGATGGGGCCAGACGGCTCGTTTGACCTAACGCTTGCTTTGCAACGTTCGAAACCTCCTACGATATCTATCGATGTTTATTCGGAGCTAGGCGCTAGACGGAAGGCTTCACGTTGGTATTGTTTGGAGATATCGAAGGGACCACTTCCTATGCGATTGCTCGAACGATTGCCGCTGTTCTTACAACGATATTTTCTGGGTAAGGCGAGGTTGCGGAATGAAATGGCACCCGAGGGTTTCGATCAAACGACTGGTCTTTGAATCGGGAACGATTCATTGGTACTAGATGTTCTTAAATAAAAAACACCCCGGACTGATTTTAGTCCGGGGTGTTTTCATCTTTGACTTAGGGTTGGCTAGGCGAGCAACTCTCGAAGCTCAGCAACATTTGCATCGCCACGGAGTCGGCCTAGAGCTTTTCGCTCGATCTGTCGAATTCGTTCTCGTGTCAGATTCAACTCGCCACCAATCTCTTCAAGAGTACGTGGGCGACCGTCAAATAAACCGAATCGTAGTTCTAGGACGCGTCGTTCACGTTCCTGAAGATGACTCAGTACACGATCGACCTGCTCTCGCATGGAAGATTGTGCAGCAACGTCGGCTGGTGCCGGTGCGTTGCTGTCCTGAATCAAGTCACCAAGCTCGTTCTCTGCGTCTTCACCAATTGGTGTTTCGAGAGAAACAGGCTCTTGCGACATCTGAAGAATTTCTGAGACCCGCTCGATCGATAGTTCGACCCGTTCTGCGAGTTCTTCGACGGTAGGCTCTCGGTTGAGCTGCTGTCCAAGTTCACGACGTGCTCGCATGATCTTGTTCAGCGTTTCTACAACGTGAACTGGTATGCGAATCGTTCGTGCCTGGTCGGCGATTGCTCGGGTAATACCCTGGCGAATCCACCATGTTGCATATGTCGAGAATTTGAATCCCTTGCGGAAGTCGAATTTCTCGATGGCACGCATCAGGCCGATGTTGCCTTCCTGAATAAGGTCGAGCATGGATAGACCTCGGTTGAGATGCTTCTTCGCAACAGAAACCACGAGTCGAAGGTTTGCTTCGCCCAAGTGACGTCGAGCCTTCTCGCCTTCTTCTCGTACTCGCATAAGGTGCGAGTTGAGAATCGAAGTGAGCGGCTGAAGAGCGGCCAAGAATTTTGGCTTTACCACATGGTCTGGCAGCTTAGTCAGTAGCGGATCGAGTCCGAGGATGTCGGCCATATCTGCAGAGAGCAATCGAGAAAGAACTGAAAGTTCAACAACCAATTTGTGAGCTTCGTCCGGCTCTACGCCGAGCGCATCTGAGAGGTAGTTGATCAGTTCGTCTTCGCGTTTGCCGTCGACCAGAGCACGAAGCTCAGGGTCGGCGAGAGCTCGTCCCAGTGTTACCGGGGTGGGCAGACCGAGGTATTTTGCAACTGCTGATGCGGTGTCGCCGACTGGTCCGAGCTTCGAGAGAATATTAGTAATGATAGTGAACGGATCGGGAGTGCCGACGTCGATGTCGTCCTGAATCTCTTTTTCGATTGCTTCGAGACGCTGAGCAAGCTCAACTGCTCGTGCAAGCACTACTTCGTCTGCTGCAGTAAGTAGTGCGACTCGGCCGATCTCACGAAGATACATCCTTACGGTGTCTTCTGTGAGTTCCGACTCTTGCACTTCTTGCGCCAGAGCATTTGTGATGCTTGTTGAAGAATCTGAAGCTCTTGCTGCTTCCCACATATCCAGTTCAGATCGGGTTACGGCAGTTGCACCGTTTTCCGTTACCTGGTTAGCTTCGTCTTCAGTGCCTTCCATTCGGGTAAAGGCGGGTGTGTACTCGTCTTCGCCCTCAAGAGCTGCTGAAACGTCGTTGACGCGGGTTGTTCGTCGCTTTTGGACCAACGGTTGTTCCTTTCGGGCATTTTATGCCCGTACCTAGTCTCATCGATTATCCGGACAGATATTCGACCTCAGGTCATTCGTACTAGTACCTTGCGCACGGGATTCCCTACGAATCTCGCAGGTGACACCGTTATCTGAGAATGATGGTAATCACTCAAGTTTTAGTTAAAACTAAAACAATTTGCGATACCGGACGAGCAAGTTTGGGGAACCCCCGAAACTTTGTTACGCACGTTTACCAATTCAACCGACCTTCTATTCTACGCCTTTTGGTGTGCGTACTAAAAGGGGGTAGGTCGAAATTGGTTACGAATTCCGTCGCTTTGTATCCCAATTTCTTTCGGGAAAAGATTGAATCTGTCATGCCTCAACAGAGATTTTCAAGCTATAAATTCGTCTTAGTCCCAATTGATGACGAACTTACCCGGGGCTCCTGACGAGAACTCTTCGTAGGCCTGTGCAGCCTCTTCGATAGTCGATCGAGAGGTTATGACCGAACCTAAGGGAACGTTTCTTTCGGCTGTGAAACGAGCTGCTTCCGCAAGACCGAACGTCGAGAATGTCCATGAACCCATGAGTGTGAGGTGTCGATGGATGATATGTGGGGTCGGCTGGTACGTTACTTCCCCACCTTCACCGACTAAGCAAGTTCGTCCGAATATACGGGTAGACTCAACTGCTGCCACTCGAGTAACTGCAAGTCCGGCTGCTTCAAGGCTGGCATCGGCACCATCGCCATGAGTTAGTTCTTTTATTTGCTCTGGCGCGTCGTCGTTCGATGCGTCGACGGTTGCCCAAGCACCGGAATCAGCCGCCATTTTGAGTCGTTCGGGTGAAACATCGACTGCGATAATCCTTGCTCCCATTTCTGCCCCGAACATGGTGGCAGCAAGTCCAACTGGGCCCTGACCGAATACAGCAAGTACATCCCGGCCAGATACATCGAGCTTCTTCAAGGCTTGGAAGGCTGTACTCGCACCACACGCCAAGTACGCTCCGACTTCGTAGTCGACTTCGTCAGGGAGTGTCACGCACGTTGATTCGTGGGCAACCATGTAGTCGCCGTGTCCACCGTGCATTGACCCACCGTAGTAGAGCTTCTTTTCGGTTACCTCGCACAATTGCTGCCAACCGGTTAGGCAGTATTCGCACTGACGGCAGCCTTCGTAGTGATGCTGGATGATTCGGTCGCCGACTTTGAGTCCCTTCACATTCGGGCCAAGTGCAACAATTTCGCCACAAGGTTCGTGACCGGGGCGCATTAATTGACCTTCGTGTTCGTTCGGCGAATCGGCGTGGTATCGGGAGAAATCTGATCCACACAATCCAGAAGATCGTAGCTTGACTAAGACTTGCTCTGGGCCGGGCTCAACGTCGGGAAAATCGATGACCTCTGCCACGCTGTTTCCGTGAAATGCAACTCCACGCATGTTCGATTCTCCTAAGTACGGGGCTGAAATTCAGCATCTGTTTATGAAAGTTGGCGCAATGTATATCAGTGAAATCAGCTAAATTGGCTTTGCAGTCGGCTCAATGCGGCAGTAAGCTAGCCCCGCCTGACTAATAAGAAATGACGGCGGCGATGCCGCGATTGGGATCTGCAAATATGGTGGACACGTTCAGTTACGACACTCTTTATTCGGAGAAATCAGTTGATACGCCTCTGAATCCGGGACTGCATGCCAAGTACGATTTTGCCGTGGCGTATCCGGCGCCGGAGACACTTCCGCTCGATGGATTGATTCAGTCGCTTCAGTCGGCAGTCGATTCTGATAGCACGAAGGTGCTCGCCGAGCTGGCGTACTACCCTCATCAGTTGGGTGCACTTGAACTTCGTGAGTACACCGCTCAGAAACTGGCCACTGACCGTGGGTTTACCGTAACGCCAGACGAAATTGCTCTTACGAACGGTTCGGGTGAGGCTCTGGGTCTGGTTATTCAGGCTCTCACGAACCCTGGTGACGTAGTGCTTGCCGAAGAGTTCGTTTATATGGGAACTACCGCACAACTTCGACGTTTCGGCGCTGACATCCGTGGCATGGCTATGGACGAGGGCGGGATTATTCCTGAAGCTCTCGATAAGCAGATTACTGCGTTGACCGCTGCCGGTGAGAAGCCCAAGTACATATACGTAATCCCTGAGCACCAGAATCCAATGGGTTCAACAGTCTCGGCTGAGCGACGGAAGGCAATTCTCGAGATTTGTCAAAAGCATGGTCTGCCGATTTTGGAAGACGACTGCTACGTAGATCTTCGGTTCAAGGGTGACGTTCAGCCTGCGTTCAGGGCTCTAGATGACTCAGGAATCGTCGTTTACGTTGCTTCTTTCTCGAAATTGCTTGCACCAGGACTTCGACTTGGCTACTTCACTGCTTCGCCTGAACTGATGCGACGTGCGTTGAGCTTCAAGCTCGGAAGTGGTCCTAACCAATTCGCTGCGATAGCAATTGAGGGCTACCTGCGAAATAACCTCGACTCTCACAAAGACAATTTCAACCCGATACTTCAGGCGAAGTGCGAGTCGATGACTGCTGCTCTTGAGCAGCATTTTGGTCCTTCTGGTGCGACATGGTCTACGCCAGAGGGCGGTTGCTACGTTTGGTTGACGATGCCAGAGGGTTCCGATATCGCAAGCATTCGTGATGAAGTGTTCCAGCAGGGCGTTGGATACGTTGCCGGTGTCAACTTCGAAGCGGATGGTACAGGGCGAATCGGTCACAACTCTGCACGACTTTGTTTCGCATTTGAATCGGTTGAAAAGAACGCCGAAGGAATAGCGTTACTGGCTCAGCTGTTCAAGCAGCACGGAGTGATGTAATTATTCTTGGATACTACTGAATTGCAATTCGGTTGATAACCAATAAAAGACCGACTTTAGCGAGTCGGTAGTTTTTGTTGCCTGCTTGATTCGGCGAATATTGCAGGAGTATTACAGACCGTTAACCGAATTTTATTGCCGATTAGCCGGTTCGGAGATAAATTCAATTAAGACTCATTTTTGATTGGAACAAAAGGAACGCCTTTCATGGCATCTGCTGAACTGAACTCGATCGCACTGAAGATGGTTGCTCGTAAGAAGGGCATTCTCGCTGCCGATGAAAGCACCGGGACAATGACGAAACGGCTCGACAGCATTAATGTTGAGTCAACATCGGAATCACGTCGGCAGTGGCGGCAGCTGTTGTTTCAGACTCCCGACATCGGCGATTACATCTCTGGCGTCATCATGTACGACGAGACACTTCGTCAGTCTGACGATTCAGGTAAAACGCTCGTAGAGTTACTTGCTGACAACGACATTCTGTCTGGCATCAAGGTCGACAATTCGACTCACGATCTCGCAGGTGCTCCTGACGAATTCATCACTGAAGGTCTTGATGGTCTCCGTGGTCGACTCGCTGAGTACTACAAGCTCGGTGCACGATTCACCAAGTGGCGTGCGCTGATTACCATTGGGGAAGGTCGCCCTTCCGACTACGCAATCAACACCAACATGCATGCATTGGCCCGTTACTCGGCGCTGTGTCAGGAACAAGGACTTGTTCCAATTGTTGAGCCTGAGATTCTTATGGACGGAACTCACAGCATCGACGATTGCCGAGCAGCTACAACTCGCTCGTTGATTTCGGTATTTGAAGAACTCGATGCACAGAACGTCGATCTTGAAGGCATCGTTCTGAAGCCAAACATGGTTATCTCTGGTTCTGATGCCCCTAATCGAGCGTCGGCCGCCGAGGTTGCTCGACAGACCATCGATTGTTTCCTTGAAACCGTTCCTACGAACGTTCCGGGTATTGCATTCCTCTCGGGCGGGCAGGGCGACGAAGAGTCGGTTGTAAACCTCGACGAGATCAACAAGATCGCTAACACCGAAGACCTGCCTTGGGAACTGACCTACTCATATGGTCGTGGTCTTCAGGCTGCCCCGCTTGCTGCGTGGTTGGGCAAAGCCGAGAACATTCCTGCTGCTCAGGCTGCGTTCCAGAAGCGTGGACTCGACTCGAGCGCTGCTCGTGAAGGCGTTTACGCTTCATAATCGGGTTCGAAGTGATGTGATTGAGATCCTCTCACTCTCAAAGAACAAATAATGAAATTCCCAGCCCGACGGGGCGTCAAACACGTATTTGGTTTGCCTGGATCAGGATTTCCAATGGATGCTGGTCGAAAGGCAGGAGTCGAATTTGTTCATGTTGCACAAGAATCTTCCGATGCCATCGCTGCTGCATATTATGCGG
>CAWVRY010000067.1:0-7737 GCA_963932695.1 uncultured bacterium | reverse complement strand
TAACGGATTCAAAATCCATTGACCTTTAACGGTCGTGTGGGTTCGACTCCCAGCTTCGGTACCAAAGTTCTCTAGTTCAATTTAGGTATTTTGGTCAGTCCTCTTAGTACAACCGCGTCCGTAGCAGTTCGCTATTTCCCGAAAGTCAACGCATCCACCGGAAGCGGCGAAGGGCGCTCACAGGTCGTTGTTAAGTCTATTCGCATACCAGAATCTGAACTTCGACCAAAGGCGTGCAATATTTCCAACACATGCGACGCCATTACGCCATTCGCCCGATGGGGCTCATTCGCAGAAATACTTGCCGCCATATCGGCAACACCAAGACCACGAGAGTTTTCCGAAAACGGCCGTGAATACGGCACATCTTTCCACTCCTCAGTATCCCGAGTAAGAATCTGTACCGGGTCGCCAAAATTGTTCGGATTTGGAACCGACAACGATCCTTCACTACCATAGACCTCAATGAACGGAAGTCGCGCGCCCCAAACATCGAAGCTCGTCATGACCGTAGCAACCGCTCCGTTGGCAAAATCGACGGTCCCACTAACATGCGTAGGGATCTCGACGTCGATTTGCGTTCCGTTCTTAGGCTCGCTGGTAATAGTCCGCTGCGGATACGTGATCCGAGCAGATCCTGAAACCGATTTAGCGGGCCCCATCAAATTCACAAGAGCCGTCATGTAGTACGGCCCCATGTCGAGCATCGGACCACCGCCAATTTTGTAATAAAACTCTGGCGCGGGGTGCCATCGTTCGTGCCCCGGCGTCGTGAAAAACGCTGTCGCACCGATCGGTTGACCAATCGCACCTTGATCGATTAATTCGCGGCAGGTCTGAATACCAGCTCCTAAAAATGTATCCGGTGCACAGCCGACCCGAACACCCGCCTCATCCGCAAGCCTCAGCATCTCGACCGAATCGTCGAACGAAACACTCAATGGTTTCTCGCCGTAAACGTGTTTACCAGCTGCAATCCCGGCCTTCATAACGTCGAAGTGAAACTGAGGCTGCGTGAGATTGAGCACAATATCTATCGAAGAATCAGCCAGCATCTCCTCAGTCGAAACGGCCTTGATCGATGGATATTTTTCTACGACTGCCTGTGAAGCTACTGGATTCAGATCAGCACATGAAACCACTTCAACAGCGTCAAACTGAGTCAAGTTCTGGAAATAAATCCCGCTGATTACCCCGCACCCAATCACACCAACACGTTGTCGTTTCATCGTGCTGCCCACAACATTCCCCTTCGCATGATCTCTCGCGCTTCAGGCACATCGAAATCGCCAAAAACGTGTCCAACCGATCCGTAAAAAATTCGCCCGCTGCCCCAAGTTCGCTTCCAATACACCGGCATCTCGACATTCTTGATCCAGTACTGCCCTGCCTGATCCCCTGCGAAAGTTGTCGTCGCAAGCACTTCATTCGAAGGGTCTACGTGCATGTAGTACTGCTCAGAGTGCATTTCGAAATCAGACATCCCTTGCGTGATCGGATCATCATGATTCGTGATGTTCACTTGATAGTCGATCACTCCGCCTGGGTGTGCGACCCACTGACCTCCGATCATGAACTGGTACGAAGGTTCAAACCTAAACGAATCTGCCATACAGCCGTGCCAACCGGCAATTCCAACACCGGAGTGACCCGCGCGCATCAGCGCCTCAAGCTGCTCCTTCGCTATTTCACCCTGCGTCCATATCGGCACGATAAGGTCGAGCGTATCCATCAAATCAGCGTCAAGATAGACATCGAGGGACATCGCACGCCGTACGTTGAATCCAGCATCTTCTAGCAGCGGCGTGAAAACATCCGCACTCTTTTCGGGCGTGTGACCCGGCCATCCGCCGACGACCATCAAGGCTTGTTTCATTTATCTAATTCTTTCGAGGTTTTTTAGATAGCGAACCATTATCTCGTGAATAGCTCAGGATTATAGGCAGACATGAGCACCTTTGAGCGCAGACTAGCGTATCGAGACCGTCGGAACGGGACGAACTTAGGTAACCGATATGTCAGCTACCACCATGTATTTTCACACTTCAAAGCGGATCAAACACCCGACGAATAGTCGCCGGCACCGCCTGTAGACAGTCCGCTCAAATACACACAAACGACCATCAATTTCTACATGCAAAAGTTTGCACCTGCGGTTAATTGCATTTAGTGTTCCTTCACCAATCGTGATCACCTCGGATCACAATCGTTCATCACATTCTGTGATTCAACTCGCTGGAGTTTGATTTGTCGCCTGAAATCGGCATTGCACTTCTCGGAACCGGCCTCGGGCTAGGACTTCGCCACGGCATTGACTGGGATCACATAGCTGCGATATCCGATGTCACCAGCTCGCAAAAGAACCATCGACGCAGCCTATTCATGGGCACGCTCTACGCGCTCGGCCATGCAGCCGTTGTCATCGTTCTAGGACTCCTCGCAATATGGTTTGGCACGCTGCTACCTGAATGGGTCGACGGCTACATGGAATCGGCAGTCGGAGTAACTCTCCTACTACTCGGAGTGTGGCTCATCTGGTCGATGTCGCGTAACAATGGTCGACTCGTGATGCGAAGTCGCTGGATGATCGTTTTTGATCTCGGGAAATCTGCTTACCGAAAGATCAACCCCAAGAACTCGACCAACAGAACCGGCGACAACACAATTACAACCGATACCGCCAAGCGCGAATACGGCTCGGGGGCTTCGGTATCGATCGGTGTCATACACGGTATCGGAGCCGAAACCGGTAGCCAAGCGCTACTCCTCGCCGCCGCTGCAGGAGCTACCTCTGCCCTTACCGGCAGCTTCCTCTTGATCGCATTCGTCGTCGGTCTCGTAGTCTCAAACACCCTGATCGCCATCGCCACAACCGCCGGTCTACTCGGGACCGATCGACATCATAAGTTCCACACAGCCCTCGGCATCGTGATCGCTGTATTTAGTCTCGTTCTGGGATCAATGTTCATACTCGGTACCGCCGATAGTCTCCCAGCCTTCTTCGTCTAGTCCTCACCGCCCCCGCCCGATATTCGATCTGTTTGAACCGCACTCGACTCAAAATCTGGCGTAGACTGCCGCACGTATATCTACTTTCAGCCAGAAGCCAATATCGGCGCAGGATCTTAGTTAATGTCGAAACAATACAAAGCTGCAATTGTTGGTTGCGGATCCATCGGTCAAGCACACATGCAGGGATACGAACGACTCGATAACGTCGATGTCGTAGCCGTAGCCGACCCGCTTGAAGCCGCTCGCAAGATGTACATGACCGAGTACGGCATTCCACAGGGCTACGCCACAGTTGCCGAAATGCTCGAGAAGGCACAGCCCGACATCGTGAGCGTTTGCGTGTGGCACCTGCTCCACGACACCGTCACGGCGGAAGTCGCTGCCGGTCCTTCGGTAAAAGGAATTATCTGCGAAAAGCCAATGGCAATCGGCATGGGCCGCGCCGACGCTATGGTCGATGTTTGTGAAGCCAACGGCGTGAAACTCGCCATTTCTCACCAACGACGATTTACTCCCGGTTGGGAGAAAGCGAAAGAACTGGTTGAAGACGGCGCAATCGGAATTCCACTTCGTGCCGACCTTCGAGTCAAAGAGGGGCTAGCCAACTGGGGCACTCATTCCATCGACGGCGCACGCTACATCCTTGGCGACCCTATCGCCGAGTGGGTAATGGGTGCTGTTGAGCGTCGTACCAACAAGTTCGAACGCGACACCGCAATCGAAGACGCCTGCATGGGTCTGATCCACTTTGGTGGAAGCCTGCAGTTCTTCATTCAGTCCGACCTCTGGGATCGCAACTCCGACGCAGGAAAGTTCTTCATTAGGGGAACCGAAGGCATGCTGCACGTCACTGAAACCGTGCTGAAATTGTTCAATGCTGAAACCGGCGGCTGGAAGAGCGTAGACCTCGGCCTTAAAGAAGGCGACCAGGCTATCGGTGGAAACACCAACGGCGCACAAACTCAGGAACTTATCGATTGGATCGAAACCGGCAAAGAAAGCCGCGGATCAGGTCGTATAGCCCGGGACACCGTCGAAGTAATGATGGCGATGTACGAATCGGCACGCCACAACAAGGTCATTCACCTCCCAATGGAGGAGAAGGAATACCCGCTCGAACTTATGATCGACGAAGGCAAGCTGCCGCTAGAAGACACTGAACGATACGACATCCGGGGATTCCTCGACCGATCTCAGATCGACGAAACTCGATACCAGCAACTACGTGACGACGGAATTCCACATCACCAGGCGATGAGCATCGTTCACCAAGAAATGGGCACAATTGGAATCAGACCTGCACCAGACTTGCCTTCTCTCAAGAAGTAAGTCGGTAAATTACGCAACGTACAGTTCTGGTACGAAAAATAGACGCGTCGCATTCCGATACCGTGGACCGAGGATAAACCAGAAGGCTTAGCCAGGTTGTTGAACCAGACGAATTTCAAGTCTCTCCTACCACTGACACACGGACAAGCATCAACTCAGGATATGATTGAAAAACACTAATTGTCGTTGCTTTAACCGGTCAAGAAGTTCCTGACCCGGTCACCAGAAGGTAAGCGTAGTCGATGGCGGCCAGCATGTTCTTGTGGCTCGCCGTCCCTTGCCATGCAATATCAAACGCAGTTCCATGATCGACCGAAGTACGAATTATCGGTAAGCCATGCGTGATATTTACCCCAGATTCAAAAGCAGCTAGCTTCATAGGGATATGACCCTGATCGTGGTACATCGCAACTACGATGTCATATCCACCCTCATAGGCAATTCGGTAAGCAGAATCGGGTGATACGGGTCCATCAGCATCGATGCCTTCTGCACGCAATATCTCTATCGCAGGGGCAATCTCTTCAGCCTCTTCGACACCGAACAGTCCGCCGTCACCTGAATGTGGATTTACCCCGCACACGGCAATCCGTGGTTTTTCGAACCCAAGCTGTTTCGCATGATCGTTCGCAGCCCGAGTGCACTTGACGATCCGGTCGGTCTTCACGAGCTTTAGCGCATCAACGAGAGAAAGATGAGTAGTTAGGTGAATGACCCGCAGTTTCGGTGAACCAAGAATCATGTACTGAGTGTCGACGTTACACAAATGAGCAAGTAAACCGGTGTGCCCATCGAACTCATGTCCTGCCATCACCATGGCTTTCTTGTTGAGCGGAGCAGTAACGATCCCGTCCGCTTCTCCGGCCAGACAGAGCTCTGCCGCTCGAACGACGTATTCATAGGCGGCGTTACCTGTGTAAGCCGCTACCTCACCGATCTTGAACTGTGCCGGCGCACAGTTGGCGATATCAAGGACGTTGATGACTTTTGGTCCGACTTTAGCCAGGCGCGGACTTTCTACTTTCTTTACCGAAAATCCTTGGGCCCACTTGCCGGCAGCTGACGAAACGACCCTAACGTCGCCAACAATCACTGGAATTACTCGACTACGCGCCGCTTCCTCAACGACACCTTTAACAGTCACCTCAGGGCCTACTCCGGCTGGGTCGCCAAGCGTAATTAGTAGAACGGGAAGGTCAGCGTTCGAAGTGGTCATTCGTCTCTCAATTATCTGCGATCGTAAGTGTGAAAAGTGGAAGTTAGATTCGGACGGGAAGACTACACGTTGTGACCAAATTTCAGAAGTGTCACTAGTTCAAATAACGAGTTTTCATCGCCGAATCCACCGGCTCTCGAAACTACTAGAGTTCCGGAGATTGATCCACCAACGATTGTTCCGCTCACAGTTCCTGGCTGTAACTCTCCAGTGAGTTCAATAGCAGTCACGTCGCAGGCGTCGAAAATCCCACTAGATGTGTCGCCTCCAATTATCACCAGAGTGTCGGGTTTCGATACGTCCGTGACTTTCCGAACTGCATCGCCCAAGTTACAAACTATCGTCTCTGCCATCAGTCGTATCTCGTCGACACTAACGCCATAGCTCGGTTTAAGTTTTCCTAGTTTCAGAACAACTACACCGTCGCGTTGGGTCACTTCGATTAGCCGGCTAACAGAATCGTTGGTGATTCCCTTCAACACTTCGTCAACAGATAGTTCAGTTTGAATCAAATCAACGTTGCCACCAAGGGCATTAATCTGTGCATCGACGATTTGCCGTTGCGACGCGGTAACAATGAGGATCTTGCGGGCGTTCAATACGAATTGGTTTGGTGACCGCTTCTGCACTGCCCTGTCGGCTACAAGAGCATCGGCGATAGCCGTCGACAATCCTGCTGAACCGGCAACCAATGCAACGGCACGAGCTTTCAGCAGTCGAGAGGCAAGCGAGAACAGGTCGTCTTCAGAACTCGCATCAGGTGTAATGATCAGCGGCCGGAAGTCTGAAACCCCGCCTCCGCCATCGGTAGATCGAACATGCGCTTTATCCGCGATCCCGGAGCGTTCGAGTGATGAAATGATAATTTCTGAGACATTACTCGATGGCAATGGCGAGAGTTGATCTTGCCCGACGTCTGTGTCCGCAACTGGAATTTCGTTAACCAGCAAGATTCCATCGACAACGGTTCGGCCGTTCTGCGGATAGGCAGAACATAAGACAGCGTGATCACCCTCGATAGCGTTCAATGCAGCTACCAACTCGACGCCAGGATTCCCTCGCAATGTCGAATCAACCTTGTTCATTAAAACGGTGACGCCGAATTGCTTTAGCGCATTAACGGCCTTGACGGTTCGCACAGCAATTTCGGCTGGAGCCATGTGTCGGCTGCCTAGATTCAGTGAAATCACATCAGCTTTACTCGCACCATCAGGCATTTCATGTGATGGCGAAACCAGTGTTCGGAATCCACGAGCGGCAAAGGGTGATGCGGCATCGAGTGCACCAGTCAGGTCATCGGCGAATATGCCGACGATTGGAGTCGAGGAGTCGTTCAACGTTTGCTCAGGTCAAGTCGATATTGACATTCGGCTCGCGTAGAGCCGGTAATTTCAGGCGATAAGACAATTCTTCACGTACTTTTGACGATCAGCAACAAGGCCGAAGCATCAAGATGTTACGGTCGTGAGTCAATCAGCTTGTTGCCTAAACCACTCCACGGTGGTTTTTAGACCATCTTCAAATGAAATCTGTGGCGACCAATTGAGTTCAGACTTGGCTTTGCTTACGTCGAGGTAAATCTTCTCGATATCGCCATCACGAGGAGCGACATGAACTGCCTCTTCTTCGTAATCACATAAATCGGCGAGGATTTCAAATATTCGATTCGGATTCGTTCCGATACCCGTGCCAATGTTGAACGGAGCATGTAGTGATGATCTTTCAGCGACTTTCACTACAGCTTCAACAACATCATCCACGTACACATAATCGCGCTCGTCAGTTCCAGTGCCAAAAATTTTCAGCGACTTCTTGCCAAGCATCGCCATCGCAAATATCGCAACAACCCCCGCTTCGCCATGCGGATCCTGTCGAGGGCCGTAAACGTTTCCAAGTCGAATTACTGAGTGATCGAGCCCGCACAAACGTTTGTAGATTGGCAAATACGTCTCAACCGCCAGCTTCGACGCGGCATACGGCGATAGAGGTCGCACGGGGGTTAGTTCATCGGCTGGCAAATCGGTCGGTTCGCCATAAACGGTTCCTCCCGAAGAGAAGTGAACGAACTTGACCGTCTTTCTTTCAAGTGCTCGAATGCCTTCGAGCAAATTCAAGGTGCCGACAACATTGATATCAGCATCCAGCAACGGTTCTCTCGCCGACACTGCAACGCTCATTTG
>CAWVRY010000066.1:0-8115 GCA_963932695.1 uncultured bacterium | reverse complement strand
GGGAATGCTGCGAATAGTAGGCAGCACGCAAGCGACTATTTACTTCGTGTGGCGTCGGTACTCGGCGCAGCTTTCGGAGGCCCGCCGCGTTTTCGCAACGGAACTTCTCGAATCAGCGTGGTGGCCACCACAGCTATAACGACGAAAATGAATGCAAGGAAGAACACATCTCCGATAGCACCCGCTAACGACTCTCGAATCGCATCGAATACCTGATCTCCAAGAGCAATCCCTGATTCACCAGAAGCTGCAAATGCATTCCTCAAACTCTCTGAGCCTTCGGAATTCAACAAAGCATTTGGATTGCTGGTTATCTGATCGAGTAGCTGAGGAGGAACGGTCTCAAATGCCTCAGCAGGTAAATTCTCCTGCATGCCATCTTTGAACTGGCGCACCATGTACGACCCGAAGAGCGCTAGACCTATAGACCCTCCGACCGATCGGAAGAACTGTGTCGATGAGGTCGCAACACCCAAATATTGCTGAGGAACACCGTTCTGTACCGCAATGGTGAATAAAGGGAATGACGTCCCGAGCCCGAAGCCCATGATGACAGCCGACGTTAGTGCGTAAGCGTGCGTCGTATCTCCAGAAACGCGACTCAACAGGAACATACCTGTCGCCATGATCGAAACACCGACAATGCCCTGAAGTCGATAATGACCACCGGTTCGAGCAAGGATTTGGCCACTCGTAGCCGCTCCAAACACGATACCCAGCATCATCGGAGTCAGGAAACTTCCACTAGCTGTTGCCGATGACCCTAGCACGCCTTGGAACAGCAGCGGAATGAAGAATATTGCGCCGAACATGGCAAACCCGGTCAAGAATGTGACCAGCAGTGCGACCCCCACGATTCGATTTTTGAACACTGCGAGAGGGAGAAGCGGTTCGGCAATGCGGGTCTCGTAAAAAACGAATACGGCCAGAGCAACACCACTAAATATTAGTGATCCAGCCACAAGAGGATGAGACCATTCGTACTGATTTCCACCCCACGAAAGCCCGAGCAGACCCGGAACTATCGCAAACACAATCAACACAGCGCCACCAACGTCGATCTTTCGTTTTGGTCCGTCTTTCTTGGCGTTCGGAAATAGCTTAATGAACAGCGCTATCACCGGAATACCAAGCGGAATGTTGACGAGGAAAATCCACTCCCAAGAGAGCTGATCGGTTATGAACCCACCCAAGGTCGGACCCATAACCGAAGAAACTCCGAACATCGCCGAGATTATGCCCATGTACTTCGCTCGTTCGTTTGGAGGAAACAAGTCAGCAATTGTCACGAACGACAACGCCATGATCATTCCGCCACCCAGACCCTGAACTCCTCTGAAAACAATCAGAGCATTCATGGTCGGTGAGAACGCGGCTAACGCAGATCCGACAAGGAAAATAGATATCGCTCCGACAAACAACCACTTCCGACCGTAAACGTCGGATACAGCCCCGGTGATTAGCACAACCGAGGTCGAAGCCACTATGTAAGCCGTTGATATCCAAGTGAAACGGTCGAAGCCATCAAGATCGGCCATGATCCGAGGAATCGCAGTCGCAACGATCGTCTGATCGAGCGACGCGAGGAACATCGCGAACATCACACCGATCAATGTCAGCTTAATTTGACCCGGTGTCAGACCCGGATCTTTCCAATCACCCAGGAATGGGATGGCTTTAGCTTCGGACAATACTCACGTACCTCTGGATCTCCGTTTTCAAGAGATCATATTCGAGCTTACATAGAGATCAATCAACAACTTACGATGACGTATCTTTCATCGCCTCGAACACACGTTCCGGACTCATCGGAAGCCGCGTCATTCGAACATCGATAGCGTCGTTAATGGCATTTCCAATAGCAGCTGGCGGAGGAATGATCGGTGGTTCGCCGACTCCTCTGATCCCGAATGCTCCGTCATCGGCTGGAGTTTCAAGAATGACCGTGTTGATCATCGGCAAATCCAGAGCCGTCGGCATCCGGTAGTCGAGGAACGAAGCGTTTCTCATCAGACCTTGATCGTCGTAAACGTACTCTTCAGAAAGTGCCCAACCGATGCCCTGCACAGCGCCACCCTGCATCTGGCTTTCGACCTGAGTAGGGTTGATGCACTTCCCCACATCTTGGAAAAGCGTGAAATCGGTCAACTGCACCTTGCCAGTGTCTGGGTCCACTTCGACATCAGCGACTGCCATTGCGTAGCCGTTCGCAGGTCGCATCCCGGGATCGTTTGAAGCCGTAGCAACAACGTTCGATCCGTTCTTCGTTACAGCCGATCCAGCATCTTTGAACGACACCTTGGAATCTTGATTATCTCGGGCGTAGAAATATCCGTCTTCGTATTCGACAAACTCAGCCTCGACACCGAATCGGTCAGCCATCTTTTCTTTCATCTGCTGAATCACTGAAGTTCCAGCTTTGTATACGGCCTGACTAAGGGTTCGAGTAATTCTAGAACCTGCTGCATTTCCGGTGTATGGAATGCCTTCAGTATCGGCTGTGTGGACGTTCACCTCTTCAGGCTCGATACCGAGCGTCTCTGCCGCAACTTGAGCAGTTCCTGTGCGAACGCCGTGCAGGTCGACTGCTCCGATCGTCACATCGACTCCACCGTCGTGGTTCACCATGACGCGTGCGCTTGAAATTTCGATCCCGCACGGCCACCAGCCGATTCCGACTCCACGCCCTACCGGCCAGCCGTTCTCGCTCTTCTTAACGGGTCGGGTGTACTCGTCCGATGCTTTCACCGCTTCGAGCATCTCGACGATTCCGATACGTGTGTACTGCTCGTCATCTACGTTTGTGTCACCGGTCTTTGCAGCGTTCTTAATACGAAAGTCGATCGGATCCATACCAATGCCACGGGCCAAATCGTCCAGAGTCGATTCGCCACAGAAAGTAGCAACGGTTGCACCCGGTGCTCGATACGCAGCAACACGTGGAGCGTTGGTTACAACGTCATACGCATCGACCTTAGAATTTTCAGGCTGGTAGCAAGCGAATATCGTCTGCATACCTCGCAGAACTGGTGATCCAGGGAACCCGCCCGCTCCAAACACCAATCGAGACTGTGCTGCCTTCAGAACGCCGTCCTTGGTCGCGCCCATCTTCACAGTTACAACCGCACCCGATGCAGGGCCAGTCGCCTTCAAAACCTCTTCACGAGTGAGAACGATTTTTACCGGCTTGCCTGCCTTTTTCGAAAGTATCGCAGCGACCGGCGTGACCCGAGGAGTGTTCTTTGCACCAAACGCTCCACCAACTTCGAGCGGGATCACTTTGATCTTACTTACATCAATACCCAGCAAATTAGACATATTTTGGCGAAGCGGGAACGTACCCTGCGAGTTGGCCCAAACATCCAGTCGACCGTCGGCGTGCCAGTGAACAGTTTCGGCTTCTGGCTCAAGGTAGCCCTGATGAACGAGCGCAGTTCGGTACGTTCGTTCAACAACAACATCGGATTCAGCAAATCCTTTTTCGACGTCGCCTTTTCCGCCTTCCATGTGCCCAGCAATGTTGCTCGGCGCATCGGCAGAACCAGAAAGTGATGTTGCGATCAGACCTTCGTGGAGAAGCGGCGCATCCTGTGACATCGCCTCAATAGGGTCGATCACAGCAGGAAGAACTTCGTACTCAACTTTCACAAGCCGTGCCGCTTCTTCAGCAATGTGAATATCTGTGGCGGCAACGGCTGCTACCGGGTGCCCTTCAAATAACGCTTTCCTGCGCCCCATGATGAGGTTAGCGAGGAACTGAATGCCGATCTCGACTTCACCCGTATCGACGTCGCCCGAAACTTCGGAAGGGAAGTCGGCGGCGGTGCAAACTGCTTCTACTCCCGTCAACGCTTCAGCAGCCGAAGTATCGATAGATACGATGCGGGCGTGTGCATGCGGACTTCGTACGAACTTGGCGAACAGCGATCCCTGCGCTGTGAAGTCGGCACCGAACACTGCCTGTCCAGTTACCTTCTCGTCACCATCAACTTTTCGGTATCGCTTTCCGAATTGTTTGAACTCTAATCCGTCTGCGTTTGCTCTTGTTTCTATAGTCACAAAAAGTCTCACTAATGGGCAAAAATGTGTTCATCGTGCGCATGAAAGAAATTTGAGACATTCCGTTCGTACGCTAAGTCCGCCACTGTACCACGCAGACGGCACTCGAATTTCTAAGAATTACCTAAGGTCACGCATATCTATTTACGAGGCGTTCGTTCTGCTTCGAACTGATCGTGATCTGGAACATCCTCGCCGACCACGTACAGTCAGTAGTAACAGCCCATCTCACCCATAAACTTGAACTGCTTGCGTGGGTCTTTAACCAAATCCCAAAACGAATCGTATGAACGAAGATATTTTTGAAACGAACCAAACTCGTCATCTAGTTCGATCATTCGTCGAGAGTTATCGATAATCACTTGTAGCTTACGAAGATTAAGAATCACGCGTTTATCGTCAGCCAACGCATCGACCGCAGTTTCATACATTGCGGCAACAGCGCCAATCTAAAAGTCGTGAAACGCTTCCCTAATCGTGGGCCACTTAGATTCGATCACTTTCAAAGACATACCGCTCTGGAACACGACTTTCGTCTGCACTTCCAAATAGTCGCCTAAATTTCAGGCACGATCTGCGGCGGTGCTTCCCCTGCTGGCATCACTAAGCCCTTGTCTGTCCGATCAGTCTTAACGACGTGCCAATTGCAACACCGCTGTGATTAGACGAAGATTATCCTGTTTCGTTTACAACACCTCGCTAGGTACGTCACGATCCCACTCAACATGACACAGCACACCTCCCAATCTGACGTATCCACTCCAAACATGATTGCCAATGAGTTCAATCGACAGTTCACCGAGGGCCTACATTCAGCAGCCACTCTTGCAGTGTTCAAAGACGGCAAACAAGTTGTCGACCTCACTCGTGGCGCTGCACACGCCTCACCTTTGTTTCGTGTCTTCTCGATGGGCAAGCCACTCTCGGCTGCAGTGCTGTGGCGATACAAAGCACGTGGTCACTTCGACTGGGACACCCCGGTTGCGGAGTTTTGGCCTGAATTCGGAACACGAGGCAAATCGTCAGTAACTATCGGCCATGTGTTGTCTCACTCCGCAGGCCTCGCCTCCAACGAGACAATTCCACCCAACGACTACAACGATTGGGGCCGAGTGATATCTCACATCGAAGACATGAGTCCCCTGACCGTACCCGGCGAAACAGTCCGCTACCACTCGCGTACTTTTGGCTGGATTGTTGGTGAAATCGCTGCTCGTATTTCGGGGATAACGTTTGATGAAGCCTTCGCCCGTGAAGTAACGTTGCCACTTGGGTTGAAGAACACAACTTTCAGCATCGACCAGTCTGAGTTCGGACGACTTGTGCCGGTCGACGTAAGTGACGAATGGCCTGACCCGACGATCATCGCTGGGGTCAATGCGTTATCTAGGGCTCAAATCATTATGCCCGCCGGATCTATGATCACAACAGCGAGCGATGTAGCCAAGTTTTACTCAGCAATATCAGGCAAAGGCAAGTTGAACGGCATTCCGTGGCTACCTGAAGAAGTGATCGCTGATGTCGCTTCTCTTCACGCAGAAGGCGCAGACGAAGCCTCAGGCAACTACTCACGAGTTGGCCTCGGACTACGTCTCCCCTCCACACCACCAAATCAGTACGCAAGCGGCAACAACTCAACTACCGTCGGTCACGGTGGCATGGGCACTTGTACTGGATGGGCGAGCTTAACCGACGATATCTCAGTCGCCTACATAACGAACCGCTTCCAGATCGAATTGCCAAATAAATTGCGCTTGCACAATATGTCGAATGCAGTTCGAGAGTCGCTGGCAGATGAAGAGTTGGATCACATGGAACGCGCCAGCCGATCTCAAATAGTTCAGAACGACACCACGCGTGTTTGGCCCGGAAAAAACTGGGAAGAAGCCGAGCCTGAAGATCTAGGATTCGATATAACGAAATTAGCCGAAGCAGGGCGGTATCAAGCTGAAATAGCAGTAGATCAGCCGTATCGAATCCTTATAGCCCGTCATGGGAAGATTGCTGCCGAGTGGATTTTCCGATCCGATCCAATTGCGAAAGCTCATCAGGCTTCGGCTTCGGAATCGACCTTCTCTTCGGTTCTAGGAATTGCCATTCAAGAAGGTGTGATCAAGTCAGAAAACGACCAAGTCACCGACTATTACCCTGAGATGCTCGATGTAGCACCGGGAGAAGGTCCCAAAGAAGTTCGTTATGCGTTCCCTGAAAACAAAAGAATCACTTTCAAACAGCTGATCGGCAATACCTCTGGATATATGAAACCTGATGAAGCTTCAGGAAAGGTTTTCAACTACCAAACCTTCGGTATGAACATCCTCACACACGCAATCGCATCGGCATACAGCCTTTACAAGACTTCAAAGCCTGAGCAGGGAGCCGGATTCGGAACTCTTACCGAGTGGAAAATCCGAGATGTCATCGACGGCAGCTGGTCGTGGAAGTACGAGAATTTTGATATGCATGCCGAAGCGAAACTCGGTGTATTCGGGTACATGACTTCGTACCAGATGACCCTACGAGACATGGCTCGAATGGGTTGGCTTTGGCTGAACAGAGGAAACTGGAGCGGAACCCAGGTTATTCCAGCTGAATGGATCGACAAAGCCACGAAAGTTTCCGACGAAATACTCGAGAATGAACCCGCTGACCGACATGTGTACGGTCTCGGATTCTGGTGCAACGATCAAGGGCAAATCTGGCCCGATCTTCCCAAAGACTCGTTCGCCGCTAGCGGAGCCGGAAATCAGCACATCTGGGTCTGCCCAAGCCTCGACCTCGTAGTTGTGCAGTCGCCGGGTATCTACTCGTCTCGTGGCGCGTTCGACTCCGAAGAACAGATCGAAGACCGACGATCGATGCAGGGCCTCCTAGGACGAATAGTAGATTCGATCATCTAGATGGTCCGCCAACTTCACTGAACGTCGTACTCATTCACATCTCGAACTAACTTAGAGCTACTGGTAACCTTCCCCCACACATCGGATCGTAAATCGACCTGAAGGGACCATATGTCTGATCGTTTCTTTGCGCTAAGCATCGCCGGAGGGCGAGGCGAACGACTTCGTCCACTTACCGATAACCGACCAAAACCAATGGTCGAAATCAACGGAAAACCAATCATCGGCTACCAGGTTGATTGGATGCGGGCTCAAGGAGTCACCGATGTAGTGTTCCTGACCGGCTACATGGGCGGAATGATTCAGGACCACTTCGGCGATGGATCTGAACACGGAATAACCGCGCACTATTCGATGGAGAAATCGCCACTGGGACGTGGAGGGGCTATCAAACAAGGCCTTTCGTTCGTACCTCAAGATGCCGAGAACGTGCTCGTAGCTAACGGCGACATCATCACGAACCAACCACTGGACCCAATCGAAAAACTACACGAAGAGTCTGGTGCTGTAGGAACGATGATGCTGGTTCCGTACCCAAGCCAGTACGGCGTGGTTGAATCGAATGATAAAAACGTTGTGACAAATTTCATCGAAAAGGGAAGTTTGCCGTTCTGGATAAATGCGGGTGTCTACCTGTTCGATCGCAATATCGAATCGCTACTGCCTGACATTGGCGACCACGAAACCTCAACATTCCAAGACCTTGCAAAAGAGGGCAGGCTCTCGGCATATCACTCAGATATGGCGTGGATGAGCATCGAAAGTCCCAAAGACGTGACCGAAATCACAGCGCTTATCAACGAGGGTCGAGTAATCCTAGCCGGGATTTAAAATCCGGCTGGTTCTCTAGTCGGATGAGGCGAAAAGCGTAAGCAAATCGTGCCTTGAGATCATGCCAACAGGTTTGTTCTCTAGGATGACCGGCAGATGGTGCGATTCACCTTCGACCATAAGTTTCGCAATTTCACCAAGGTGAGTTTCGGGTGAAACGGTCGGAGCATCCTTCCGCATTGCATCGCCAACCAGCGTATTCCGAGTGTTCTCGATAACCTCTTCGATGTTCTCTGGGTCGCCTAACTCACTTCCGAGTACTCGCAATACCGACTGCCGAAGATAGGGAAGAACAGTTTCTTCTGGCAAGAACTTAGACTCCGAC
>CAWVRY010000065.1:0-8370 GCA_963932695.1 uncultured bacterium | reverse complement strand
GAGATGCGGTACAACAAATATCCGAATTAACGGGGGGTCCAATATGGAAGCCTACTGCATGAAGTGTAAGACAAAGCGTGAGATGCAGAACCCAGAGCAGATCACTATGAAAAACGGTCGACCTGCGACTCAGGGCACATGCCCGGTCTCTGGCACCAAGATGTTCAAGATCGGTAAAGCTTCGTAAGCTTTCTGCTACTGAATTAATTGACCCGTGCTTCGGCATGGGTCTTTTTTTGTCGAATTTCAAGCGACATTTCGGTCAACACCCGTGAACCGATAGTAAGATTCGGTCTCTCACACCACTATCCTTCGAGAAACCATTCATATGCAGACCGTGCCATTCGGAAAAACAGGATTCAATGTCAGTCGACTCGGAGTCGGTCTTTCAGAAATTGGATCACAGCTTTCTGTCTCTGATCAAGATCAAGCCACCACTATGATGAACACCGCTCTCGATAGCGGCATCAACTTTCTCGATACATCAGCCTGCTACGGCATATCGGAAATGATGGTCGGCAAGGGCGTGGCAGATCGACGCGACGACTATTTCCTCGCTACCAAAGCCGGCCACATCGCACTAGGCGCCGCTGGAGAAGAATGGACATACCAAACTGTCGTCGATTCGATCGAACGCAGCTTGCGATTGCTCCAGACCGATCATGTCGACCTAGTTCAACTCCACTCGTGCGGGATCGATGTCCTAGAACGTGGCGATGTAATTCGTGCGCTCCAAGAAGCACAAGATGCTGGTAAAACTCGGTTCTTCGGCTACTCGGGCGATAACGAAGCCGCTCACTGGGCGGTCGATTCAGGATTGTTCGCTACTCTCCAAACTAGCTACAACCTAGTCGAACAGCGAGCTCGAACATCTGGTCTTCTCGAAAAGGCAACAGCGCAGGGCATGGGAACTATCATCAAGCGACCTATTGCTGGTGGCGTATGGGGCAAGTCACGTCCTGAAGCCGGAATCGACGACGCTGGTCGATACAACACGCCTTACCTCCTACGTGCCAAAGAGATGCGATCGCTCGGCCCAATTGAAAATGAGCCTGAAGACGGAATTCTCACAGCACTCGGATACACACTCGGCGATACGGACGCCAACGTTGCAATTGTTGGAACTACGAACCCAGCCCACATGGCAACGAACATCAAACAAATCAACAACGACCTACCGATTCCTGAATCAGTCATTGAAGAACTGAAATCCCGATTCGAGAAGCTCGACAACGACTGGGCGCAACGCACATAGGTGCCATAGGTGCCATAGGCACGTTTTCTATTCGTCTACTCCAGCGACGACCATCCATTCCGTTAGAAAGTTCGTTATTCAACAATGAAGATAGATCGCATTGAAGTCCGATTCGTTGAAGCCGAACTCGATCAACCGTTCGGCTGGTCGCAACGGTGGACCAACACTCGCAGCGTAGTCGTTCTAAAGATATTTACCGACGACGGTGTGATTGGCTGGGGTGAAACATACGGCTCTTCGGAAACAGTAGCGGCTATCGCTTCTATCGCACGATTGGCGATCGGAGAAAACCCGGAGAACATCTCGCAGATCTGGCACAAGATCCACCGAGCCACGTTCCAGAGCCATTCATACGCAGGCGCCGCCGTGATGGCAGCAAGTGCGATAGACACTGCCCTGCACGACATCGTTGGCAAATCGACAGGTAAGCCCGTTGCTGAGGTGATGGGAGGCAGGCTGCACGATTCGATAGCGGTCTACGCCACCGGTCTTTACTACGTCGACAATTACGCACTGCCTCCTCATCTCGAAGAAGCCGCTGGATACGTCGAGCAAGGCTTCACTGGAATGAAAATGAAGGTCGGGGCACTGTCTCTAAAAGAAGACGCCGAACGAGTTCGAGCGACACGTGAGGCGATTGGTCCTGATGTACGACTGATGTTCGATGCAAACGAATCGTACGATCCGTCGAGCGCACTAACCTTTGCCAACATTGTTGCCGATCAGGACATCACTTGGTTCGAGGAGCCGTGCGCATCGAGAGATTTCGTTGCCAACAAGATGGTTCAAGAAAAGTCGCCAATTCCTATTTCAGGCGGTGAAAGTCTGTCGACTCGCTGGGAGTTCGCTCCTCGATTCGCCGAGCGGACGTTCGACATCATCCAACCCGACATTTGCGGAGTTGGTGGTCCTTCGGAAATGCACCGAGTCGGACTTATGGCACAGGCGTTCGGTATTAAATTCAACCCACACTTCTGGGGCACCGGAATTAGCTTTGCTGCCGCGCTTCACACGTTGGCTTTGCAACCAATAGGGCAGATCGGTCAAACGAACATTCCGTACCAGAACGAGTCGGTGTTGGAGTTCGATCAAACGCCGCACCCGGTTCGAGAAAATCTAACAACCCCGTTCTTCACTCAATCGAACAGCCGAGTCGAAGTACCAACAGCACCCGGACTTGGAATCGACATAGACGAAGACGTACTCGAACGCTTCACCAAAGGCGAAACAGCTATCGTCGACACCCCAGTAAATTCACAACCGTTCTTTTAAATACGAAACAATCCGTAAGCTCGCTACAACAGTCCCCCTTCCTTCGAGCCAAAGGCCGAAGGAACAGGTTAGGGGATGGGTAGACTGCGACGCGGAGCCGAGTGACGAGTCACGAGCGCGACTAACGCAAAGCCCGGAGCTAAACGCATATGAAAATCACAGATGTAACCGTGACACTGTTCAAGTGGGAAGACATTCCAACCACCCACTACAGTCCGCTGTCGGGCAAAATCGGCGGCGAATCCGATCTTGGGCTTGTCACGATCTCCACCGACGAAGGAATCGAAGGTCACGCATTTCTTGGAAGCTCGAGCCAACCGGCGAGCCTCGATGTCCAGTCGCTTATCAAATACCTGAAGCCGGTTCTGGTCGGACAAAATCCTCTCGACCGCGAACGTCTATGGCAGCTGCTCAGCCAACTCACTCGTAAAGCCGGAATCCGTGTAGTTGGGGCCTGCGACATTGCCCTATGGGACATCGCCGGTAAAGCGGCAAACATGCCGATTCATCAGCTACTCGGCACGTACCGGACAACGGTGAAGGCATACGCCTCATCGACCGTCTATCAACAGCCGGAAGCGTACGCCAACGAGGCTGCGCAGATGAAAAGCGAAGGCTGGAGCGCATACAAAATTCACCCGCCTACCAACCCTGAACTCGATATCGAATGCTGCATTCAAATTCGCGAAGCAGTCGGCGACCATCACACGCTGATGCTCGATTCAACATGGGCGTACGACTACCCGCAGGCTCTTCGAGTTGGCAAAGCGATTCAGGAACTCGACTACTACTGGTACGAAGATCCGCTCGCCGATGACGATATTTACAACTACGCCAAACTAAAACAGCAGCTCCACATTCCTCTGATGGCGACCGAATATTCGCCTGGAGGCTTCACGGCATACGCGCCGTGGTTAGTCGCAAAGGCAACCGACTATCTGCGAGGTGACGTAGCGATCAAGGGTGGAATTACCTCGATCATGAAAACCGCCCACCTCGCCGAGGCATTTCATATGAACTACGAGGTTCATCATGGCGGCAACTCATTGAACAACGTTGCCAATCTGCACACCATAATGGCAATGAAGAACTGCGAATTCTTCGAAGTGCTGTTACCGTCGGGCGCACAAAAATACGGACTTGAAACCGAAATCGAGGTCGATTCCGAAGGCAACGTTCACGCGTTCAATAAACCCGGACTCGGCGCCGACATCGACTTCGCACTTATCGAACGTAACAAGATCGCTATCGTCTCCTAATCTCCAAATAATATGACATCACCCGAACCAACAGATTCGACAACGAACCATTCGGCAGACGCAGTCAGTCTGCCGAATGCCGGGCGCTACCAACGCGTAAAACTAACGATGTCGGTCGTCTCGATGGCGTTGAACGTGGTGGTCCCGCTGGTGTTCTTGCTTTCCGGCGGATCAGAAGCGATTCGCAATCTAGCTGAGGGATGGACGACTAACTCAGCCCTGATAGTCATGCTATTTCTGTTGATTACTGGTGTCGGCTTCCAACTGATCGAATTTCCGTTCGAGGTGTACTCGGGATTCATCGTAGAAAAGCAGTTCGGGCTCAGCAAAGTCTCGATAGGCAGTTGGCTCTACGACTGGCTCAAAGGAACGTTGCTTCAATCGGTTCTACTGGTCGTGTTGATATCGGGTATGTACTGGTTACTACGATCTCAACCCGACTTTTGGTGGCTGTGGGCAGCGATCGGGGCGACTATCCTCATCATCATCCTTATGGCGCTGGTTCCGGTCTTGCTACTGCCTCTGTTCTACAAATTCGAACCAATCCCAGAAGGCGAACTCAAAGACCGCCTATTCGCACTTGCCGACCAAATTGGCACCCACGTTCAAGGCATCTACGTTTGGCATCTTGGCGATAAAACTTCTAAAGCCAACGCCGCTGTAACTGGTTGGGGACGAACTCGTCGGATCATCATCTCCGACACTTTGATCGATTCAAACACAATCGAGGAAATCGAAGTCGTTATGGCGCACGAACTTGGTCACCACGTTCGATGGGACGTTTGGAAGATGCTCGCCGTATCGACCGCTCTAATATTCATTAGCTTCTTCGTCATCGATCTCGCACTTACTGCTTGGATCGACTCACTAGGACTACGTGGGATCGACGATATCGCCGGGCTACCGCTCGTTCTTATCGTCGGAGCAGGCGTGTCGTTGGTTGCCCTCCCCATCTCCAACTGGCTTTCTCGTAAGGCCGAAACTGCCGCCGACCTCTACGCACTAAACCTCACAGGTATGCGCGATGAATTCATCTCAGCAATGAACAAACTCGGCGATCAAAATCTCTCACAGAAGAGTCCAAACGCAGTGGTCGAATTCCTATTTCACTCTCATCCGTCGATACAACACCGAATCGATCGAGCAAACGCCTGGTCACCAGTCTCACGCGAAAAATAAAGGCTTCATATTTTCAATGCCTGATTCTTCTTCCGAATTTACGCCGAAAACCGCTATCTCCATCGACGGCGAAAACTTCCTAATCAACGGCGTACCGACTCAGCAAGGTCAAACGTTCCGGGGCACATCTATCGAAGGTCTTCTCATGAACAGCCGCATGGCAAACGCCATGTGGGACGATGAGAACAAGTTCACCAAACACCTATGGGCATACCCAGACAACGACCGATGGCAGGCTGATCGAAATACGAACGAGCTGATCGATATGCTGCCGATTTACTATGAAAAAGGTCTGACCTGCATCGATATCAACTTGCAGGGAGCTTCGCCCCTCGGCTACTACCGCTCCGACGAAGAAGGTCTCGCCGATCTTCGCAAGCGAATTCACGCAGTACATCCCGAAGCCACCGACGACCAAATCTGGGCAGGAGTACCAAATGTTGAATCGCAGCCGTGGATATCTGGCGCTTTCACCGAATCTGGAGATCTGAAACCAGCTTTCATGGATCGTACTGCACAGATCATCGAAGCTTGCGACGGGATAGGCATGGCCGTCTGTCTCGGCTATTTTTACTTTGGACAGGACGAACGACTAGAAGACGAAGATGCCGTTAAGGCTTCCGTAGATAACGCCACGAAGTGGGTTCTCGAAAAAGGCTACACAAACGTCATAATCGAGATCAATAACGAAGCCGACGTCCCGCGCTACGAGCACGAAATCCTCTGCCCACCTCGTATTCACGAACTGATAGAGCGAGCTGCCAAAATAGAACATAAAGGCAATCGACTGCTCATCAGCACGAGCTTCACACGTCGAATGGTTCCAACCGACGCAGTGATCGCTGCGTCTGACTACGTTCTCCTTCATGGCAACGGCATGCACGATACCGCACAACTCACCACACGAGTGGTCGATACACGCGCTTCAAGTGCCTACCGAGGACAACCAATAGTTTTCAACGAGGACGATCACTTCGACTTTGAAAACGAAGATAACAACTTCGCTGCAGCGTTAGAACAACGCGCAGGTTGGGGCTACTTTGATCCGGGACCAGGAGCCGGTGGTGCGGCTGCATACGGCGACTACGAAGTTGGCTATCAGAATCCGCCTATCAACTGGACAATCAACACCCAGCGAAAAGAGAGCTTTTTCTGGTTCCTAAGCGAAGTCACCGGCAATTAAATTCAGGCAGTATTAGCTCCCATAAATTTCGGCAGGAACCCGACACAAAATGACCCCAAACCCAAACATCTCGCTCAAAGGCAAAGTCGCCTTCATCAGCGGTGCATCCAAAGGCATCGGCGTATCGATCGCTGAACTATTCGCTGTTGCGGGTTGCGATCTTGCACTCACTGCTCGCAACGAACAGGAACTCGAACAAACAGCTAATAACGCTCGCAAAGCAGGCGTGAAGGTTTGGACTCAAACTGCTGAAATGGCTGATGCCGACGAGGTGAAAGCCGTTGGTAACGCGGCTCTTGCCGAGTTCGGTCACATCGACATTCTCGTGAACAACGCTGGTGTCACGATTCCTCAACCGATTCTCGAAACCACGCTCGAAAACTTCCACACGATCATCAATGTGAACGTTCTCGCACCTTTCTTGCTAACTCAAATTTTCGCACCAAGCATGATTGCGAAAAAGAAAGGCAAGATCGTCAATGTGACTTCACGAGCGGCGATCAGGGCGTTCCCCACCGGCAGTGTTTACAGTGCGTCTAAAGGCGCACTTCAGCTGCTTACGCAATCGATGGCTGTCGAGTTCGGACCTCACAATATTCAGACCAACAGCGTTGCGCCGACTGTCACGATGACTCCGATGGGCGATAACGCATGGCCGCCAAGCCCGCGACGTGACGCGAAGCTTGCGAAGATTCCAACGGGTCGATTCGCAGAGCCGGAAGAAGTTGCCGATGCAGTGCTATACCTAGCATCTGAAAACTCCAACTTCATCAATGGAGTAGAGCTACCAATCGACGGCGGCGAAGGCGCGGGGTAGTTCTTGCGGGTTGAGGGATCTAGCGGAATATATTTCTACGCCCGTGAGCCGCCGACCCATTTGCTCAGACTGTTGCCACTGTACTTCACAGCTGAAATAGCTATATGCCCCGCTGCTTTGGCATCTTCAAGCGCGTCGTGATGTTCAAATTCGTAATCAAGCTGATCGCACAACTGGTCTAGCTTGTAGCCTCGGTTCGCGTGCTCGGGCCATGTTCGCTTTGCGACAACTATTGAATCGACCCATTTTGCCCGAGGTGGTCGAACCCCGTAGCGAACGGCCGATTTTGTGATTGCCTGTTGATCGAATGGCGAATGGCTCACAACTATCGAATCATCGAGAAACGAGTACAGCTCGTCGACTACATCTGAATAGATTGGCGACCCTTCAACTGTTGAAGATTCAATACCGTGGACCCGAACTTGCCAGACCCCGAACTCTCCCTCAGGATCGATGTATGAGACCCACTCGTCCGTGAGCACCCCGTCGGCGTATCGTGCCACACCTATCTGACAAATCGATGCTCTTGCTGAGTTTGCCGTTTCTACATCGATAGCAACGAAGTTCATGGTTCTCTTTCAATACGATAGTTTTGAACTACGGGCATTACATTAAATATTCCTAGACTCAACACATACCGAAAACTAACTACCTGCTGAAATCGATTATGTCCCTAATACCCGATCTTGATTTGCATGAACTGTTCAGCTAGTTCTACGTCGTACTTCTTGCCGGTTTCGGCTAAGCGTTTTCGTGAACGCTCGTCGCGCTCGTCACTGCGTTCGCCCACCTGGCTTACGTGAGAGTGCAGAGCGTTTTGTCGTGTTTCGAAATGATCGGTTACATCGACGTGGATGTTCGGCTGCTCAGGCCGAAATAGCCAAACCTCTTCAACCTTGTGCGGCTCAATACCCTCTTCGAGATGCTCCGGGAACGCAACGTGGTCTCGTGCGTAAGGGAACACAGCGTCCAACGCCACACGTCCCGTCATCGAGTGATCCCGGTGACGAATGTAAGGTCGGTTCGGGTCGATCGTCAGCAACAAACGAGGTTTGTGAATACGAATCTGCCTAACGAGCTTCTCTCGGAATTCGTCGTTGTCTTCGAGTCCCTGATCCTTCATTCGTAGAAATACAACATCAGCCAAGCCGTACGCCTTCGCAGCGTTCAACGTTTCGATTTCCCGAGTAGCAGCAAGATCAGCCGGCTTTACCGCACGATCGCTGGTGCCTTTGTCGCCATTGGTACAAACGACCAATACGACCTTCTTGCCTTCGGCACACCACTTCGCAATCGTTCCACCAGAAGCCGACTCCGAATCGTCGGGGTGTGGAGTGATTACCAATATTGAATCTGGTTCGTTCGTCTCTTCTACCAACATATTTCCTTGTGATTTGCATCGAGA
>CAWVRY010000064.1:0-8456 GCA_963932695.1 uncultured bacterium | reverse complement strand
AAAGTCTGAAACAGAACAACGAACATGACATACAAAAGCATCAACGGCGTAATCCCAATCCTTCAAACACCGTTCGACTCGAACGGCAGAATCGACACCGAAAGCCTGAGCAAAGTTGTCGACTACAACATCGCAGCAGGGGTCGATGGACTAGGCATAGCTCTTGCAAGCGAAGTTCAGCTGTTCAACGAAGCTGAACGAGATCTACTGCTCAAAACCGTAGTCGATCAAACCAGCGGCAGAGTCCCAATTGTAATGAACACAGGTTCTTTGGGAACGGATCTGGCAATTTTCTACAGCAAACGAGCTGAAGAACTCGGCGTAGATTCAGTAATGCTCACGCCCCCAGGTTCAGGAATAGGTTCATCCAGCCCTGAAGCAGTTCGACAGTACTTCCGAAGCATCACAAACGCCGTAAACGTGTCGGTAGCGCTGCAAGACGTGCAGTCCGCTCAGGTTCCACCGCAAATGGTCGCCGATCTAGCAGATGAACTCGAAGGCATCGTCGCCTGCAAAATGGAAACTCCTCCTACACCGGCCCGAATCGCAGAAACCGTCGACACCGTTCTAGGCAAGATCGACGTCCTAGGCGGAGGAGGAGCGACTTACCTGATGGAAGAGCTATCACGTGGCAGCACCGGCACAATGCCGTTCAGCTCCACACCTGTTCAGTTCGTCGAGGTGTTCAAGCTCTACAACACCGGCGATATCGAAGGCGCAACAGAACTATTCAATATCAGAATCGCCCCGCTGTGCCACCTAGTTAGCCAAGCCCCAGATCTTGCAATCGGACTCCACAAACAAATCCTCAAAAAACGAGGACTAATAGAATCCGACAGAGTCAGACAACCCGTAGCAACTCCCGACACTCACACCCAGCGGGACATCGACGCCCTCCTAGAACGAGTGATCGTTTAGCTAATAAATCTTTAGATCATGCCAACAGTAGAGCTTGGAAGAAAAAGTGACTCGCCTACCCGCCGAAGTCGAACTCTAGGCCAACGCCCTGCGCAGCTGCCTGCTCGTAAACCAGAGCCGCACACGAAATATCCTGCACAGCAAGACCAACACTCTTAAACAAAGTGATCTCCTCGTCGTTCTCACGACCCGCCAGAGTTCCATTAATCACTTCACCAAGCGAACCATGAATCTTGTCGGCTGAGTACACACCCTCTTCGATCGGAATCTGAATATCGCCAGCCTCGTTCAAACACGCCTGAACTTGGTCGCAAACAACCTTCGATTTCACGACAGTCGCTGAATCTAATTCACGAACCCCGGCGGCGTGCGATCCTATGGCGTTGATGTGAGTACCCGGCTTCCACCATGATCCATCGACCACAGGTTCAACCGCACTGGTGATTAGCGTGACAATGTCAGATTCACGAACCAAACCCTCGGCACTATCGGCTACCCGAACTTCGATTCCAGTCGTCGAAGTAAATTCTTCAGCAAACGCCTGCTTGACTGCATCGTCGCTGCGTGAGTAGACGAGAATCGTGTCGAGATTGGCTGATTCTGCCAACGCAAGCACCTGACTTCGTGCCATAACTCCGGTTCCGAGCACACCAGCGACCTTCGAGTTTTTTCGGGCAAGATGCTTCGTCGCAACTCCGCCGCTAGCACCGGTTCGGACACCGGTAAGTAGTCCACCATCCATCGCAGCAACCACTACGCCAGTCTTATTGTCCTGGACTAATATCGTGCCAATCGTGGTCGGCAAACCGAATTTGGTTGGGTTCTCTTTGTAGACCGTTACTGCTTTGATTCCCAGCGCACCGCCAGATTTCAAGTAAGCGGGCATGTAGGCGATCCATCCGCCAACCGCGGGGTCGATCATCACCGTGCGATCCGGCATCTCCGCCGTCCCAGCCGAAAGCTCGCCGAACGCCGCTTCAACTACGTCGATCGCCTTTGACATTGGAAGTAGCTTTTGTACGTCGGATCGATTGAGCAGTAGTGCCAAGAGTGTTCTCCATCGCAGATAAGTTAGCCGGATGCATTAGTTAAAATACGCACATACCATTTGAATTGCGGTCGAATTATAGCGATGGTCTCTGCTCAGTAGAGGCGTCAACGCTATTTCCTTTCGGTTAGCAACGCTTAACACTTAGTTCACCCGTAGAACCGATTCGAATGTATCGTTGATGTAATAGATACCGAATCGAAGCGATGGCTTTTAGGACGCACGTGTGACGAAATCGAACGACAAAGATCCTTGGATAGGCGGAGAATATACCCCTTCTCCCGAGCTCGAAGTTGAGGCGAAAGCCGAAGACGCGACTGAGACTGAAGACACGGCCAAGACCGATGAAATTGCTGAGACGCCCGAAGCCATAGTCGAACTTGAAACGGTCGACGAACCTGCGCCTGATAGCGAAAAGACTGCAAACGAGAGTGCTTCAGAATCCGACGACCAAGAGTCAGATCAAATTTCAGCGGATGGCTTTGTTCCATCAGTAGTCCCGCAGCGTGATCGTAATATCGGTGAAGAGCCGTACCACGGCGGTCGAGGTCGTGGTGGGTCGTCTCTTACATACACTCGTCAGTCCGAAGCGAATTACGTTCCGGCAGATCCCAAGCTCTACGTCGCCCCCGGCATGGAAGATGACGACGGCGAGGAAAAGTTCGGCTTCCCTGAAGTTCCAGAAAACACGCAACGGCTGTTTATAGCCATCGAAATTCCTCGCGCTGTAAAACGTGAACTGGCCGACTTGCCAAAAAGTTTCATCCCACGTGAGTACGAGCGTGTTCGCTGGATCGGCGAAGAAGCGATGCACTTGACGCTCAAATTCTTGGGCGACGTGCCGATCGATCAAATTCCAGATATCAAAGCAGCTCTCGAACAGTCTGCAGAATCGACCGGACGCTTCCAGATGAAGATCGGTCGAACAGGCTGCTTCCCATCTTTCCGCGACCCACGTATTTGCTGGGTCGGATTCAATGGCGAATTGCGACGACTCGAACAACTTCAAGGCAGAGTCGAGGGACGCATGGTTAGACTTGGGCTCGAACGCGACGACCGAAAATTTGCGGCTCACGTCACTATTGGTCGAACACGACCGGGTGTCCGTGGCCGGTTCGCACAAGACGTTGGCGCTTCGTGGCAACACGCTCCACTAAGGTCGAGCGGGCAAGTCGTTCAGGTCACAGCAATCGCTCTGTACCGTACCTACCTCGACGAACAAGAAAACACCCAATACGAACAGCTAGCCAACCACGAACTGGGCTAGCTTCGTCGGGAACTCCGTAGGGGTTACCGCCCCTCCCAAAAAGCGACTACTGCGCTGGAATCCTTCAGCACCTATACTTAACTCCGTTACAGGTAACGACGGAGACACGGTCGATTCCGTGCACCCCTTTCGAGCGAGCTCGGTACGGTGGAAGCGAGCATGGGGCAAGAATCGATCATCACTCCCGAACCGTTCACCAAAATTCGATAAAATCTCGAAGCTAGGCTGAACCGTCCCCGCCGAACGTTACATCGGCTCAACTGAGTGTCCTGAAGCCTTGCCGAAACGCAGCGAATCAGGAAACCAGGGTGGTACCGCGGTACCGTTTTATTTCAAAACGCCCGTCCCTGAACCATATTTAGGGGCGGGTTTTATTTTTAACTCGTCAACGAAAATTCTGTTAGAAAACGTGCGCCTAATTCAGGCACTGCGATTGGAAAATAAACGTGGCGAGCCACTTCGATTCGGTAGATCCAAAAGTCGACTTCGTAGCCAAAGAGGAAGAAATCCTCAAATGGTGGGAAGACAACGACATTCCCGCCCGCTACCGAGCGCTGAACGACGATAAAGAGAAGAAATTCTCGTTCATCGACGGTCCGATCACCGCCAACAACGCCATGGGTGTTCACCACGCTTGGGGTCGAACGTACAAAGACCTCTTCCTCAGGTTCCGCAACATGCAGGGCTATAAACAGCGTTTCCAGAACGGATTCGACGGACAGGGTCTTTGGATCGAAGTCGAAGTCGAAAAAGAGATGGGCTTCAAGTCGAAGCGCGACATCGAAGCGTTCGGCGTAGGCAAATTCGTCGAAGAATGCCGCAAGCGAGTCGATCGCTTCGCTGCACGTATATCCGAGCAGTCAAAACGACTCGGCTACTTCATGGATTGGGACAATTCCTACCACACGAAGTCTTCCGAAAATAACTACACGATCTGGCACTTCCTAAAGACCTGCGCCGACAAAGGCTGGATCTACAAGGGCAGAGACGTTATGCCGTGGTGCCCCCGCTGCGGCACCGGACTTTCTCAGCACGAGATCGTCACCGAGGGCTATCAGGACATCACCCACGACAGTCCATATCTAAAATTCCCTCTCATCGACGAAGGTCACGAAGGGGAAAACCTTCTCGTTTGGACCACCACGCCATGGACTCTCGCAGCAAACGTGGCTGCTGCAGTAAATCCCGAGTACACCTACGCTAAAGTCGAAGATCGCGGCTCGATCATCTACTTCTCGAAGTCGCTCATCGAATCGCTGAAGAAAGACCACGTGCTTACTGAAGAGGCCAAAGTAATCGGCGAAGTAAAGGGTTCCGAACTCGTCGGCCTCAAATATCGGGGACCGTTCGACGAACTCCCTGCTCAGGCGGAAACAATCGCCCAGCACCGCGTACTTGCGTGGGATGAAGTCGGTGAAGACGAAGGAACCGGAATCGTTCACACCGCTCCCGGTGCTGGTGCCGAAGACTTCAAGCTCGGTAAAGAAAACGGGCTCAGTCCGATCGCCCCACTCGACCAAAACGGTATCTACATCGAAGGCTTTGGCGAATTCACCGGCAAGTCAGCTTCCGATGTGAAGGACATGGTCTTTGATTCACTCAAAGAAAAAGGGCTACTGGTTCGTGTAAACAAATACACCCACCGCTACCCAGTCTGCTGGCGCTGCTCGACCGAACTCGTGTTCCGCTTGGTCGACGAATGGTTCATCAACATGGACGAAATTCGACCCAAGATGGAAAAAGCCACCAAGAAAATGAACTGGTACCCAGAGTTCGGCAAGGCACGCGAGCTTGATTGGCTCAAGAACATGCAGGACTGGATGATTTCGAAGAAGCGGTACTACGGTCTCGCTCTACCGATCTACGCCTGCGATTGCGGAAACTTCGACGTGATGGGTTCACAAGAAGAACTCAAAGAACGTGCAGTCGAAGGTTGGGATGAATTTGAAGCAAGCGGTGCATCACCACACCGACCGTGGATCGACGGCGTCAAAATCGCCTGTTCCGACTGTGGCGAAACCGTCGAGCGGATCGCCGATGTCGGAAACGCATGGCTCGACGCGGGAATCGTTCCATTCTCAACTATCGGCTACAAATCCGATCCCGAATACTGGAGAGAATGGTTCCCTGCCGACTGGATATCAGAAAGCTTCCCCGGCCAGTTCCGAAACTGGTTTTACTCATTAATCGTCATGGCAGCCGTTCTTGAAGACTCTTTGCCCGCCAGGAACGTATTCGCCTACGCACTTATGCGTGACGAAAACGGAGAGGAGATGCACAAATCGAAGGGCAACGCCATCTGGTTCGAGGAGGCAGCCGACAAGATGGGTGTCGACGTAATGCGCTGGACTTACAGTCGTCACAACCCTGCTTCAAACCTCAACTTCGGCTACAAGACCGGGGACGAAGTACGACGCCAATTTGTAATCCCGCTCTGGAACATCTACTCGTTCTTCACGACCTACGCCAATCTTGATGACTGGACTCCCGATGACTGCACGATTCCTTCGTCGTTCGGGTTTACTCCCGATGGCGAGAAGAACTCCTTTGAAAATTGGAAGCTGTCGGACGCAGAAGGCTTCTCCGAGCTTGATCGTTGGATTCTTTCTGAACTGAACCAGCTCATCGCGAAGATGACCGATAATCTGGAAAATTGGCAGCTTCCGTATGCGGCCGAAGCCGTTGAGCAGTTCGTTGACGACCTTTCCAACTGGTACGTCAGACGATCACGTCGACGGTTCTGGAAATCTGAAGGCGACCTCGACAAGAATGCCGCCTACTCCACGCTCTACACGTGCCTAACAACGCTTTCTCGCTTTCTGGCGCCGTTCACGCCGTTCATTGCCGACATGATGTATCGCAACCTCGTTGCCGATCGTGTTGCAGACGCCCCGGATTCAGTTCACCTGACCTCTTGGCCAAAAGCCAACACATCGCTCATCGATGAAGACGTGATGAACCAGACCCGCCTCGCAATTCGCTTGGCTTCGTTGGGTCGTTCAGCGCGTGCACAATCACGCCTTAAAGTTCGTCAACCTCTCGCCGAGTTCGTTGCAGAAGTTCGACACGATTGGGAGCACTTCGCTCTCGCCAAGATCGAAAACGTTCTCAAAGAAGAACTGAACGTAAAATCAGTTCGAGACGCCTCAGAAATGGGTGGGCTACTCGGATTCGAAATCAAGCCGAACCTGCGAATTCTTGGACCAAAGTACGGCAAGCAGATCGGTGAAATTAGAAACGCAATAGCTTCCGTCGATGCCAACGAAATCGCCCGTGCTTCCGAAGCCGGTGAAAAGATTTCGCTCAATGGATTTGATCTCGAATCTGACGAAGTCCTAATCGAACGTGTAGCGCTCGACAAATATGCAGTTGCTACTGACGCAGGTTACGCCGGTGCGGTTTTGACCGAGGTTTCTGATGAACTTAAGGCTGAAGGAACCGCCCGCGAGGTAGTTCGGCTAGTTCAGAACCTACGAAAAACGTCAGGGCTCGAAATCTCAGACCGAATCAACCTGTGGATTTCCTGCTCAGACGACGTGACCGAAGATCTAATGGGCCACTCTGACTACATCGCCGAGGAAACCCTCGCCGAAAACATCGAGCTAGCCGCAGTTCTAAGCGACGATGCCCAAGCCATTGCCGCATCGGATTCCATCGACCTCGACGACGGCTCAAAAGTAACGGTAAATCTAGAAAAGGCTTAAGCAGCCGAAGGTTTCAATCATGAAAGCACTACTCCTCTCCAAACCCGGCGCGGTCTCCACCTTGAGCCTCGGCGAAATTCCAACGCCCGAGCCCGGTCCTAACGAAATTCGAGTGAAAGTTCACGCAGTCAGCCTTAACCCGGTCGACTACAAGTTGGCTGGCCGTGGAAACGACAACTGGTCATACCCGCACGTGCTCGGATTAGACGTTGCAGGCACGGTTGATGCGATTGGCTCAGACGTTGTGCAATGGCGAATCGGCGACCGTGTGTTCTACCACGGCGATCTTTCCAAATCAGGTGGATACGCCGAGTACGCAATCACAACCGCCCACACGACGGCGAAAATCCCTGACAACGTATCTTTCGCCGAAGCCGCAGCGATTCCGTGCGCAGGACTCACCGCATACGAAGCGGTAGTGCGTCGACTCGACGTCCAACCCGAACACACGGTCTGGATGCAGGGTGGTGCTGGTGGCGTAGGCGGCTTTGCGGTTCAAATATGCAAGAACATAGGCGCAACGGTAATCACTACCGCCTCTGGGGTAAATCATGAATTTGTGAAGTCGCTTGGTGCCGATCACATTATCGATTACAACACCGAGCACGTTGTTAACACGATCATGTCGATCACGAACGACCGAGGCGTCGATCGAGTTCTCGGAGCAGTCGACGTAAACACTGCGAACGAAGGAATTGAAGTTCTGAAGTTCAGGGGTGGAATCGCCTGTGTCGCCGGAATGCCAACGATTACCGACACCACGTTCGCTGGCGCAAAGTCGATCCACAACATCGCCTACGGTGGCGCTCACTCATCGACCAACCGAGCGGCTCAATTCGATTTAGCCAACATGGCAGCAGAAATGATCGCTCTAGTAGCCGCTAAGAAGATCGGTCCCATGATCGAACAAACGATCACGATGGAAGAAATTCCGAAAGGCCTAGCCCAGCTTGAAGGTCGTCACGTAAAAGGCAAAATCGTCGCTGAGTTTGTGTAATTTCAGACTAACTAATTCTGACTAGCCGACAATCGGCCGGGTCATGCGATGATGTGGCATGCCTTCGACCGAATCGCCCGCCACAAGCTGGGTCGAATGATGATGGTCGTGCCACTAGTCGCCATTCTCATACTAGATGAGCGCCCGTACCAAATGGCGATTATTGGCGGAGCAACGACCACTGCTGGATTGATGTTTGGCTTGATAGCCGGACCGTGGATAGACAGATCGAAATCCCGAATGGTATTAGTCATCTCAGATTTAGGCTCGGCGGCAACCCTCCCACCGTAGCTATCGCTCACTTCTTCTTTGGACTTCACATCGAATCTTTACACAGTCACGTTCTTTAATGGCTCGCTGGTCATCTTCAACGAAGTCGCCCAACGCTCGTACTTGCCGAGCCTGATCGAGCGAGATCGTTTACTCGAAGCAAACTCGAAGATGGCAGCATCCGATTCAGTTGTGGAACAGATCGGATTTAGCGTGGGTGGTTTCATCGTCCAGCTCGCCTCAGCAATCGCA
>CAWVRY010000063.1:0-8524 GCA_963932695.1 uncultured bacterium | reverse complement strand
AAAATGACCGTTCTAGTCGTTGGTTTTCGATCCCTCACGGATTCTTGATTCATCTGAGAAGAACGATTGTGCATCGGTCGGAAACGTGCCTTCACGAACATCGTCAACGTATCGAACGAGTGCATCTTCGATGACCGGAGCCAAGTCGGCGTACTTTCCAGAATGACGTGGCCTAAAATCGGGATCGAGACCGAGCATGTCGTGAAAGACCTGTATCTGACCATCACAGTGAACACCCGCACCAATTCCAATCGTAGGAATATCGAGAGTTTCGGTGATTTTCTTAGCCAGCTCGACAGGAATCAATTCGAGAACAATCGCGAATGCTCCGGCTTCCTGAAGTGCTATTGCATCTTCGAGAACCTCGTTGGCTGCCGATTCCGTCTTGCCCTGTACTCGGTAACCACCGAGTTTATTTACATGCTGCGGAGTAAGACCGATATGACCCATAACCGCCAATCCAGCATCTGCGAGTCGACGAACGATCGGGGCAACTGTTTTGCCACCTTCGAGTTTTACTGCCTGCGCTCCACCCTCTTGAATGAGGCGTGCGGCATTTCGTAGAGCCGTCTCAGCGTCGATCTGGTAGCTAAGAAAGGGCATGTCAGCAACGATTAGGGGGTTGGTCGTACCGCGAACAACAGCAGCCGACGCGCTGACGATATCGTCAACGGTTACTGGAATTGTTGAGTCGTGACCAAGAACAACATGCCCCATACTGTCGCCAACCAGGATCATAGGAATCCCTGTTGCGTCGACAATGCGAGCTGCCGTGTAGTCGTATGCCGTCACCATTGGGATCGGCTCGCCACGGTGTTTCATCTGCTGAATCTTGTGGGTTGTGATTCGGCGTAAAGCCATTCGTGTACCTCCGCTACCGGTCGACTGCACTTTGCTAGCCGCCAAGCCTTAGTTCACTTGCGTTAAGTTATTATTACCGATTTTGGAGTTTTTGTGGGCATTCTAAGTTTGATTTTCGTCAGAAAGTAACGTTTTGATGCTTTCAAACGCCGATTCTGACATTCCGCCCTGCTCTTTAGCGACGTGCAATGACGCCAGCGCCAGTGCGGAATATGCCTTACCGATTTCAGGTGATTTTTCGGAAGTCGCCGCCAGGTGACTAGCGATTGTTTCGACATCGCCGCGAACGAACGGACCAGTTATAGCGTCGGGAAGTCCTTTTTCATCTAAGGCGTCGACGGTTGCGCGTAGCAAAGGAATAAGACGCTTCAGTGCGTCAGTGCGTTCGATTCCTAAAGGTTCCCACATTTCGGCTGCAATTCCAGTTAGACCAGCCAGCAGACCGCATGCCATCACCGCCGAAGCGTGATACGCAGCTCTTTGAGAAGATTCGATACGGAATGCGGAACCCCCGAGGTCGGTCGCAAGTATCCGCAGCCAATAGAAAAGCGCTGGGTTTGCCGATTCTGTAGCAAATGAAACGTCTTTCAACTGATCTGAAGAATCGTTAGTCGGGAATGTTTGGAGCGGATGAAATCCAGCCGTTTCCGCACCCGCTATTCGTGCTTCGTCCAAGATAGCGAGCGGTAGAACCCCGGCGCAGTGAACTACAGCCTGATGCGATCTCCACTCAACCTCTGAACATATTTCTTCGATGTGAGCGTCGGGACCAGTGATGAACACGATGCTGGCGACGTTTGCTGCAGTTTGAACGTTTTCGACAACGATAGCGTTTGATATTTTATCGCTGAGCCATTTTCGGTGGCTTGATTGCCGACTCGTTACAGCCGCCACGTTGTAACCGGCATTCGATAGCGCAATTGCAAGGCTTGAACCGAGTCGACCTGCAGCAAGTACGGCGATCGGGGATTCTTTGTTCAATTCAGGAAGAGGACTCATTATTTGCCTGTTTTTTTCCACTGGGCCGATTTAGCGTCGGCTGCCGACATCACTCCACCAAGTGTTTCAGCGGAATCGATTGCGTTCATAATCGCCCCTGTAACGGCTTTTAGAGCAGCGGCGTGCAACACATCACCGGGAATGGACTCTGGATGAGTACCGGTCGAAAGACCAAACATGGTGTCGCCGTCGTTCGCAGTGTGTGATGGACGGATAGCGAGTGCGATTCCGTCTTGCCCGGCGATCGCCAGCCGAGTGGCACCAATCTTGTCGAGAGGGGCATCGGTGACGACAACGCCGATGGTCGTATTACGGAAGAACCCTCGATCTTTAGGCGGAGACTCGATCATCAGTTCAATCGAATCGGCAAAGCCGTCTTTGGTCTGAGGACCTGCAACGATTTCACCAGTCGTTGGATCTACTACGCCGCCAATAGCGTTCACAACCATCAGTGCTCCAACCGTTGCACCGTTTGGCATACGTATAGATGCAGTTCCGACTCCACCCTTGATAGAAGCGCTCCCACCAAGCAACTTCGCAACTGTCGATCCGGTACCTGCCCCTGCGTTACCGACTGCGAAATCTTTAGAAGCGCTGGCGGCTGCGGCATAACCGTCATCACCAGTAGGTCGCACTTCCGAGTTGATAAATCCTAGATCGAACACAACCGCGGCTGGAACGAGAGGAATACGCGTTCGTCCGAACCGCACTCCAACGCCTTGCTCTTCCAGATAACGAACTACGCCTCCCGGTGAATCCAGACCAAACGCACTACCACCGGTGAGAGTGATTGCGTTCACCCACTGTGCGCTTGCCAGAGGATCCAACAAAGCCGTCTCGCGACTACCCGGAGCTGCTCCTCGAACTTCCATGCCGGCGTTGGCGGGTTCATCACAAAGTATCACCGTGCAGCCGGTTCCGTTCTCAAGATCGGTATGGTGTCCTACCGTTATACCGGCGACGTCGGTGATGCTGCCTGAATAGTTCATATTTCTACCAAATACATCTGGCGTGATTGACCACGCAGGTAATAGATAATTATCGTGCTCAGATTATCGAACTGAACAGTCAGGCTAGCATAGCGTCCTGATCTCTTTTATGACCTTTAACGTTGCCTTAATTTCGGAGTGTACTAAGCGAAATATCTGGGCGTATACTAAGTCCGAATTTACCTGCAGCGAAATTCGTAACCACCTCCGGACACCGACGTGCCGGAAGGTCAATTTCTAAGTAGGAATAACAAATTCGGCTCGTAACCGATGTGAGGAGTCCCGAAGGTGCCACGTAACTTCAAGGAACTTAAGCCCGCATACGGATTTGACGATGTAGCCATTGCCCCTGGTGACATCACAATTAACCCTGAAATGGCTGACCTGTCGACGAATTTCGACGGAATCAAGCTAGATGTCCCATTTATTGCCTCTGCAATGGACGCTGTGGTTGATCCAAAATTCGCTATCGAAATGACCAAAGCTGGTGGCTTGGCTGTGATGAACATGGACGGGTTACACACCCGCTATGAAGACACCGCACCAATATATGAAGAGATTGCTGCTTCCCCTCGTGAAGAGGCAACGGCGATCATGCAGAGGATCTACTCTGCCCCGCAGAAGCCTGAACTCATTGCGAAGAAGATCGAAGAAGTGAAAAAGGGCGGCGGTATTGCCGCTGTTTCCTTCGTACCGCAGAGTGCAAAGCGAATGGGGCCACTGGCTGTCGAAGCCGGTGCAGACATGATTGTTGTGCAGGGAACTGTTGTCACCGCCCGACACTCGTCGAAGAGCCTCAAAGGCCTCGTGTTCTCTGACCTGATCAAAGACCTCGACGTTCCGGTTCTCGTTGGAAACACAGTTTCTTACGAAGTAACCAAGGAACTGATGCAGCAAGGAATCGCTGGCGTTATGGTCGGTGTTGGTCCCGGATCAGTTTGCACAAGCCGTGAAGTTCTAGGCATCGGAATCCCTCAGGTAAGCGCCACTATCGAGTGTGCTGCAGCCCGAGATGATTACTTCAAGGAAACAGGCAAGTACATTCCGATCATCACAGACGGTGGTATCCGAACTGGTGGTGACGTTTGTAAGTCATTCGCCGCCGGTGCAAATGCTGTCATGATCGGCAGCCCGTTCGCCAAGACCGAAGAAGCTCCTGCAAAGGGCTTCCACTGGGGCATGGCAGCCTGGCACGACTCGCTTCCTCGTGGAACACGAATCAACATGGGTACCGAGTACAGCTTGCATCAACTTCTCTACGGTCCATCATCACGCACTGACGGTACGTTGAACTTGGTTGGAGCCTTACAGATATGCATGGGTTACGTTGGCGCAGAGAACATTCGAGAGATGAACAAGGCTCGAATGGTCTACGCACCGGCAATCAAGACTGAAGGCAAGATCTACCAACAGGCAGGTCTCGGCTCCTAGCCGGCATTGCCGGGTTTTCTACTAGCCGATAGCTCCACTGCCTATTGTTGGGCACAGAGGCGATCTTGGCGGCAGTAGGTAATTGGTCAGACAAAATGTGAATATGGCACCAGCACAACCCTGTGCTGGTGCCTTCGTTTAAGAGACAATCATTCGTATGAACTTCAAGCGCCCACGTGGCACCGCCGACATACTTCCTGATGATCAGCCATATTGGTCGCACGTTTACTCAACGGCTCACAAAGTTGCGAACCAGTTCGGGTATCGTAGAATCGACACTCCAACGTTTGAAGATACAAACCTCTTCCAGCGCGGTGTTGGTGACGAGACTGACATCGTTCAAAAAGAGATGTACTCGTTCGAAGATCACGGCGGAGACGGAATAACACTTCGTCCCGAGGGCACAGCCTCGGTTTGCAGGGCCTACATCGAAAATGGATTGCACAACAGTCCTCAGCCAGTTCGCATGTTCTACATGGCTCCGATGTTCCGATACGAACGGCCACAAGCGGGTCGGTTCCGTCAGCACCACCAGTTCGGCTGCGAAGCAATCGGCGATCAATCACCAAAGGTCGATGCAGAAATAATCGAACTCGGCTGGAAGTACATTGCCGACCTCGGAATCAAGAACGTCACTTTGCGCCTGAACAGCCTTGGCGACCCTGAAGGTCGTACTGCATACCTGAGCGATCTAGAAAATTACTTCCGCGGGGTAGCCGACCAGCTTCCTAAGCTTGATCGTGCTCGACTGGATCGAGCGCCTCTGCGTGTTCTGGATTCAAAAGCCAAAGAAACTCAGACTCTCGCCGATGCTGCTCCAAAATCAGTCGACTACATCAACGGTGAAGCCAAAGAACACTGGGATGAACTGCTGTCTCTGCTCGACAATCTAAAAGAGGTCTATCCAGATTTCTCTTACAAGGTCGATCACCGTCTTGTACGTGGTCTCGATTACTACAACCGCACCGTATTTGAATACGAACCTCTCGATGCTGGCGGGCAAGGAACTTTGCTGGCTGGCGGTCGATACGATCCGTTGATCAGCATCCTTGGCGGACAAGAAACTCCTGCAATCGGTTTTGGGTCAGGAATCGAACGAATGATTCTCGAACTCAAGAAGCAAGAAGCAAAAATCGCTCCTTCTGCCGGACCTGACATCGTCGTTGTGACGCTCGGTGACGCAGCTTCTGCCGGAGCCAAGCTCGCTACAGCATTGCGTGCGGCTAACGTTTCAACCGTGCTTGCCCCAAGTCGTTCGATGAAGGCTCAAATGCGGTACGCCAACCAACAGAACGCTTCAAACGTCGTGATAATTGGCGATCGTGAAGTTGAAAACGGCGTGGCATCTGTCAAAAACCTTTCAGAAAGTGGCGCTCAGTCTGAAGTGTCTCTAGACGTCACGTCGATTGCCGAGCACGTGCGGGCAACTGGCAACCAGTAGCAGTTCGACTCCAATCGCATCACTGACCTTCTGAATCCATATTTGGGTTCACGATTTATTCGAACCACTGGTAACCTCAAACTATGCAGCAATCAATGGAAGCCCGCCTAAAAGAAATCTCCGAACGACACGGCGAAGTCGAACGCTTGATGTCTCAACCTGAGACAGCTTCAGACCCGAACGCCATTCGGAAATTGGGCCAGGAGTACAGCCAACTCCAACACGTCGTCGAACTATGGAACGATATGACCAGCGCTCAGACTGATCTCGATGGTGCGCAGGAGATAATTTCAGAAGAGACCGATCCTGAAGTTCTCGAAATGGCGGCCACGGAAGCAGACGAGCTAAAAGAAAAGCTCGACAGTCTATTCTCCGATATCAAACTTGAACTTCTTCCAAAAGACGAAACCGAACTCGCCGATGCCGTTGTCGAAGTTCGTGCTGGTGCCGGAGGAGATGAGGCCGGCCTCTTCGCCGCCGAGGTATTCCGCATGTACCAACGCTACGCTGAGAGCCGCAAGTGGAAAATGAAAGTCCTCAGTGAAAACGGCACCGGTGTGGGCGGCATAAAGGAAATAACGTTTGAAATCGAGGGCGAACGTGCCTACCAAAGACTTCATCTTGAAAGCGGAGTTCACCGAGTTCAACGTGTTCCCGAAACCGAGTCACAGGGTCGAATTCACACATCCACAGCTACTGTCGCAGTAATGCCTAAAGCTGAAGAGCTTGACCTGATTATTGAGGACAACGATTTGAAAATCGATGTGTTCCACTCCGGTGGTGCCGGTGGTCAGAACGTGAACAAAGTGGCGACTGCCATTCGAATTACCCATCTTCCTACTGGACTCGTGGTGCAGTGCCAGAACGAGCGGTCTCAACTGCAAAACAAATTGCAGGGTATGGAGATTCTTCGCTCACGACTTTGGGACAAGCAACTTCGTGAACGAAACGCCGAGATAAGTGCTAACCGCAAAGCGCAGGTCGGTACGGGCGATCGATCTGAAAAGATTCGCACCTACAACTTCCCGCAGTCTCGAATTACCGATCACCGAATCGGCTTCACGAGCCACCAGATGCAGAACGTTATGGGAGGCGAGCTCGATGGCTTCATCGATGCGCTTCTCCAAGAAGAGCAGGCACGAAAGCTCGCAGCCGTAGGCGACTAGACGGGAATTAATGACCGCAGAAACCGTATCAACGCTTATCCAATCGATCGCACGTCGGCTAGAGGCGGTCGGAATAGAAGATGCAGGAATCGACGCTCGTTTGCTGCTACGGAGTGCGTTCGGGTGGACGGCTGCTCAACAACTTGGGCAGCTTCTCGACCCTCCCCCGGCGAACCGCCTCGACGACCTCGAATCGATGGTCTTACGGCGAGAAACACGTGAGCCGCTTCAGTACATCACCGGCAGCACCGAGTTTTACCGGCGAAATTTCACAGTGAACGAATCAGTACTGATTCCTCGCCCAGAGACTGAACAGCTAGTCGTTCAAACCCTCTCGTTTGTACGAGAGCGAGGCATTGAGAATCCTCGGATCGCCGACATCTGTACAGGATCAGGCGCCATCGCTGTGTCGCTGGCTACTGAACTGCCTGCTGCCGAAGTGCATGCAACTGATATTTCTTCTGCTGCGCTTGACGTCGCTCATCGGAACGCGGATGACCTGAATGCAGAGTTATATATCTACGAGGGCAATCTGTTGGATCCGCTTTCTGGTACGTTCGATGTAATCGTTTCGAATCCGCCCTACATCCTCGCAAGTTCCATGCCTTCGCTTCAGGCTGAGGTGACCAGAGAGCCAAGTTTGGCATTGGATGGCGGGCAAGATGGCTTAGACCTCATACGTCCGCTCTTTGAGGGCATTTTTGCCCAACTAAAGCCAACGAACAGTGCCGCCTACATCGAGATCGATCCACCTATCGAAGACGCTGTTCTGGCGCTGGCACTAGCAACGTTCCCTCACGCAGGAATATCACTGATCACCGATCTTGCGGGGCTTACCCGCTGCGTGTCGATCGAACACGCGTAGCCCCTCGAACCCGATATCGCCCGTCTACCCTCCGAAGCTGGCGATTCGTGTGCGTCGAGTATCTCATTCCGTCATAACGCACAGACACCCGAACGAATAAGGCTAATTTAATGAGCGGGTGAAAGATATGGTGATCGTGCCCGCTAATCGACCTCTCGGAATAACGCAGCACCCCAAACGTAAACAAAAAAGCCCTGAACAAATGTCCAGGGCTTTTTTGTTGATCGAAATCGATCGGAAAGTTCGAGTGACTTACCTCTTTGTGTACTGAGGTGCCTTTCGGGCCTTCTTAAGACCGTACTTCTTGCTTTCCTTCATTCGAGAATCACGGGTCATAAGACCAGCGTCACGAAGCGGCTTGCGCAGGTTTTCATCCATAACCACGAGTGCTCGTGCAAGGCCGTGTGCGAAAGCACCAGCTTGTCCGTGCGAGCCACCACCATGGGTCTTAGCAACGATAGTCACTTTGTCGGTAAGGCTTGTTGCGCCGAGCGGGCTAATTGCCTGTCGAAGCCACGCACCAACGGTGAATACTTCGTCGATGGGTTTACCGTTTACGGTTGAACCACCTGGAGTGTTGTAAACCCGAACTCGGGCGATGGCTGTCTTTCGACGGCCTGTACCGTAGTAATACTGCTGGCTGGTCAACTATTTCTCTCCCGAGTCGCTAGATGCTTTAGCGGCTGGCTTCTTAGCTGCTGGTTTCGTCGCAGCTGGCTTTTTAGCGGCGGTCGCTTTCTTGGCAGCAGGCTTCTTAGCTGCTGGTTTCGTC
>CAWVRY010000062.1:0-8560 GCA_963932695.1 uncultured bacterium | reverse complement strand
TCGGCCTGTTTTTATTGATCATTGCAGTGGCAGGAACGATCAATTTCCTTGTACCGCGTCTTCGTGACACCAATCCAATTGAACAGCGGCTTTATGATTTCGCTGCACAGGGTGGATTGAATGTTTCGCACATGGATGAAATGGTTGAGAACTATTCGAAGAAATTCGGACTCGACCAACCACTGTGGAAACAGTATCTGAACTACTGGGCTGATCTTTCACGCCTAGATTTCGGGAAATCGATTGCATTCTTCCCGGCTGATGTAAAAGCGGAAATTCTTAGAGCGCTCCCCTGGACAGTTGGATTGCTAACAGTGGCGACCATAATTGCGTTCCTTGTAGGTTCGTTGTTTGGCGCCTGGTTAGCGTGGCCGCGTGCGCCGCGCTTAGTTAAAGCTCTGGTGCCTATTCTGATGACACTAACTGCGATTCCATATTATTTACTCGGAATATTAATGATTTTTGGGTTCGCTATAATCTGGCCGATATTGCCTGCTGGAGGTGCTGTTTCTTACAACATCACTCCGGCTTTCAATTACGAAGCCATCGTAGATATTCTCAGACACGCTATTCTGCCAGCGTTCTCGCTCGTTCTAGCCAGTATTGGTTTCTGGGGACTGGGCATGCGAGGAATGATGATTACAACGATGGGCGAGGATTACATGAAACTCGCCGAATACAAGGGCCTAAGCGACAAACATATATTCCTACGATACGCGATTCGAAACGCTATGCTTCCGCAAATTACAGGACTTGCCATTCAGATGGCATTCATCGTTTCGGGGTCGGTCCTCGTTGAAGTGATATTCGCTTACCCAGGCGTCGGATTCCTGTTGTATGAAGCCATCTCAGCAAATGACTTCCTTTTGATGCAGGGCATCCTAATGTTTGTGATTGTGGCTATCGGAGTTTCTCTGCTTGTCATCGATCTGCTGTATCCATTAATTGACCCACGAATTAGGTACCGAAAAGCATGAGCAGCGCATCACCAGAAATTGCACCATCCGACGTTCAAATCGATGATGATCAGATCGGGATAATCAAGACGGCATTTGAAGTAATCAAACGTAACAAAACGTTAGTTTCAGGATTATCTATACTCCTTCTGATCGGTTTGTTCAGTCTGTTTGGAACACTGCTGATCGATCCCGAGAGGACCGAAGTTGGCGCTGGTCGGCCAGCACAGTCACCTTCTTCAGAGCACATTCTCGGTACCGATCAACAGGGGCGTGACGTGTTCGCTGATCTGGCATACGGCACACCTGCATCGCTGATCATCGGCCTTATCGCTGGTGTGATCGGTGTTGGTATCGGGACCGCTCTTGGATTCCTAGCCGGATATTACAGAGGTTATTGGGATACGTTTATTAGCCTAACGACGGACGTATTCTTAACAATTCCTGCACTACTTGTGCTTGTCGTGATTGCATCGATGACAACAGTGTTATCGATTGAAGCAATGGGATTGTTGATAGGTTTCTTTGCGTGGATGGGTCCCGCACGAACCATTCGCTCTCAAGTCCTGAGCCTTAGAGACCGCTCGTACGTTGACGTTGCTAAATTCAACGGCGTTCGAGATATTGAAATCATCTGGCGAGAGCTGGTTCCAACGTTGATGCCGTACATTGCAGCAAGTTTCGTGGGGACGGTTGCTGCGGCGATTCTGGCCTCCATCGGCCTTTCGGCGCTCGGACTAGGCCCACAAAACGAACCATCTCTTGGTCTAACGATTTACTGGTCGGTCACTTACGGAGCGTTGATACGAGAAATGTGGTGGTGGTTCGGACCACCTATCGTTGTGATAGTAATGCTGTTCATTGGACTCTTCTTAATGACGGCGGGTCTTGATCAAGTTTCTAACCCACGCCTGAGGACATCGGTATGACAACAACCAACGATGTTCCACTGCGAGTCGAAAATCTCGAAGTCCACTACCACACTCGAAAAGGTCCGGTTAAAGCGGTAGACGGTGTGAGTTTTGAGCTTCAGAAGGGTGAACGATTAGGGCTGGTAGGGGAATCAGGTTCTGGAAAATCCACGATCGCCCTCAGTCTCATGGTCGCTCACAAAGAACCTGCCAAGATAGAAGGTGGGAAGATCTTTCTGAACGGAACCGACATGCTGAGCTTGAGCGATGCAGAAGTGCGCAGTAAGCGGTTGAGTGAGATCGCAATGGTTCCGCAAGGGGCGCTCAATTCACTCAATCCTGTCATGCGAGTACGCGACCAGATGATCGATGGCCTGAAAGCTCACGGCGTCAGTAAATCTAAGGAAGAATTCGCTGATTTCATTGCTGAATTGTTGAGAAGAGTTGGGCTAGATGGCGGCGTAGCAGAAATGTACCCTCACGAGCTCAGTGGCGGAATGAAGCAACGTGTAACTATCGCTATGTCGATCAGCATGAACCCAAGCGTGATCATTGCAGACGAACCTACAAGTGCTCTTGATGTAGTAGTGCAACGACAAATTGTTCAAACTCTATTGGAGGCACAAAAACAGATCGGTGCCGCAACGATTCTTATCGGACACGATATGGGGTTGATGGCTCAGTTCGCTACGCGAATGGGAATCATGTACGCCGGGCGTCTTGTCGAAATCGGGCCAACAAGAGAGATTTTTAACAACCCGAAACACCCGTATACACAGTTGTTGATATCGAGCTTGCCGAATACTCAAGGTAAACGCCGATTGTCCGGAATTCCGGGGATCACACCGTCTCTGCTAAATCCTCCTCCAGGTTGTGTTTTTCACACGCGTTGTCCTAAGGCGACAGAGCGCTGCAAGATAGAGCTTCCGAATCTGATTACCGAGGAAAATGAGCACAGTCAGGCCTGCCATTTATACACAGAACCAGCTAAGTCAGAAGAAGAGGTGACGGCTTGAACGAAGTCATCCCCCTGCTCGAATGCCGTGATATTTCAAAGACGTTCGTTAGCGGTACATTCAAGAAGCGCTACAACTTGGCGCTCGACAAGACATCACTCACCATTGCCGAATTCCCTCCGGCAATCACGGCTATCGCTGGCGAAAGTGGAAGTGGAAAGACAACTCTTGCGCGAGTGCTTTTGGGGCTTCTTCCACCCACTGAAGGTCAGGTGATCTACAAAGGTCAAGACATTGCAAAAATGTCCAGATCTGAGTTTCGAGACTTTCGCCGGGAAGTCCAGGTTATTTTTCAGGATCCCTTTGAATCCTACAATCCGTTCTACAAAGTCGACCATGTTCTCGAGACTCCTATACGGAAATACGGGCTTGCTAAGAACAAAAAGGAAGCGAAAGAGCTAATCATTGACGCTCTGGAAACGGTAGGACTACGGCCATCTGAAACTTTGGGTCGTTACCCTCACCAGTTGAGCGGTGGTCAGCGCCAGCGAATCATGGTGGCGCGCGCCGTTATGTTGCGACCGAAGATCATCGTCGCTGATGAACCGGTATCGATGGTTGATGCGTCGCTGAGGGCAACAATCCTCGAAACCCTTCGAACGCTGAACGACGAGTTCGGAATATCGATTCTCTACATCACACATGACCTTACAACGGCGTATCAGGTCGCTGAGAACATCATCGTCCTGTACAAGGGGACTATTGCTGAAGCTGGCGACGTTGAAAAAGTAATCAACTCGCCCACACACCCTTACACGCGGTTGCTGGTGGATTCAATTCCTCAGCCTGATCCTGACTTGCAATGGGGATCGGATTCAAGCGTTTCTCGACTCACCGGTGGTATGTCGGGACACGGCTGCGTCTTTTATGACCGCTGTCCTATTAGGGAAGACAGGTGCGATGAAACACCACCAAGCCTGTACCAGCCGGACAAGTATCGTGTCACTCGTTGCTACGCATATGAGGAGTCGGGAACCTTTGATAGCCCCAAACTAACCGATGCATTCATACCGGCTTCAGAGATAGCACCGATTCAAGGGTAGTAGCTAGGCGCTAATGGACTTTCAACAGCCCGTTCTGATTACTTGATTAGTGAGCGGAGCGGGCTGTTTATTTAAGTCGAAAACCTTCGTGCGACAGACTCTGCAAACGTGCGCATTCCAGATTCGGAAGGCATGTCCATAAACCAAAGCTGCATGTGATCGATATCAATCGCTTTGTATTCAGAAATTCTGGCAGCAATCGTGTCGGGATCACCGATCAAAAATTCTTCTTCGGCCCGTTTCCAAGCGGCATCGGTATAGCTCTTGGGATTCGCTTCTGAAATTTCGTCTTTCAATCGCTCAACCTCGCCTTTATTCGGGGCAATGAGGATTTGAGTCTCGATAGATTTGCGGATCGAACCGTAATCTCGATCGTTTCTTTCACACGCTTGTCGCAGAGCATCAAGCATCACTTTGCATTGCTCGGGCGATGCAGGGGTGTTGTTCCAGCCATCTGCATACCTCGCCGCAATTTCTAACACCTGTTTGTTGGGTGCAATGGACGAAGAGAGTTCAGTGCCCAATGTACCGATCCACAACGGCGGGTGGGGCTGCTGGGTTGGTAGGGGGTGATTTACAGCGCCGCGGATGGAATAGTGCTTTCCTTCGTAGCTAGAAGGCCCTTTGGTCCACATCATGCGGATGATATCTACTGCTTCTTCAAACTGTGCCAAGCGTTCTGGATCTTCAGCAAAATCGAATCCGTAAGCTTCTGATTCAGGTTTTGTGCCGCGATGTCCCATTTCAAAAAAGAACTCGAGACGTCCCTTGGAAATGACATCAAGAGTCGAAGCTATCTTGGCACTCATAGATGGAGCACGAAGTTGGTTTGACAGGTGGATAGAACCGATTCGGATTCGTTCTGTTAATCCAGCCGCCCAACACATGGTAGTCCAGCCTTCCAGAATGGCCTGATCTTTACCCATTATCAGATGGTCTGCAACCCACAAGGTTTCGAAATCCAGATTCTCTGCAGCAAGAATTGAGCTCTTGAGTTGATCGACATCGACTCGCTCAACCATTGGGGTGCGCGTGTGTTCGTCACCCTTTCCCGCGAATATTGGCAGGCAAAATCCAAACTTCAAAGTCGTTCTCCTATTAGTGTGGTGCTAAGCATCAGTCATTCAGCGTGCTTCTATATTATCTGGGCGGAAAAATGTATGACTGGAAAGTATCTAATTCTTCATTATCAGCCAACTATTCAGATATTTTCCTCTGAGAGCTTCAACTAAGTTTCATCTCGTCAAACGTGAGCTTACTCCGAACCTCGCCCGAGACTTCAAGCGGTATTTCAAAACCGCCTGTTTATGACAAAGAAAAAAGCCCTGCCCTCGGAAACGAGAGAGCAGGGCCTTCTTTTGTGTTCTTGGTGGAGACAGGGGAGAGTCGAACTCCGCCAAGCTTTACGAGATCGCTCAAAGCATCACTTAAACCGTAGTGTGCGCAGCACATACTGCCACCCAGTTATGGAAACGCACGCTCACACCTCGCGTACGCCAGCGCAGGTGTCCGTTAGGAAACCGCAAAATTGGTGCTTGACAGATTGTTTACTGAAGTTCTATTTCGGTAAGGTTCGAGCAGATTCGATATAAATCAAAAAGCTGAAATGATCACTATGAAAGCCGCCGTATATCGCAGTAAACAATTGTTAGATGTGACCGACATCCCAAAACCTGAGCCAGCTGCTGGGCAGGTCTTGATAAAGGTTAATCGATCAGCAATATGTGGGACTGACGTACACGCATTTATGTACGATCTAGCGCCGACCGGCGCCGTCCTTGGGCACGAATTTGCAGGAGTTATCTCGGCTATCGGTGCCGGTGTTACCCGCTGGAAAGAAGGCGACCGCGTGATTGGTGGTGGCGGTGAATGGCCTGTAGGCCAGGAGCCACCAGCAACAAGTCATCCCAGGTACAACTACCGTACGATGGGTTTTTCTACCAATACCCGCACCAGGGGATACGCGGAGTACACGGTGCTAGACGATTGGGCGCCACTTCTTATACCTGATGGTGTTCCCGATGAGGCCGCTGCTCTGACTGAGCCTTGTTCGGTGGCCGTCCATGCTGTGCGTAGATCATCGCTGAAACTTGGTGACACAGTCGGTGTATTTGGAGCCGGCCCAATCGGTCTGCTGGTCACACAGGCTGCACGCGCTGCCGGGGCACAGGTGATCGTCTCTGAGCCTGCACCCGGGCGATCGGAAGCAGCAATGGCGGTTGGTGCAAAGACAGTGATCGATCCGTTTGAGCAAGATCCTGTGGAGCGGATGGTAGAGCTTACTAACGGTCGCGGACCAAATGTGGTGTTTGACTGCGCCGGATTGAAGAACACGCTACAACAGGCCTTTGACGCCGTTCGCAGAGAAGGTCAGGTCGTTCTGGTTGCAGTGCCGTGGGAGCCAATGCCGCTTCTTCCAGCCGAGTGGATGGCAAGAGAGATTGACTTCAGGTCAAGCTGGGGTGGGTCGCCCGAGGACTGGCAAATTTCTTTAGATTTACTCGCCAGCGGGAAGATCTCGGCATCGTCACTAATGTCGGATACAAGCATCATCACACTTGATCAAATACAGAACACCTTCGAAGCACTGATGAGTCCAACTACTCAGCTACAAACGATCATCAGAATGTAAAACTGGAACAGAAGTATTATCAGACCTTTTGCCTCGGCTCCATCCCAAGTTCAGGCCGGCCAGCTAACAGAACCGGTAATATTCATCCGCTTACGATTTTCTATGCATTCGATTTAGCAGCCACCTAATCAACAGAGAACAGACGATGAAATTTGCAGATCTACTTATGCGAGACGCAGCCCAACGTGGTGTCAAACACGTGTTTGGTTTACCGGGATCAGGATTTCCGATGGATGCAATGGAGGCTGGCAGGAAGGCAGGAGTCGAATTCGTTCATGTTGCCCATGAATCTTCCGCTGCCATCGCTGCCGCATATTATGGAGCGGGACTCGGTACTGCTGGGTTAGCTATCGGAGTTAAAGGTGTCGGAGCTGCGAACATGGTTGGTGGTGTAGCGAATGCCTTCTTCGAGCGAATGCCCGTGGTGTGTACATTTGAAGCCGGCGCAACCGATTCGTATATCGATCTTGTCCAGGTGACAGATCATGGTGCAATGTTCGGATCGATCACTAAGTCGTACAGCACACTTGAACGATCATCAGCCAACAAGATGCTGCGCGACGCGATTGCAACCGCTACAGATGGTCGACGCGGACCAGTGGTTCTCGATTACCCGTCGAATTTCGATGATGGCGATTGCGGTGAAATTCCCGCTTCCCCAGATGAATACGTCGAGACTACCCCCGATACCGCTGCACTCGAAAATGCCATGAAGTTGATCTCAGCGGCAAAGCACCCGATGGTAATCGCGGGAGCTGATGTAGCGACAACCAATGCCACGTCTGAACTTTTGGAGTTTGTTGAGGCTATCGGTGGCGTAGTACAGGTCAACATGGATGCCCGAGGGGTGTTTCCTGAATACCATCCGCGTTTCGCTGGGGTGATGACCGGAAACTATGTCCCAAATACTGTCGAGGGCGAACTGCAAGAACTTTGTGATTTAGCCATATTGGTTGGTGCCGATTCGTTAATGACCCATGCCCCATGGGGATTCGATATGCCTGCCGTTGAGCTCGTATCACGACCCGAGTACAACACCACGGTTCCGAATCCAGAAGTACGTGTAAATGGATCTCTAAAAGAGTCGCTTCGAGCACTCTCCGAAGCTGACAGTTCTGGTGTGTCGATAGAAGAAATTGATCTAGCAAAACAGAACGTATTGAAGTATTTTGAGCGACCCAGCGCTGCGAAATTCGCCATACAAGATATCGTCGCCAGTTGTCGTGACACTCTGCCTTCTGAAGGTGTTGTGATTTCCGAAACAGGAGCGTTCGTACGGATGCTTGAACACCTATGGGAATTCGACCGATTCGGCAGTTTTCTCGGCACATCCGGCGGTCGAACTATGGGGCTGATGATTCCTGCGGCTCTCGGTGCCAAAATGGCGAACCCGGATGTACCGATGATCGGGATTGGTGCCGACGGTTCTACATTGATGCGGTTGGGCGAATTTGAAGTATTCGCAAGAATGAACGTGGCAATGCCGCTAGTGATCGTTAATGATCGGGCACTTGGAACGATGAAATCTCGTCAAGTCTCGAGGGGCTTGCCCGCGTTCGGACTCGATCTCACTCCGGTCGATTTCGCAGCGGTGGGGCGTGCTGCAGGTCTGAACGGCGTAATCGCCAATTCACCCGAAGAATTCGATGCTGCTCTAGCCGCCGCAATGACAGCCGAAAAGGCAACTATAATCGATGCTCGAATTGATCAGCAGCCATACTGGGACAGTTTTGCACTCTCAATCGGTGCCATCGCTGAGGACTAGCTATCGTTCAAAGGGGTCCGTACGATCTCAGCGTCGGGGCAGAATTGCATCATTCGTCATTTGATCATTAAACAGACTCGAACAGGCCTCATCTGGAATGATGAGGCCTGTTGTTTTGTGTTCTTGGTAGAGACGGGGGTGAGTCGGTCTCGCCGGTGAACACGAGATTCGAATTATTCATCCGATCAAGTAACGCTATTACCCGATGCTCGGTTTCGCTAAATTCGAATCAGCGAG
>CAWVRY010000061.1:0-8575 GCA_963932695.1 uncultured bacterium | reverse complement strand
GCTGTCCCTTTTTCGTTTCCGGCGTTACTGGCATTTCCGACGCCCAGAACCTTCATCGTCACACGGTCTGTGGTTCAGGCGTAAACCCCACACACTCCGGTTCGTACTCGGTTAGCCGCTTGGCCGCTATCTTCACTGCTTCGTTATTAGCGTCGACCAACACATAGCGACGATCGTTCTTTGCCGCAGCGACACCAGTTGTTCCCGAGCCAGCGAAAAAGTCCATCACGAGATCATCGGTGTTGGAGTGAACTTTTACAATCCGATCAAGAATCGCAATCGGCTTCTGGGTCGGATACCCAGTGCGCTCCTTGCCGTTGGTCGGTACAATCGTCTGCCACCAAACATCGGTCGGTATTTTGCCTCTAGCCGCTTTTTCTTTACCAACCAGTGACGGCGCCATGTATGGAATTCGGTCGATAGCGTCGGCGTTGAACGTGTAATTCTTAGGATCGACTGCGTACCAAAAGATCGTGTCGTGTTTTGCAGGCCATTTTCGTTTTGAACGACCACCGTAGTCGTACGACCAGATGATCTCGTTCATGAACGAACCCCGGCCAAAAATCTGGTCGATCAGCACCTTGCAGTAGTGTGATTCCCGTTGATCGACGTGCAAAAACAGCGATCCGTTTGGCGCAAGCACTCTTTTAGCTTCTTCTATTCGAGGTGCCAAGAAGCCCATGTAGTCGTCGAAGGAATCTAAATACGACTTACTTTCGCCACGTTCGGTTCGGTACCTATTACCACCGAATCCAGTGCGGTCGCCTTCGTCATCGCGAACCGTCTTAAGGCTCGTCATCGACTGCGTGACACCCGTGTTAAACGGAGGGTCGATGTAGATCAAATTCACTGAACCGTCTTCGACGTTGCGAAGGAAGTCTAGATTGTCGCTAAGGTTTATTGAGTTTGGTTTCATTCAGGAGAATCACTCTTCGTAGGTCGACGATTTTAGGGCTGCTTCAAATGGTTACGAATCCCCTAGGATTACATAGCTAATTTATCCACATGAAAAACTTAACACTTACCCAGCGTTTTTAACAGCCAGCACTATTTTCGATAACTAGTGACTAGTTTTAGGTGGAAACATTCCTGTTGCTAGAGAGTCTTTCGCTTTGTAGCGGTGAAGCTAATTTTCGGGGTTAATTATGTGGAGAGCGATTGTGTCGATGCTGGATTCTGTAATGTGGATGGTTCCTAGGATATGCGGATCGGAATCGCCTAGATAGAAGCCGTGTGCAGCGGCTTTGAGCATGGGTACAACTCCGCCTGAGTCGCCTACTGCGTACGTTCGACCAATCGGAATTTCGTATTTGGCGACCATTCGCTGGAGAAAATCGACTTTGTCGCCTGCGTATACGTGATCGATTTGTTTGGTGTCCCAGTCGAGACCGGTTCCTAGAGACTCATTGATCCCGAGATCGGCAGCTATTCTCTCGACGCCGAAGCTCCAAGTCAGAGAAGTTAGGTCGACCAGCCAACCGTTATCTATAAGGCAATTGATTCCGGCGTGTGTGCCTTCTGCCCAGATCAACGAGTCAAAGAACGAATCGACAGATTCACGTCCGGATTCGATATACCAATCGGCTATTTCTTCACGAGCAGTGATGGTCAATTATTTTTGTGGAGCGGCATGGGATGCCCTTGATGAACCGGCACTTCGTTCGAGCTGATCCATCCGTTCGACGCGATCGATCTTCGCTGCGATCATTTCTAAGACGGTCTTTTATCGGATCAGAGTGCCGTCGATGTCGAATACGACTAGGCCTTGGTGGGGCATGTGGGGGAACCTTTTTGGCTTTGCACCCGTTCAGCATTGATCGCATGACAGGGCATTGAAGAAATTCACAACGTATTTCTAGGCAATCACTCACGGCTGCTTTGCTCGTGATGCCTCTTCAAACGCGTCCCTGCGGCTCTTTAGTTCTGATCATTTATGGAGATTCTGAATCTAGTTCAGAATGATAGTGGTGGAGGCGGCTGGTCGTTTGACTCTGATTTTCATCAGGGTGACAGTTGGTGATTGGTGAGTTTTGCTTAGAATTCCCACTCACATCGCTTTCTGCCGGTGTGCCCCAGCACCCCACACCAATCTCACCCCTGCCGCTAACAACGTAAACACTTGCTCACGTAGATACTCGTGTTTAGAGTAGATTGCTGTGTATGCGCACCCTTTGATAGCGCGTGCAATACATTTGAGTCCTTTTAGAGGGATTTGAGCTAGATGATCTACAACGTTGCGAGTTTGCTTACCGGGAGTCTCGGTGACAGCGAACAGTATGAGATTGAGAACGAACACATCGTCATCGACGGTTATTCGTTAAAAGAGATCAATGGTTCGGTTCGCTTGATGAGGACTGACGCTACTGTGCTTGTAAGCGGTGATTTCGAGTCGGTAACGCACAATTCGTGCGGTAGATGCCTTGAGCCCGCTACTGTATATGTGAACGTTACGATGGAAGAGGAGTTCTCTCCGACGAACACTAATTTGATGGGCGATAAGGGTTCTCGGCCTGATGAAGAGGATTATTCATATGATCCGGTGTTGGTTATTGATGAACAAAATTCCTTAGATTTAACCGAAGGACTCGGGCAGGCGTTCCTTAGCGCACTTCCAATTGCGATACTTTGCAAGGAAGATTGCTTAGGAATTTGCCCCATTTGCACCGTTAATCGCAATATAATTCAGTGTTCGTGCGTCGAAAGTTCTGTAGATCCGCGTTGGGCGGGGCTTGCAGGACTAATTGGACAAAGCGCAGAATCCTCAGATTGAGCGGGCTAACGCCCTTGATATATAGATATGCCTCCACTTCCCAAGAAAAAACATACCCGTGCCCGCAAGGGAAACCGAAACGCTCACAATGCAATTAAGTTGCCAGCGTCTTCGCTTTGCCCATGTTCCCGGCAGGAACGAATCCAGCCGCACATTGCTTGCCCGGAGTGTGGAAACCACAAGGGTCGCACGATGCCAGGTAACTGGCCTCAGGTGAACCTTCTCGAACAGGTACAGCCAATTGCAGCTGCATCTAACGAGTCTGATTCGTAAGTAAGCACTGCTAACGCAGGAGAGTCGTTAGATATGACTACCCAAACAGGTTCGAAGATCGCATTTTTATTCCCTGGTCAAGGCTCACAAGCCGTTGGTATGGGAAAAGACATCTACTTGAATTCCATCGCAGCACGCGAGGTATTCGACGAGATTGACGACACACTAGGTCGTAAGCTTTCTACATTGATGTTTGAGGGTCCGGACGACGAACTTCGACAGACTGAGAACACCCAGCCCGCCATCATGGCAACTTCGGTTGCAACGTGGCGAGCAATGGAAGAAGCCACTGGCGTTCTTCAGGTTCCAAATGCCACTGCTGGACATTCACTTGGTGAGTATTCAGCCCTTGCAGTTGCGGGTGTGCTTAGCATTTCCGATGCTGTGAAGCTAGTTTTGGAGCGGGGTCGGCTTATGCAGGGTGCCTGTAATGAGCGACCGGGTGGAATGGCTGCTCTCATAGGTTTAGATGAAGTGACAGCTGAAGAGATATGTCGTGAGTCTGGCGCACAGATGTCGACTATCAACACCGAGCAGCAGATTATTCTCGCCGGTGACCACCACAGCCTCGCAATGGCAATTGATATGGCAAGCGCTCGTGGTGCTAAGAAGGCAATTCCGCTGCAGGTTGGTGGTGCTTTCCATTCAGGTCTGATGAGCCCAGCTCAGAACGGCTTGAACGCAATGATCGATTCACTTACGTTCTACGACCCTCTCGTTCCTCTTGTAGGTAACGTGACAGCTAAGTCGCTTGGTACTGCCGACGAAGTCAAAGAAGAGCTTCGCCTACAGCTGACTTCCTGTGTGCAGTGGAACAACACCGTCAAGTTCATGCTGAACGACGGTATCGACACTTTCTACGAAATTGGCCACGGCAAGATTCTTTCCGGAATGGTGAAGAGAATCGACCGTTCTGCCAGCATCACTAGCATTGGCGACTTCGCTTCGGTACTCAACTACTCGAGCGCTTCGTAGGCGTTCCCGCTTTAGACTCCCAATAGTTATTGGTATCCCTTCCTTCAAGTAAGTATTAGCCGTTAGGGCTATCTAAACGTGCCTGCAGATAAATCAAAGTACATACCGCAAGAGCCCGACCGCCTAGACGAACTAGTCGATGGCGATATCGTTGGCGAAAGCGATCCCCCGATTCGAAAAGGCCGCACTGGCTCACGAGCCGCAGTTGTGCAGGCGCTGTACGAATCCGATTCCTCCGGCCATCCCGCCACATCAGCCGTAAGGCGACTCGCCATTGAGCGAGAACTAACAGACGATGACATCGATTTTGCAATCCGTCTGGTAAGCGTGTGTGAAGAACAGCGAACTGAGCTGGATTCACGAATAGCTAAGATCGCATCTCAGTACCCTTCTGACCAAATGCCCCTCGTGGAACGTAACGTTTTACGGGTGGCAATGGCCGAGTTGGCGATGGAAGATGCGGCCCCTCAGAACGTAGTTGCGAACGAAGCGGTTGAGTTAGCTCGATTATTCGGGTCAGATTCGTCGCCAAAATTCATTAACGGAGTGCTCGGCGCTCTGCTAGCATAGGTTGCCGTTCGACTATGTTTGTAGTCGACGAAATTTTAAATTCCAAGATCGAGCGGGACGGCCGTTCCGCATGACCTCCCGGGGGTTGAAGTAAATGGCCAGTGTGTTGGATCGAGTCCGCGATATAGCGGCCGACAAGCTCAGTGTTGATGCCTCAGATGTTTCGGCAGAATCTTCGTTTACCGAAGACCTAAATGCCGACTCCCTTGACGTGGTCGAGTTAATTATGGCAATCGAAGAGGAATTTGGTTCAGACGACCAGCCCCTCGAGATTTCCGACGAAGATGCCGAAGGTATCAAAACCGTTCAGGATGCTGTGAAGTACCTGGCCGATCGCGGAATCACCGAATAATTCGGTTTCGCTTCGTTTAGTTACTCCGGTGAACACTTTTGTGGACGCCTTGGCATCTGAGTAAAAAAACCGCATTCTTTCTCATTATTTTTTTAGTTGAGAGCGATGCGGTTTTTTCGCGCCCCGAGAATGTCACAAGCACTCAACCTCCTCTGAATGATTGATGATGTTGAGTACATGACGATCTTGATGAGGAAAACTGGGTAACAGCGGATCACGATAATCTTCGTGTGATAACGTGAAATCACTGACTCGTGTCCGCATCAGGACAATCTCTCGCTAATGAACTTCACGCTTTGACAACAGCCGAAACCAGCAGCAAACCCCGGAATTCAATCGACGAACTCGCAACCGCCGTTCGCTCATGCACTGCCTGCGGTCTTCACTCCACTCGAACTAATGCGGTTCCCGGTAGCGGCTCGTCCAAAGCCGAGATTCTAATTATTGGCGAGGGTCCCGGTTTTAACGAAGACCAGCAAGGTCTTCCGTTTGTTGGACGCTCAGGAAAGCTTCTCGACGAACTACTCTCCGCGATCCCGCTTACCAGCGAAGACGTATTCATCACCAACGTCGTGAAGTGTCGACCACCAGACAATCGAGACCCACTACCCGATGAAGTTGCCGCTTGTCGCCCGTATTTGGAGCGCCAGATGGAACTTATCGACCCGAAAGTCGTGGTCACACTGGGTCGTGTTTCAATGCTTAGGTTCCATCCAAAGGGTAAGATTTCTGAAGACCACGGCAAGATACTCGAATGGGAAGGCCGTATTCTATTTCCGCTGTACCATCCCGCCGCCGGATTAAGAAACCCGGCAATCAAGCGAGAACTTCAGCAAGACGTGCTAAAACTTCCCGAGGCACTACGACAAGCCAACGGGGTATCGTTTGTAAATAACGACGACGAAATCAATGGTGAAGTCGATACTTCGACTCCCAACTCACTGGTAACGCAACAAAATCGAAAATTAAACGAAGACAAAGAAGAACTCGAACAAGAAAACAATAACCGGCCTTCAAGCCAAACAGCCGACGCACCAATTGCCGACGCTCAACTATCTGAACCTCTATTGAAGAACGAAACAACAACAAAAGAAAAAGGAGATCGCCAACTGGGAATGTTCTAGGCACCACAGAATAGCGTTCGAGAAAAATTTGGCTGCAATCCAGCCAGGACACTCGCGCAGTGTGCTTTGAAATCCCAACCGGCATCATTTCAATCATATGGCTAAAAAAACTAAAGACTCGCCTTGGATTCGCGTATTACCACTTGGTGGACTAGGCGAAATCGGCAAAAACATGATGGTCCTAGAGACAGTCGACGATATCGTCGTGATCGACGCAGGCGTGCTGTTCCCTGAGTGGAACATGCCCGGCATCGACGTAGTGATTCCCGATATGAACTATCTGGAAGACAACGCCGACCGCGTCCGAGCACTACTAATCACACACGGTCATGAAGACCACATCGGAGCCGTTCCACACTTTCTAAAGCGTGTGAACGTGCCTGTCTACGCACCGGCAATGGCAGAAGCATTGCTCCAGGACAAGCTTCGGCAAGCACGCATGCGTGACGAAGCCGAACTAAAAGTAATTCGCCCCGGAGAGCAGCACAAAATCGGTGAATTTGAAGTCGAATGGTTCGCTGTGTGCCACTCTGTCCCTGACTCAACCGGCATCGCAATAACTACGCCTGCTGGAGTAGTAATTCACACCGGCGACTTCAAGCTCGACAACGCGCCAGTAATCGGACCTCCATCCGACCTTGGTGTGCTCGCCGACATTTGCCAAGACGGCGCATTGCTGCTCATGGCAGATTCTACGTATGCAGAAGAAGAGGGCTACTCACCTTCTGACCGTGAAGTAGTTGAGAACCTACCGGGTCTTATCGGTGACGCTGAAAATCGGATCATCATTTCGAGTTTCGCTTCTCAGATCGCACGAATTCAGATCGTCGCCGACGCTTGCGTCAAACACGGTCGAAAACTCTGTGTTCTCGGACGCAGCATGATTAACAACACCAAGACAGGTCGCGATCTTGGTCACTTGGACATCCCAGGCGATCTCATGATCACAGCCGCTGAGGCGAACAGCCTTCCCGGCAACAAAGTATTGATTCTCACCACGGGTAGCCAAGGTGAGCCACAATCCGGACTCGTTCGCATGTCGCGTAACGATCACCGAGATATCCGTATTCAAGACGGCGACACGATCATCATGTCGGCAAGCACGATCCCGGGTAACGAAGTTCCGGTGAACGAGTCGATTAACGAACTCGTTCGACTTGGCGCTAGGGTTATTACGAATCACGAGACACGCACACACGTGCCTGGTCACGCCCGCAAAGAAGAACTACGGATGCTGCTCAACGCAACACGCCCTAAGTACTTCGTTCCTGTTCACGGTGAATATCGAATGCTGAAGGCGCACGTCGACCTCGCAATCTCAACTGGTGTCGCTCCTGAAAACGCATTTTTGCTCACCGATGGCGACATCCTCGAGATCGATGCAAACGCGGGTGAAGTGGTCGACCGAATCGACGCCGGGCACATCTTCGTGCACGGACTCGGCATGTGGGACGAATCAGGTAACGTCGTTGTCGAACGCCGATCGCTTCAACACAACGGTGTTGTCAGTGTTGCGTTCTCACGTGACACTGTCGACGGCTCACTGGTCGGCAAGCCCAAAATCGTCTCAGCCGGTTTTGTTCATACTGAGGACTCAGATGGACTATTACGCGAAACTGAAGATGCTCTGACTCTTGTGCTTGAAAAACAGTTGAAAAAGCCGATAGAGTGGGGCGACCTAGAAGATGTAGTACGTACCACTGTTGGAAGCTTCTTGGGTCGGCGCACAAAACGCCGCCCACTGATCATCACATCCTCAATTGACGTCTAAATCCACAACTAAAAAGTCCGGCTCAAACGCCTTCGTCAAAATCGGTCGACTCATCGGCTCGATGACGAGGCTGGTTGGCCGGCTTTTGGTTGCGGCACCTGCGCAGTTCTGGTTCGCCGTCGCAATAGCAGCGGTGGCGGCAATCGTATACTTCTTCTTTCAAGACGACACCGGTAAATTGGTCGGGTGGTCGGCGATTCCGTTGGGTCTTTGGTTAGTAGCCACCCTGTTCCTCATAGTGTTCAAAAGAACTACGTTATTCGCGCGATGGCGCTGGGTGATTTCGTCACTTTCGCTATCGACGGCGATATCGGGTGGGCTTGGTATTTTCTACGCTCCGCTCGCAGCATTCAGTGGCGAGACTTTTGGTGGCGATGTTGGAACGGCGATATCCAGATTGCCACAGGAGTGGGATCGCTTTGATGTTGGTCTTTCCGAATACGCCATAGCTTGGGCCAGAGTAGTTGCTTTGCTTTTGATCGCTTTCGCGGTCGGCTCACCAAGTTGGGCAAAACTGACAGGCTCAACGTTGGGCGGAACGGTTGTTACCGTCTACGCAGTGATTGCTGGCAGTTTGCAGACGCTATATCTCAAACTCGAAACATTGCGATCTGAACGTGCAGAGGCTAAAAAGCTACAAAAAGTCGATCTGGCTGAGTACGAAGCCGATCAAGCGGCTCATGGCAAGATGGACGCCGAGAACGAGGCAATTGCTCTTGCTGTCGTTCAAAACGCAGGCA
>CAWVRY010000060.1:0-8832 GCA_963932695.1 uncultured bacterium | reverse complement strand
GTGCTGGCAAACTAAAGTTCCGAACTGGTTTTGGTAGTTGACACTATGGATCGGTGGAGTCGTCATGATGACAGCATTTTCGCCGTTATCTGAGTAGTACCTTCGGCGTAGTCCAACTTCCTGAAATCCATACTTACGGTACAGTTCGATCGCAGGTTTGTTAGATTCACGAACTTCGAGCGTGACAACTCGAGAATCGTTTTCGACGGCCTGTTCGATAGCACTGATAACGAGCAACTCACCGATCCCTTTACGGCGGTCAACCTCACGTAATCCGATTATCACAACATGGGCCTCGTCTACTACAAACCAAAGCCCAATAAACCCCGCTATATAACCCGACGGCAATTTAGGCTGCATCATCCTGTCAAGGACGTACCGGTCGACGTTTCGCTTAACCTTTGCGGTAAAGCTCTCATCTTCCTTTTCGGCTTTGGTTGCGATTGCGAAGCGAGGCCCGAGTTCTTGCTCTTCAGGTCTCCAGGCGCGCGATGCGGCAAGATACAGACCGTTTTGCCGGGCAAGATCTCGTTCGAGTCTCGTCACCGGTGTCATCCCTGGGAACGCCTCTCGCTCGATACTCTCAAGCATTGCCGAATCTTTGAGTGTCGCAACCCGTACCGAGTACTCATTCTTCTCCGACTTCTTAGACTTGTCGGAAGTAGACGATTTCGAACTGAGCGTGTCCGATTCAAGATCGGAAAAAGCTCCAGCAAGAATGTTATTTGGATCGGAAATAGTCATTGATTGTTTCAGCATCTAGAGTCGAACAATTACGAGGATAGCCTGATTTTCTACTCGCATCCTCATCACGCAGCTACGAGTTTATCCCTATTCGCTAATCCGTTCGAACAACAGACAAAATCTGTGATCTAAACCTTACGCATAGTTAATAAACGTGCGCGATGCTTACAGGCTGTGGATTTATATATGGAGGAATCGTCACGGCTACCATCCAAGTTGCACCAGTAGGAAAAGCCGCCGGCACATCGTCACGACCTGTCGTAGGATCAAGCTCTGTCGGAGTGTTCATGCGCATAACTCGCATGGCTCTGCGGTACAGATGGCGGCTCGTTTTTGGGCTCATCGCCATATTTTTGGCGTCTGGATTCCAACTGGCAATACCGATTCTTATCGGAAGTTCTGTCGATGCAGCTTTAGGCCTCGAAAACGGCGATCTGAGAATCGCTAACTCGGCTGTAGTCGCTTCGATTGAAAGCGTCACCGATATTTTCGGCGAAGGCTCAAACCCGGCAAAAACAGCGCTCATCATCATCGCAGTGCTGTTATTCATAGCGTCTGTTGGGCGTGGCCTATCCGCCATGTTCCAAAACTACATGGGTGAATCAGTCGGCCAAAGCATCGGCTACGAACTGCGCATGCTCTACTACGAAAAGCTCCAGCGCCTATCTTTCAGCTATCACGCCGGCGTACATACAGGCGACCTGATTACACGCGGAATCGTCGACGTCGAAGGCGTACGAATGTTCGTGCAAACAGCTTTGCTACGAAGTGTGTTCCTCGTTGTCTTAATCGGCACTGGAATGTACCTGATGCTGAGCCAAGACCTCGTCTTGGGACTTATCAGCCTCAGCTTCGTACCTTTTGTAGCTTGGCGAGCAACTGTTGCTCGATTGAAGCTACGATCAAACTGGTATCAGCTTCAAGAACGACTTTCTGCTTTGACGAAAGTTATGGACGAAAACCTCGGCGGAATTCGAGTCGTTCGCTCCTTCGCTTCTCAAGACCACGAGATGAAAAAGTTCGATGTCGCGTCTAACGAGACACTCGCGCTCGCGAACGTTCAAGTCGGAATCCGCGCTTCAAATATTTCACTAATGAGTGTCGCATTCATGCTCTCCATGGCAGGAGTCCTGTGGGTCGGCGGTCTACGAGTCATCGACGGTGAGCTCACACCGGGTGAACTCACTCAGTTCCTTGCATTCATGAGTATTTTGCTTCAGCCAGTTCGACAAATCGGAATGATGATTAACGGATTCGCCCGTGGATCTGCGACCGGCGGACGTCTTTTCCAAGTTCTTGATATCGACCCCGATATTCAAGACAAGCCCGATGCCAAAGATCTCGAGATTACAAACGGCACTCTCGAATTTCACAACGTCAGCTTCGGCTACGAAGAAGATCACACTCTAAATGGCGTCTCGTTCAAGGTTGAACCTGGTCACACCGTAGGCATCGTCGGACCTCCCGGAAGCGGAAAGTCGACTATCGCCCACCTCGTCCCACGTTTCTACGACCCTAAAGAGGGTTACATCACAATCGACGGGCAAGATCTTCGAGATGTCACGCTCGACTCCCTACGCAAGGCAGTCGGAGTGGTCGAACAGGACACGTTCCTATTCACTGCATCCGTCGAACACAACGTGGCTTACGGCGATCCATGGGCACCTGATGACCGTGTCGAAACAGCTTCACAACATGCACAACTTGGTGACTACATCGATCGCCTTCCGGGTGGCTACAACACCTTAGTTGGTGAACGCGGCGTGTCGCTTTCTGGCGGTCAACGTCAGCGTCTTTCGATCGCACGTTCGATCATGCTCAAGCCACAACTAATCGTTTTTGACGACTCAACAGCGGCCATCGACGCCGCTACCGAGCAACGAATTCGAGCAGCTCTGACCGAGCTCACTAAGGATCGTGCGACGATCATCATTTCTCACCGTCTAAGCTCACTGATGCACGCCGATGAAATTCTCTTTATCGAAGAAGGAAAGATCGTCGAACGCGGATCACATGAAGAACTACTCACACAAGGCGGTCACTACAACGATCTGTATGAATTACAAATTCGACCGAACGAGCAAAGTGGAAACAATATCGACGAAGGGAGTGCTTCCTAATGACCGCTAGGGACACCCACGAACGTAGCCATGAGATTCCGCCGAAGGCATCAATCGAACTCGGCCCAACGCTCGACGAAGAAGTTTTCGGCGAAGCGTTCAACGGCCAAGTCGTCGGCCGGTTTATGAAGTACATAGCTGCTTACAAAGTTTTGCTTTGGGTAGCGATTACGGCCGTGATCGTATTCACAATTTCTTCAATAGCAATTCCGCTGATCGTCAAAAATGTTTACGACGATGCCCTTAAAGAAGGCGCCTCCGACAAATCAAAACTGGCTACGATGATCATAATTTTCTTGGTAGCAGTTGGATTCAACTTTGTAGCGAACTATTTCCAAGAATTGATCGTGGGACGGGTGGCTGAACGAATCCTCATAGACATGCGCAGGGCGATGTACGAGCACCTCCAAAGAATCTCTCTTTCCTTCATGGACAAGACAGAAATTGGCAAGCTCATGTCGCGCCTCCAGGGTGATGTTGCAGCCCTACAGGAATTCTTACAAACCGCCGTGTTCGCCATCGGTGACTTCGTACTTTTGATCGGCATCGTCGGAGCGATGATCTGGCTGGACTGGCGTCTGGGATTGATGACGTTAGCAGTACTGCCAGTTCTGTTCATCATCCGAATAATTTGGCTTCCTTACGCCCGCCAATCTTTCTTACGCGCCCGAGTCACATCTTCAATCGTGAGTGGTGCGCTTGCCGAAAACATCAACGGCATCCGAGCCGTCCAAGGTTTGTCACGTGAATACGTGAACTACGACCTGTTCGATATTCGGGCAACCGACAACTTGAAGGCCGCCAACAAAGCGGCAAAGTTCGGTGTCATGATGCTTCCAATCGTCGACACCCTCACCGGTGCGGCAATGGCAATCGTCGTGATCATGGGTGGATTCTTTGTACTCGGCGGAACCGTCGAAGTCGGAGTCATGGTTGCTTTCGTGCTATTCGTACAGCGATTCTTCGACCCGATTCGAGCGCTCACAATGCACTACAATGTGCTTCAACGTGCAATGGCATCTGGCGAACGAATTTTTGAAGTTATCGATGTACCAATCGACATTAAAGACAAGCCAAATGCTATTCACCCTAAAGAAATTGACGGCTCGATTAAATTCGAGAATGTCACCTTTGGATATGTCGAAAATCAGCCGATTCTTAAAGACATCAACTTCGAAGTAAAACCCGGAGAAACCGTCGCTCTAGTTGGGCCAACCGGTTCAGGTAAAACTTCCACAACCGCACTAGTTCATCGATTCTACGACATCTGGGAAGGCACAGTGAAGGTCGGTGGTTACGACGTGCGAGACTTAACCCAGGATTCGCTGGGCGAGCACGTCTCGATGGTTCTGCAAGAGCCGTTCTTGTTCTCTGGAACAATCTTCGAGAACATCATCTACGCCAAGGAAGGCGCAACCCGTGAAGACGTCGTTGCTGCTGCTCAGGCGGTCGGTGCGCACGAATTCATAATGAAGCTTCCCAACGGCTACGAAACTGAACTTGAACAGCGTGGCGGAAACCTTTCTCTCGGTCAGCGACAACTATTGTCGTTCGCCCGAGCCATCGTTGCCGATTCCAAAATTCTCGTGCTCGACGAAGCAACCGCAAGCATCGACTCATACACCGAAATGCTCATCCAGCAGGCACTAGAACGTCTGATGGAAGGCCGCACAGGAATGGTCATCGCTCACCGACTCGCAACGATTCGAGGAGCCGACAGAATTATCGTTCTGCAAGACGGTGGAATCGTTGAGCAAGGCAATCACGACGAGTTGATGGCCCTTGGCGGACTCTACTCACGGCTGTACTCGATGAACTACGCATCGTTCGACGATATTCCAGATGAGCTAATCGCCCAGGCAACCAAGGCTGCACAAGGCACATCGACTTAGTAGTCGGTCGTTTCGATCTGTGACCGGGTTACATGTTGACCCGATCACAGCTGTCAATTAAAGCAGCGTGCCCTGCCCAGTCGGGCCGTCCAGCCTTGGCGGCAGCCCAATGTGTTCGAATCCGTCGGCTGTCGTTCGACGCCCTTGTGGAGTCCGGATGATGAATCCGATCTTCAACAAGAATGGCTCGACAACGTCTTCAAGGGTTTGCTGATCTTCGTTGATCGTCGCGGCAAGCGCCTGAATTCCTGCTGGCCCACCCTGATAGTTCTTGGACAATGTCATCAAATACAGACGGTCGAGGCGATCCAAACCAAGTGCGTCAACGCCCTCGATCTCCATCGCTTCCGAGGCCACGGCATCGGTAATCGTTCCAGAATTACGTACTTCAGCAAAGTCGCGAACCCTACGAAGCAATCTGTTCGAAATCCTTGGTGTGCCGCGTGACCGTCGAGCGATCTCGTGCGCTCCACTTTCACTAACGTCTACTTCGAGAATCCCAGCGGAGCGAGTAACAACCTGAGCAAGCTCTTCGGTCGAATAAAAATCTAGGTGATAGGCAAGACCGAAACGCTCTCGTAAAGGTGCGCTAAGCATTCCGGCACGAGTAGTCGAGCCGATCAACGTGAAGGGATGCAACGGCAAATTAATGCTCTTAGCGAAAGCACCTGCTCCAGTCATGAAGTCGACTCGGAAATCCTCCATTGCTGAGTACAAGTACTCTTCGACTGCGTGCGACAGTCGATGGATTTCGTCAATGAATAAAACGTCCCCAGTGTTCAGATTTGAAAGCAAGCCAACCACGTCGGCGGGTCGTTCAAGTGCCGGACCCGACGTATGAATCAGCTGCGAATCAAGTTCGCGCGCAATGATCTGCGAAATCGTGGTTTTACCAAGACCTGGGGGACCGTGAAACAGAGCGTGATCCAGCGTGTCGCCACGCTTCTTAGCCGCCATCACTGCAATAGAAATACTGTCGACAACGGCCCGCTGACCTACGTATTCCTGAAATCGACGTGGGCGTAGATCTTTTCGAGCGGTCTGCTCAACGTTTTCCACATCCGTCACCATATCTTGGGCGCGCTCTTCTAACGCATGCTCTCCGGCGAGCTTCTCGGCATCGTTCGACGGACTGCTCGCCTGAACAATCCGCTCTCGACCGCTTTCTTCTGGCCCAGAAGCCAATCATCTACTCCGTTTAAAATCCATTCAAAGCGTTTCCTTACACAAGAACCTAATCTTGAGTCGAAACCTGTGCCTTGAAAATTTCGCGCATCAAATCCTGCAAGTCATCGGAAGTTTCCGGCGACCGACGAATCACGTCATCGACCTTATCTTGCGCCTCGGTTGGACGATAGCCTAGAGTTACCAACGCCTCTATAGCTTCCGACCGTGCGTCCGTCACTTGAGGAACCGCCGTTTGTTGACCCTGATCCGATATACCAGCGTCCTGCAACAACGCAGTTGCGGCAACCTTCCCTCGAAGAGTAGCCACAATCTTTTGTGCTGCCCGAGCACCGATGCCAGGCAATCGCTGTAGCGATGCCAAATCTTCGGTTTCAATAGCCGAAGCGATAGTCGAAACGGGGAACACTAACGCTGCCGCAGCCTTTGCAGGCCCGATACCTTCGACCTGGATTAGCTGTTCAAAGAACTGCTTCTCACTAGGATGCCTGAAACCGACAAGCATCGGCTTCGGCTGTCGGTCGGTAACGTGATAGTAGATCTCCAACTCAACGTCGGATCCTACGTTAATTCCTTCGTTCGCAAGCGACTGATAAACATACGTCGGCAGGCTAACTTCATAGCCAACTCCGCCAGCGATAACCACGGCTCCACCGGGTTCACGCGTCAGGCTTCGAATTTTTCCGGTGATGTAACTAATCATTGTCTGTCGAGTTTACTTGGCTGCTTCGATTGCGGCGACTGCCGAACTCCCGCTCATGATCGCATGAGCAATAGCGATTGAAAATGCGTCGGCGACGTGTTCGTTTTTGGCAGCGTCAGGATCGCCAAGATGAGCAGCAATCGCTAACTTCATCTGGTCTTTATCGGCTCGACCAGAACCAGTCACAAGATTCTTGGCACGGGTCGGCTGATAGTTGAACACAGTCAAGCCAGCTTCACCAGCTGCCATCACCGCAACTCCTCGAGCCTGACCCAGCAATAACGCGGTTTTGGCAAACCGAGCGTGTAGGTCTTCAATCGCAACGACTTCAGGTTTGAACTCTTGAATCACCTCACGGATGACCTTGTAGATAGAAAACAATCGCTTTTCCATCGGTTCACTCGACTTCGTCCGAACAACTCCGCCTTCAACGGCCTTGAAGTTACTTCCATCTGTGTCGATCAAGCCGTATCCGGTGTTAATTAGACCAGGATCAATGCCAAGTATTCGCAAAGAATATTCCGTTCGGTTCGCGCTGCCGTCCTACTCAGAGCACGGTACAAATCGAGTGCAAATTCGAATCCAAAGTTTACCCTTATCCCCTTCTCATCTTTAAGTGGAGATGGCGCATCACAAACGCTCGAAATCTATCTCATCCGTGTATCGTTACCTCGCAGATTTAGAATCACAAGATATTTATAGCCTTAGCAGTCGCGGTCTTAAGCAACCCTCAGGAATACTCAAACATGCAGCCGTTCTACAACGAACAGCAGACAATGCTCGCTACCACGGTTCGACAGTTCTCTGCCGAAAATCTCGCACCGAGAGCCGATGAAGTCGATGAAAAAGAAGAGTTTCCTATCGACCAGTTCCGAGGATTAGCTGAGCTCGGTCTCACTGGTATGACGATTCCCGAAGAATTTGGTGGTTCGGGTGGTGAGTACAAAGATTTCATGGTAGTGATCGAAGAAGTAGGAGCCGCGTGTGGTTCTACCAGCACAGTTCTGATCACTCACGTTTCACTTGGATCACAGACGATCTACCACGGTGGATCTGACGAGCAGCGTCAACGCTGGCTTCCATCACTTGCGACCGGCGAAAAGATCGCAGCATTCGCACTAACCGAAGCTGGAACAGGTTCAGATGCGCTCGCACTCGAAACATCGCTTACCCGAGTCAAAAATGCCGAAGGCAAAGACGAATACGTCCTAAACGGCTCGAAGTTGTTCTGTACTAACGGCGCTGTCGCCGATGTCTTCTCGGTCTTCACGAATCACGATAAAGATGCAGGACACAAGGGCGTAACCGCTGTCGTCGTCGAAAAGGAAACCCCCGGATTCACAATCAACCCGCAGCACGGCAAGATGGGCATGAAGGGATGTGCGACTGCTGAGCTAGTTTTCGACAATTGCCGTATCCCAATCGAAAACCGCCTCGGCGAGGAGGGTGAAGGATACAAGCTCGCTCTAAAAATCCTCGATTCTAGCCGAATCATGATCGCCGCTCAGTGCTTGGGACTCGCTAAAGGCGCTCTCGACGCCGCCCTCTCTTACTCAAAACAACGAAACACGTTCGGCAAGCCGATCGCTACCCGACAGGCGATTCAGTTCATGATGGCCGATATGGCGGTCGAACTCGATGCCGCACGGCTACTCACCTACCGAGCAGCCGCTCTTTACGATGAAGGACTTCCGCACGGCAAAGAATCCGCTATGGCAAAGCTATACGCATCTGAAGCCGCTGGACGCATCGCAAGCAAAGCCGTTCAAATCCATGGTGGAGTCGGCTACTTCAAGCCGTCGGTAGTAGAACGAATTTACCGCGATCAGCGCGTAACCGAAATCTACGAAGGCACTTCAGAAATACAGAGACTGGTCATATCCAGAGCAATAATCGGCGACCTGTAGCCAATTTCTGATTCCCAGTTTCCTGCACCCTAATCTGGCATTAGTCTTAACTCTTCTTCGGGTTCGATTTACCGCGATATTGGTGGTGCAAGTCGCCCCGCATGACTACTAAACCACTGCCCTCCTGATACACAGATAATTTCTATCTCTAGAAAGAATTACTAATTAATGACGACCGAGCAAGTTCTAGACAAAGTAAGCACTAGTAGTAGTCCATCAGACCTCCGAATCACTGATCTCAAAGTTGCCGTAGTAGGCAGCGACGGTTTTGGATACGGCTG
>CAWVRY010000059.1:0-9051 GCA_963932695.1 uncultured bacterium | reverse complement strand
GCTGTCTTCTTGGCTGGAGCCTTCTTTGTCGCAGCGGCTTCGGCCTTTGGTGCAGCTGCTTTCTTAGCTGCTGGCTTAGAAGCAGCCTTCGCAGCGGCTTCGGCCTTAGCTTCGGCTGCAGCTTCACGCTCTTCACGTCGGTCTGATCCGAGGATCTGAGCTGAGTGCGGGTGCTCTTCTCCAGCGTAGATCTTCAGACGAGTCATCATCTGGCGACCGAGCTTGTTCTTCGGAAGCATTCCCTTGACGGCCAGTTCGATAATTCGAGTTGGATGTCGTTCCTGCATTCGAGCATATGGAATCTCTTTGAGGGTTCCAGGGTACTGACTGTAGCGCTTATAGATCTTCTGTTCAGCCTTGAGGCCAGTAACTTTAATCTTGGAAGCGTTGATCACGACGACGAAGTCGCCTGTCAGCATGTACGGCACGTAGGTGGGCTTGTGCTTGCCCATCAGGTACATTGCCACCTGAGATGCGAGTCTTCCGAGTACCTGTCCATCTGCGTCAACGACTTTCCAGTCGTTCACAATTTCGGAGGCCTTGGGGTTGTATTGCTTTAGCTTGGTAACCATGTTCAGTCGTTCAGTCCGTTATTTTCAACGATCTAGTTTACGCTCAGATCAGCAGATTCAGTGGGAGAAAATGCAGGTAATCCGCACTCTCCTGATCCACCGTATGAAATCTCTTCGAGGCAAAGTCCCTCTGCAGGCATAACGTAAGATGCGGTCCCTCGGCTTTCCGAGGCGAGTAACTGTCCGACGAGTTCAGTAGAGGCATTGCCTCGTCCGACGTCGTAAAGCACTCCCGCAATCCTACGAATCTGCTGGTGCAGGTAGGCATTTGCAGTAATTTTGAATTCGATGTTGTCGCCATTGCGAGTAGCAGTAGCGGACTCCACGTTGCGCCGAGTAGGTGCATCGACAGGAGCGCTTGGGCCAGCAAAGGCAGCGAAGTCATGAGAACCGACCAGAGACTGGCTAGCTATATTCATCACTTCAGTATCGAGAGGTTTCCGCACGTGAGTCACAAAATGACGGTTTAGTGCGGGGGCAGACCGGGCATCATTGAATGTATACACGTAGGTACGTGCAGACGCGTCACCACGCGGATCGAACCCTTCGGGTCCATCCTCGACAAGTTGTGCACAGCGAATGCGCACGTCTTTTGTCATGTAGTGATTCAATGCTTTCCTGATCTGATCGGGAGCCATGTTAGTTTCTTCATTGAAGCAACCAACCTGTCCCCTAGCATGTACTCCGGCGTCGGTACGACTAGCGAAGTGCATTCTTATTTTTTTATTGAAGACACTGTGTAGGGCGTTTTCTAGTTCGCCCTGCACAGTCCTCACATCGGTCTGAATCTGTGAGCCGTAGAACTCTGTTCCGTCGTACTCAACTACCAGTCCAATGCGCATCTTATTTCCTGGCTATTTACTCAACCAGTTCGATCAACGCCATTTCCGCAGCATCACCGGCGCGAACGCCAAGTCGAGTGATACGGGTGTAGCCGCCGGCTCGTTCTTTATAACGAGGAGCGATGTCGTCGAATACAGACTTGAGAACCGACTTATCGGTGATGAAAGCTGCAGCCTGGCGACGATCGTGAAGGGTGCCCTTCTTGCCCAGCGTGACCATCTTTTCAGCAATAGGACCAATTTCCTTAGCCTTTGCGATAGTCGTCTTGATAGCGCCATGCCGGAGTAGGTCGGTGACCATCATCCGGAACAAAGCCCTACGTGAAGCCGAATTTCGGCCGAGTCTCCGACCGGTTACTTTATGCCTCACTAGATTCTGCTCCTACGTCGTCGGTAGCTTCAACTGCAGCTTCGGCCTCGGCTTTAGGCTCTTCGCCCTCACCCTCGGTTTCACCTTCAGCTTCGGCATCCTCCGAAGTGTCAACTTCAGGCAGAAGTTCACGTTCGGCGAGCTTGTCGTAAAGCTCATCGAGTGACTTCTGACCGAAGTTTCGAATTTTCAGTAGTTCGCCCTTAGGCAACGAAAGCACTTCACCTACGCGGTTGATACCAGCGCGTTTCAGGCAATTGAGCGTTCGTGCAGAAAGAGCAAGTGTTTCAACAAGTGTGTTGTAAATATCGGGCGAGATACCCAGACCAGCTGCTGGACTCGCCTCTTCTTCCGGCTGTTTATCGAGTCGTGTGAAGAGGAAGAAGCGCTCCATCAACAGATTGCCTGCAGACTGCATCGCTTCAAGCGGCATGATCGTGCGGTCTGTCCAGACCTCAACAATCAGCTTTTCCAGATCGGAACGCTGACCAACTCGTGTCGGTTCGACAGAGAAGTTAGCTTTGCGTACTGGCGTGTAGATAGCGTCGACCGGGAGTACACCAATCGGTAGGCCTTCGTCCTGACCAGCAGGTTCGTAGCCAACACCCTGTTCAACGTTGAACTCGACAGAAAGTCGAGCGCTCGAGTTGTCCAAGGTGGCGAGGTGGTGTTCCGGGTTTACGATCTCAAAATCAGCAGTCGCCATGATGTCACCGGCGCGAACTTCACCCTCACCATCAACTTCTAATCGAAGTCGACCAGGGCGGTCTGAAAGTGAACGCAAGCGAATGCCTTTGACGTTGAGCAGGAATTCAACTACTTCTTCACGCATGTGAGGAACGGTTGAGTACTCGTGAAGAGCCCCATCGATCTTTACCCACGTGATAGCTGTACCTGGCAACGAGTTGAGCAGCGATCGGCGAAGAGGGTTGCCAAGTGTGACACCCCATCCTCGTTCGAGCGGCTCTGCAACGAAGCGACCATAAGCCTCTTCGTTTTCCTGAATTGAAATTGAGAGATCAGGAATCTCTGGCGCAACTGGTGGCAATTCTTCCTGAGGAGTAATGCCGTACATTCGTTCAAGCATCGGCGTGTGTTACTTCCTTGAGTAGAACTCAACTATTTGACGTGTGTCGATCGAAAGTTCGACGTCGCTAGACTTCGGAAGAGTCACGACTTCGCCAACGGCTTTGTCAGAATCGACGTTGAGCCAGCTCGGGATTACCGAGTTTGCGCCCATGCCGTTTGAAACGATTTCGAACAATCCAGTCTTTCGAGACTGTTCGCGCCAGCTAATACGGTCGCCCGCCTTTACCTGGTACGAAGGGATGTTCACCTTCTTGCCGTTCACTTGAATGTGACCGTGTCCGACGATTTGTCTAGACTGTGGTCGCGAATCAGCGAAGCCAAGTCGGTATACAACGTTGTCGAGCCGGCTTTCGAGGAGCTGGAGCAGACGGTCACCTGTTACACCCTCAAGTCGGCTAGCTTTCTTGTAGTAGTTGCGGAACTGACGTTCCAACACGCCGTAAATAGCGCGTGCTTTCTGCTTTTCTCGCAGCTGAGTTCCGTATTCAGAGATACGTCGTCGGCGTTGCTGAGTCGACTTATCTCCGGGTGCGCTCTTTCGTCGCTCCCAGGCACATTTGCCTGAAGGCTTTGAGCAGAGCTTCATCCCGAAGCGTCGGCAGTTCTTACATTTAGGTCCGGTATACCTTGCCATTAGTTTCCTGAGTTATCTTTCGATTATTAATCGATCTAGTTCGGCGTCAGTGGAACGAGCTGCTATTTGGCAAGGAGCTCGTTCGTGACTATTTATACTCGGCGCTTCTTCGGCGGACGGCATCCGTTGTGTGGCACTGGAGTGATGTCGCGAATGGACACTACTCGGATGCCAGCAGCCTGAATTGCTCGAATAGCTGCTTCACGACCAGAGCCGGGACCCTTGATCATGACGTTCACAGTCTTGAGACCGTGTTCCATAGCTGTTCTTGCTGCCGTTTCACCTGCGCGCTGAGCTGCAAATGCGGTGGATTTTCGTGAGCCTTTAAAGCCCATTGCACCAGCACTGCTTTGCGAAATCGTGTTGCCCTGCGGGTCGGTCATTGTAATGAGCGTGTTGTTGAACGTTGCGCTAATGAATGCCTTGCCCTGTGGGACAAACTTCTTTTCGCGTCGTCGTGCTCGCTGTCTAGGCATATTTTTATTCGTAATCCTCTAGCGTAAATATCTAATGGGCGGCTAGCGCCGTACTAAGTTTCAGTAACGGACTAACCGTGATTATTGAGCCACTCGCTTACGTCCGGCAACCGTCTGTCGGCGGCCACGTTTGGTTCGAGCGTTCGTCTTAGTTCGCTGTCCGCGAACAGGGAGGCCACGACGGTGTCGCATACCCCGGAATGTTTGAATATCCGTGAGTCGTCGAATGTTCAGCTGAATCTCACGTCGAAGGTCACCCTCGATGAGGAGTCCAGTCCTCTCGACAGCACTTCGTACTCGAGCGAGCTCTTCATCATTGAGATCTCGAACGCGGGTCGATTCAGTCATGCCTGAATCTTCCATAATCTTTTTAGATGTGGTTCGACCGATGCCATAAATGGCAGTCAGTGCTATTTCGAGTCTCTGGTTGTCCGGAATGTTTACACCGGCGACGATCGCCATAAGGCTGATATCTCCTGTTGTTCGGCTAGCCCTGTCGCGCTTTGAGGCGCGGGGTCAGTTTATTAATCACGTAGACGCGTCCCTTACGGCGAACAATTTTGCTGCCGGGATGCTTGGCCTTGACGGATGCTTTGACTTTCATGATTTATCTCTCGTGCGCTGGGGCGCTTTTCCTAGCGTCAGCACTTGCGTACTTTGACTCTTACTTGAATCGATATGTAATCCGACCACGGGTTAGGTCATAGGCCGATAGTTCAACCAAGACTTTGTCACCGGGAAGGATTCGAATGAAGTTCTTACGGATTTTTCCTGAAGCGTGAGCCAGGACCTCGTGACCATTTGGAAGTGCGATCTTGAAGAACGCGTTTGGTAGCGCCTCATTTACGAGACCTTCAACTTCGATCGCTTCCTTTTTTGCCAATATATTTTTAGTTCGGTTTTATTATGGACGTTGTCTATTCAACTGTCAGAACTACCGGACCATCCTCCGTAATCGCTATCGTGTGCTCAAAATGACACGCAAGTGCGCCATCTTCAGTGACAACAGTCCAACCGTCGTCAAGCATTCTGGTTTTCCAACCACCGGCATTCACCATTGGTTCTATCGCCAGTACGAGACCCGCCTTTAGTTCCAAACCGTGTCCCGCTGGACCAAAGTTCGGAACCTGCGGAGGCTCGTGCAGATCCTTACCAATTCCGTGCCCAACGTACTCACGAACTAGTTCGTAAGACTTCGGAAGCACATGACTTTCAATGGCGTTTGATATGTCGCCAACCCTATTACCTGGTCGAGCCGCTCGTATCCCCATTTCAAGTGATGCACGAGTGGTTTCGATTAGGCCATCCTTCTCACTTGATGAAGAGCCAGCCACCTGCGTTACCGCATGATCGCTGTTGTACCCGTCTACTATCGCTCCACAATCCAGAGTTACCAAATCGCCATTTTGTACGACTCGATCACCCGGAATACCGTGAACAATCTCTTCATTTATCGATATACACGCCGTAGCCGGAAATCCGTACAGACCCAGAAATCCGGGTTTTGCACCTTCCGATTCGATAGCCCTACGAGCAATGTCGTCAAGCTCACGAGTCGTAATCCCCTGCTCTAACGCAGCGAACGCTTTCCGTACGGCAAACGCGACAATTCGCCCGGCCTCGCGCATAATTTCCAGCTCCCGTGCCGATTTTAATATGGCACCTGGAGCGGGATTTCCGCTGGCTACGATTCGGGGCGTCGATTCACCGTTCAAAGAACGATCTCTCCTAGTATATCCCTAAATACGGGATTAGTTCGTTTAATTACCAGATCCAATGGCTTGAGTTAGTTCCTCAAACACTGAATCAAGCGTACCGGTTGCAAAAATTTCGATCACGTCGCCGCGTGATTTGTAATAGTTCAGCACAGGTGCAGTTAGTTTTTCGTAAACCTTCATTCGGTTCATCACTGATTCAGGCTTATCGTCATCTCTAACGATTACTTCACTACCGCACTTGTCGCATACGCCCTCATTAGAAGGTGCATCTGAAACCATATTGTACGGTGTCTGGCACGAGCTACACACCGCTCGGCTCGAGAGTCGTTTCACCAGCTCGTCTGTATCGACCGACATGTGAACAACCTTGTCGATAGGCAACCCGGCAGCGCTAAGCGATTCGTCGAGTGATTCTGCTTGAACCAGAGTTCGAGGGAATCCGTCGAGCAGTACGCCTGCAGGATCGCTAACGTATTGCTGGATCATTGCGATGATGTTCGAGTCAGGTACATAATCGCCTCTATCCATGAAATCCTTCGCAAGAAGACCAAGTTCACTACCCGCCGCTACTTCAGCTCGCAGCATGTCACCAGTTGAAAGGTGCTTCATACCGGTCGATTCAGCAATACGACGTGCTTGTGTGCCTTTGCCCGCGCCTGGCGGACCCATTAGTACGATGCGCATATGCGTAGTGACCGCTCTTTAGCGGACGAATCCTTCGTAGTTACGCATGAGCAACTGAGATTCAAGCTGTCGCATCGTGTCGAGCGCAACACCAACCATGATCAGCAGGCTTGTGCTCTGCAAAATGGTCGTTGCGTTAGGCAAATTGGTTACCAACTGAGCGAGGTAAGGGAGGATTGCGATGAACCCTAAGAAGAGAGCACCACCCCAAGTGATACGAAGTACCACTCGCATTAGGTAAATCTTGGTTGGCGGTCCAGGGCGGATACCCGGCACGAAACCACCATTTTTCTGGAGGTTCTCTGCGAGGTTCTGCTGGTTGTGAACGACCAATGTGTAGAAGAACGTGAAGATCACCACGAGCAGAAATACTGCGACCCAGTAAATTGTGCTTGTAGGCCCAAACGAATTCTGGAAGAAGTTAGCGATAGTCGAAACAAATCCGTCGGAGCCGTCATTGAAGTAACTGGCGACCACCGAAGGCAGAATAAGAATCGAGAACGAGAAAATCAGTGGAATCATTCCTGCCGCGTTAACACGCAGCGGAATATTCGTGGCGCCCGATTGTCTATACATCTGCCCACCACGGAACACACTACGCCCGTATTGAACGGGGATCTTCCTCTGCGCTTCAGCAAAGTAAACGATCAGATAGACGATAGCTATAGCAATGAATACCAGCATTCCCACTTGGAAAATTTGGTCGCGTAACAGCCAAAGCTGCCCGGCAACTTGCGGCAATGTCGAAACGATACCGGCAAAGATAATCAGCGATATGCCGTTACCAATTCCCTTTTCAGTTACAAGCTCACCCATCCAAACCAGAAGCATTGTTCCTGCTGTCATTGCAAGAAGAATCGTAACTGTATTCAACGTATCGGCGCCAAGACCAATACCGCTGATGGCAGCACCGCCAGTGGTGTTGAATCCACTTGCGAACAAGTTCAGCTGGCCAAACCCTTGAAGGAATGCCAACGGAACGGTTAGGTAGTGGGTGTACCGGTTGATTGCCTGACGTCCGCCTTCACCTTCCTGAGAAAGATTCTTCAGGGTAGGAATAATCGGAGTCAGAATTTGCAAGATGATCGATGCAGTTATGTATGGATATACACCGAGTGCTGCGATCGAAAGGTTTCGAAGAGCTCCACCTGAGAAGAGGTCCAAAAAACCGAGAAGCGGGTTAGCTTCAAATGCTGCGGCCAAGGCTTCACGGTCGACTCCTGGAACAGGAACGTGTGCGAAGAACCTGAAAATGACAAGAATCCCCAAAGTAAAGAGGATTCTGAATCGAAGATCAGGAATTCGCCATGCATCCGCTGCGGCACGGAAGAGTGCCGGAACTGCAGATTCACCGGATTGTTTGGCCTGGGTCATGTTTACTTAGCCGACTTTGCTTTTTTAGCGTGGTCTGCTTTATCTACTTCAATGATGGTTGTGGTTCCGCCAGCAGCTTCAATCTTTTCTTTTGCAGATTTGCTGAAAGCGTGAGCAGATACGTTTAGCTTCTTCGTAATATCGCCATCGCCAAGAACCTTGACTCGAGCGTTCTTCTTTCGAACAACACCGGCTTCAACTAGCTTTGCAATGGTTACGTCAGAACCCGATGCGAAATCATTGAGAGTCTCAAGATTCACAGGAGTTGCTTCGACACGGAAGATGTTCGTGAAGCCGCGCATGTGGGGAAGGCGTTTGATCAGCGGTAGCTGTCCACCTTCGAACAGGAACGGTACGCTTCCGCGCTGCTTCTGTCCCTTAGAGCCTCGGCCTGAGAACGTTCCGGTTCCGGATCCGTTACCGCGACCAACGCGCTTGCGGTCTCTCTTAGAGTTTTTTGATGGTTTTAGCTGGTGTAGTCCAGGCATATCTAAATTCTTACTGATTCAGTGAACTGATGTATCGATATATCGATACGAGAGTTTTTTACTTAGTTTCTTCGACGGAGATGAGGTGGATGACCTTAGCGATCATTCCACGTATCTGAGGACTATCGTTCTTGACGACTTCGTGACGGATGCGTCGGAGACCGAGCGCCTTCAGCGTAGCCCGTTGATTAGGCTTCGTACCGATACCGCTTCGAAGTTGAGTGATTCGTAATGTTGCCATGATTTAAAGGTTCCCTGGAATTACGAAGCTGCTTCGTCTTTAGGTGCGCCTGAAGCCTTTACACCCTTGCGTCGCTCAACAGCGGCTACAGGGTCTCGGAGCTGTTCAAGTGCAGCGAGTGTGGCCTTGACGATGTTTATGGTGTTGGATGACCCGAATGTCTTTGAAAGAACGTCCTTCACGCCAACAGCTTCCATCACGGCTCGAACACCACCACCAGCAATCACACCAGTACCAGGTGCAGCGGGCTTCAACAGCACCTTTGCACCTGAGAACTTCGAAGTGATCTCGTGTGGAATGGTCGGACCATTCAGTTCAATCTTCATCATTGCCTTTTTGGCGTATGTAGTTCCCTTGCGAACAGCATCAGGAACCGCACCGGCAGCACCTAGAGCAGCGCCAACGTTTCCGTTGCCGTCTCCAACTACAACCATTGCGTTAAATGTTAGGTTTCGGCCACCCTTGACCACTTTTGAAACCCTGCGAATCTTTACGACGCGTTCGACGAGACCTGAGTCTTCATCCTCACGACGAGGCCGACGACCACGGCGTTCTCCGCCGGG
>CAWVRY010000058.1:0-9164 GCA_963932695.1 uncultured bacterium | reverse complement strand
GAGAAGGAGTCATCAGAGGGGGTTCTGGCAGAACCCGATTGAACCAGTTCTTCGAGCAGAAATGCGGGGGCTTTTCTATTAATTGACCCTAAGTTGACCCATTAGAGCGGAGTCGAGGGATTTGGGGAATGTGCTCAGCTTCTGGCTTGAGCGAGGACTTTGTTCAAGGCGTTTACTGCTACTAAGAAAAGTTCGGGGGATGTCGAACCGCCGAACTGTCCGCCGCCAGAAAGATGAGGTTCGAGATTAAATCTGTCGTCGTATCCGCTTTCGATCGCACTCCGGAATATCTCCTCCAGATGGCCATCGCCTTCGCCCGCAGGCACGACTTTTCCGCTCGCGGCGATAGCGTCTTTCACATCAAAGTAGACGACATAATCACGTAACTTGTTCCAGCACTCCATGGTGTCTTCACCGCACTGAACGAAGTTAGAAAAGTCGAAACAGTGTCCGAGCGCCGGTAAATTCACGGCGAGATCAAGACAACGATCTCCGGTATCACCATAAATGTCCTTCTCGTTCTCGTGTATCAGGGTCACACCCGACTGCTCCGCCACTTCAAGCATCGAGCCCAAACGATCGATCACCTGCGTACGAATACTTTCAGGACCAACTTCCGAGTCGTAGTAGAACGAGAACACCCTGACCCGCGTAGCACCAACTGCATGAGCAGCCGCGGCAGCCGTGCGAACACCGTCGATTGAGATCTGGACATCCTCCGAGATATTCAGTTTACCCAAGGGGCTACCGATTCCATGAAATCCCAGACCATGGGATAGTGCGATCGATTTCAGCTCAGTTAATTCACTGATCGACAACTCCATGACGCTCTTGTCCCAGGCACCCCGCAACTGGATTTCACTGACACCCAGATTTTCCAGAGTAGAAAACTGAAGTTCTGGATCAGAACCAATTTCATCCGCGAATGCAGACAGTTTCCAGGTCATTCGGCACCTCCACTATGGCCGATCTCGTAGGACCAGCTACTTAAAAGAATGAATTTCGGTCCAAGATATCGGTTGCTACTGCATAAGTCGCGCTGAAAGCGAAACCCTTCTAGGCTCACTTCGGAATCAAGTCGTTGCAGTTCCGGTTGCCAAAAACTTCACCGCCAACGAGAAATCACCACAACCCGATACCAGGCACGATCGGGCTATCTCAACTCAGGCCATGTGCATTCCATCTGCCATGATTCGATTTCGGTGAACTTCGCTGTCCCACCTCTAGAAAACAGCGATACGCCTACGCTGTCGTCACGATCTGGATAGGCTCGGAGCGTCAGGCATTGTCTGTCGTTGGCGAACACTTCGATAATGCTGCGGTCAACGAAAATCCTCAGATTAATCGGCTCAGCCTCACTCACATCGAATGGCGCTAGTTCCGGTGGACGCGATATGAGATCGCTACGTATCGACGATGAACTTCCGTCAATCTGCAAGTGCGCAGATCCCCAGCGGGGGTGCCCTTTCGGGAAGAATGAAATTCGTGTGGTCTCTTCAGCATCTGGCGATTCCAATACGTTTAATCCAACTTCCTGAGCATCACCTGGGTCAATAGTTATCGATATCTCGATAGCGTTGCCTTCGATGGAATCGAGCACAACGTGTTGACCCGCTCCGACCTCGACGTCATTAGCAGTAGTGCGATCGCCTCGAAGTGATTCGATCTCGTCTACTGGTCGAATACTCAACGAATTGTCGTCCCGCAATGAGAGATGTGTTGGCAGCGTCATAATGTCGTCCCAGCCCTGCGACTCCCTACTCTCTTTAACGTTAAATATCGCCAAAAAGCGACCGCTATCGTCGATTGTCGCCGAAGGAGCATGAAGACTTCCAATAGCCAATGGCCCGTTGTTCAAACGTCCGTGATAGTCAGGCGTGAACTTGTGATTCGCTTGATCATAGTCGCCGACAAAGTATTGGCCGCCGCGCTTGTGACTGAAGAACAGCAGCATGTGCTTGCCATTGCCAATCGGCCAGAAATTCGGCACTGCGTAGTCTTCGCCCGGTTCGCTTGTGTAGTTAGCCGAAATCAACTCACCAAGATATTCCCAGTTCGTCAGATCAGTCGAATGAAATAGGTGGTCAACGCCTTCGCAATCGATACTGCGCTCTCCGTTCTTGAATGTTCCTGACAGCGCGTAGTAGCCATCATCCTCTTTCCAAATGCACGGATCGAACACTCGATAAGGCGTCCCCGTTTCCTCATCGAAAGGCACGATCGGAATCGCAGGGTTTTTCGGATTCTTCTTCCAGTCCATCAACAAATAGTCAGATGCGGTAGCGATGGCGTTTCCAGCCTGAGTGCCGTGATAAGCAGCAATGACTCGATCATCTTCGACCAACGTCTGACCGCTGAAGACGTCTTGTTCTTGATCTGGGTACAGCGCGATCGGAAGGTCTTTCCAACGCACAAGATCCTCACTTACCGCGTGCCCCCAATGAACACGGTCCTCACCATCTCCACGGAACTGGTAGAAAAGGTGATACAAGCCCTTCCACTGGCACAACCCGTTCGGGTCGTTCATAAAATTCTCTGGCGGCGAGAAGTGGAACGTCGGCCGATGTTTGTCGGATGAAAGTCGCTCGCGCGAAGTGCGCCACCTTTTTACCTGCTCAACCAGATCCGGTGATTCTAGGTTCGCTATTCGCTCATCAAGGGTGGTCATAGGCTCGCTCCAGCATCGGTGTTCTTATATCGAGATTTCGATCGTAAGTATGGACCCCGATGCAAACGTAAACGTTGCGGAGTTTCTACTTCGTCGCGGTGAGCGACACTGCGCTCAACGGCAATTGATACTTTGCCTTCGAAGCGTGTATTCGGTTCAGTCGTTGCCATATCGCCTATCCCAGCGTTATTCCGCCATCGGGACGCCGTGGAGGTTCGCCTATGTTTGCATCGTAAGGATGCTTGGCCATTTCTTCTTCGTTGATATCTATACCCAATCCAGGCGCATACGAAGGAATGAAGTAACCGTCCTTCACTTCGGACACATTCGTAACGATGTCTTCCTTGAACGTACCAGCCTCTGGTATGAACTCGTTCACATCCCAGTTCGGTGTCGCCATCGCAATGTGCGTGTTTGCCATATTGGCAATCGGACCCAGGAAGTGATGCGGGGCTATCTTGATGTGGAAACTCTCAGCAACTGCAGCGATTTTTTTAACGTGAGTGAAACCGCCAGCCAGACCAATGTCGGGCTTGAGGAAGCTGACACCCGGCAATGTGCAGTACTCTCGGAACTCCCAGAGCGTGTTGTTGCGTTCACCTACAGCTAACGGAATGTTGACCTTGTCACCAACACCACCCATCGACATCACCGAGTCAGGTGCAATGGGATCTTCGTAGAAGTAAGGCAAGAACTTTTCGATCTGTTGTGCGAACACCACGGATGATCCAGGGAACATGTTGCGGTGAATCTCGATTCCGATGTCGAAGTCCCAGCCGACCTCTTCTCGAACCGCCTCAACGATCGCGGTGTTCTGGCGAATCAGATCACCATGTGATAACTCACTCCAGTTCCGAGGGAATGGAGTCATCTTGAGCGCGGTGTATCCGTCACCCTTGATCAAGCGAGCCGCTTTGGCGAAGCTCTCTGGGGTTGAAAGCGGACCGGAGTAGTCTGATGAACCAAGTAGCGGAATAGCTCGAACACGATCACGAATCTTGCCTCCGAGAAGATCCCAGACAGGCGCACCTAATCGCTTCCCCTTGATGTCCCACAGCGCAATATCGATAGCGCTCAGAACGGCTGTAATCGCCGGACTCCTGAATGAGTACTTGCGGTAAGCGACGTTCCAAATGCGATCAACGTCCCGCGGATCTAACCCGCGTATGTCGTCCTCGATTCGGTGAGTGATCACCTCAGTCGCATCGGCGTAGCTCCAGAAATTCCCTTCACCAACGCCATACGTCCCGTCATCGCAGGTAACCCGAACGGTCAACCACTTCGATACAAGCCAGGTTTCGATTTTCTCAATTTTCATTTAGTTTCTTTCCGATAGCTATTCCTCGAGATGCCCTCTCCCTGAGGGAGAAGAGTTCAAGATTGAAATATCACGCACAATTGACTTTCCAGTCCGTATCGCCAGCACCGGGCTTCTCGCTAGGCTTCGTTGATCCAAACCAACATTTCACCCTGTTCTCTATTGCCCCACAACGCGTACGGCACAGCTTTTACGGAAGTCGCTGTCAACGTTCCAGGGTCAGTGGAATAAAGCGGCTCCCCTGCGTCTTTACTGATTTTCTTGGCCGTAGCTGAAATCGTAGTGACTCCACCGAACAACGACTCTTCGAACTCGCTATTCAATTCAGCATCACGCGGCAATATCACTGCGTTCAGCCCCGTGCTGTTGTCTACTTCTTCAAGGCAGTAAACGATTGGGCCGCGTTGTAGAGCAACTTTACCTGCGCTGGAGCTGACTCGGCGATCGCTGTAGATTCGACGCACCGGCATCGCCAATCGAAGAGCCACGATGTCACCGGATTGCCATACGCGGTGCAGCGAGGCGTAGCCCTTTTCAGTCTGGAGTTCTACCGGCGAACCGTTGATCTCCAATTTGGCATCATTGCACCAGCCCGGAATCCGTAATCGCAGATCGAACTCGGCAGGCTGATCGAGTTCCAGCGTGATCGCCACGTCACCGTCCCATGGATAGTGGGTCTTTTGCTTGATTGTGACAACTGTGTCACCGACGTGGGCGGCTACTTCGCCGGACACGTACATGTGTATTGCCACACCCTCTGAGTTTTCTGAGTAGAGATATTGGCCGAGCGCGGCCATTGTCCTGCTCACATTTGGAGGGCAACATGCAGTGTCGAACCAGCCCTGCCGAAAAGGTTTAATACGTTCCCGCGTTTTGAAATATGGAGCATTGGGATCGACCTCTAGCAGGTTCGCGTAGAAGAACGTGTCGCCACCCAGAGAAACGCCGCTGAGAAAGCCGTTGTACAGCACACGCTCTAACTCATCAGCGTATCGAGAGTCGCCTTCCGCTTGCAGCATTCGAGTCGCCCAATTTATGAGGCCGATAGATGCGCAAGTTTCTGCATACGCCGTATCACTGGGCAGATCGTGATCTGTGGTGAATCGTTCGCCCTCGTACGTCGAACCAACGCCTCCGGTGATGTACATACGGCGATTTGTGACGTTGTCCCAGAGTTTTCTACACGCTGCCATCAATCCCTCATCGTCGGTAGCAGCGGCAACACCTACCATGCCATCGTAGAGATACATCGCCCGCACTGAGTGACCTTCGGCAGTCGTCTGTTCTCGCACAGGTAGGTGGGCCTGTATCTCATCATGACGCTGACCCACAGAGTGTGGCCATTCATCTACGTTCTTATCATCTTCAATGCGTTCATCCGACTCAATGTCGAAATAGTGAGGTGCCTGCCCTCTTTCGTCGATGAAGTAGCTGGCAAGATCCATGAATCGCTTTTCACCGGTGGTCTTCCATAGCCTTACCAGTGCCAGTTCAATCTCCTCGTGACCGGGATACCCACGTCTTTTTCCTGGCGCGGTGCCGAACATCGATGCGATGTAATCGGTGTAGCGGATCATCGGGTCAAGCAACGTTCGCTTGCCTGTGGCTTCGAAGTGCGCCACCGCAGCTTCGATTAGATGGCCTGCGCAGTACAGCTCGTGTAGATCGCGCAGATTAGTCCACCTGCCGTCTGGATCAACAGCTGTGAAATGCACATTCAGGTAGCCGTCATCCTGCTGTGACGCTGCGACTAATGCGATGACCTCGTCGACCTTCGCTGCAAGTTCTACATCAGGGTGAGTCGCAAGCGAGTAGCTCGCGGCTTCGATCCATTTAGCGACGTCGGAATCCCAGTAAATCGGAGGGTTTGGCATGCCAAACTTCCATCCACCTTCAAGGTCAGCTTTAGTCAATTGGAAGGAGTCAAAGCGGCCCGTCTTCTCGGACATCGACTGTACATACGGGATAGTGACATTGCGGTTTGTTTCCTGCCGAGGCGACCAAAATTGATCGTCAATTACAACGCGGGTGAACGGAACAGCGTTCATAGGAGTAAAAGCAGGGCTGGGCATGAAATATCCTTGTAGGCGTACTCTGCACACCTCTGTAAATGAAACAATCAATACAGAGGCGTGCACAGCGATGGCGCTTTTGGCGCCGCATAGATTTGATCTTCGTTAAGTTCCTAGGCTTCCTTACGAAAAGGCAGCCAATTCGGTGCCGTGGGCCGTCCACATCTCATCAAACATCTCTCGTATCTCACCTAGCGACAGTACCGCCGAAGTAAGCGGATCGAGCGCTATGGCGTGAAACGCCGCTTCCTTGTCGCCATCTAGAATCGCCTGTGTTGCCAACTGCTGTACCGCCTGATTAGATCGACTCAATGCAGCGAGCTGCCCCGGAAGTTCTCCGACCGCCATTGGATGGAAGCCGAGTTTGTCGATGAGAATCGGAACTTCGACGCTACTCAAGTTGAGCAGATTATCGATAAGACCCTCGTTGGGCACGTTCCCGTTGATCACGGTGGGGCGATCCGATTCCATCGCCTCGATAATTCGGCATGCGTACTCGTCTGAGCGTGTAGCTGTAAGTTTCTTGTCCGAATTAATGTCTTCCAGAATCTTCGTTGCGTTACCGTCATCCCGAGTCTCATATTGCTGCAGATACTGCGGAATCTGGTCCAAATTGAAATCTTCAATTGTCTCTTCGTTCGTGCGGAAGTACGGCGTGTACTCCGACATGTGCCGAGTCGACTCCGTAACGAAATATCCGAACTGCTTCATTACTTCAAATCGCACAGTGTCACGGGAGAATATTTCGGGGTTATTCATCGCTTCAACCAGTTGTGGATAGGCGTCCTGTCCATCGACTTCGAGTCGCAGGAACCATGCGAGGTGGTTGATCCCAGCGACCCAACCTTTCACACGATCTGGCGATACACCCATGTAGTCGGCGAGATCGAGGGTGGTGCGCTGAACACTGTGGCAAAGACCAATCGTCGGCACTGAAGTGGCTTCAGCGATTGACCAGCAAGCGATCGCCATCGGGTTTGTGTAGTTGAGCAGCGTGGCATCGGGAGCTACATCCTCCATGTCTTCACAAATATCCATGAGAACTGGAGCCGTGCGAAGTGCCTTGAACACTCCACCGGGTCCAACGGTGTCGCCCACCGATTGATCGATGCCGTATTTCAGCGGAATGGCGATATCGCGCTCATAGTTGTCGCCGACTCGAATGGTCGTAAGAACGTAGTTGGAACCGTCGAGCGCCTCACGTCGATCTGGGGTTGTCTCTATCTTGATATTTGTTCCGGTATCGCGAACGAGCTTGTTAGCGTACTTGCTCATCAATGCGAGCCGTTCAGGATTGGTGTCCATCAACGAAATGGTCGAATCGGAAAGTTCAGGCACACACACGATGTCTTGTAGTAGGCGACGTGCGAACGTCGCGCTGCCTGCGCCGATAAGAGAAATCTTTGCCACTGTCTTATGTTCCTTGGGTTATTACGAATTTCATGTTGCCTGCCACGCCGTCGCACACTGTCATCCGGCAAATCCCTCTATAGCGAATCGCTCGAGCGCGTCAGGATCCAGATTGACTCCTAGTCCAGGTTTGTCAGGAATGTAGAGATGGCCCTCGCGGATATCCAACGGTTCATCAATGAACTGGTTGTAGTCACTTAAGTCGTAACGACTGGTTTCTAGCTTGTAGAAGTTGGGCACGGTCATCATTACTTGCGCTCCGGCCATAACGTTGATGGGCCCGCTCGCATCGTGTGGTGAGATCGGAACGTAGTACGACTCGGCGAGTGTGGCGATCTTCTTCAGTTCACTGATTCCACCTGTCCACGTGACGTCTGGCATGATGAAGTCCGCAAGTTCGTTCTCGAAAATATCAACGAAATCCCAGCGGGTGAAAAGGCGTTCTCCCACCGAGATCTTGGCATTGATCTTCTCTCGCACCTGCCGGAGTGCGTGGTTGCTTTCTACCGGAACGGGCTCTTCAAACCAAAAAATGTTCGATTCCTCTAGACCTAAACACAGATCGATCGCAGTAGGAACGTTGTACTTACCGTGAGCGTCGATTAGCAGCTCAGGAGCTGGACCCACTTCTTCTCGGATTGCGGCAGTGATCTCCCATGCTTCTTCCATCCCTTGGCGGCTCAACTGGCCATCAATATAGTGGGCGTTACCTTCGGGGATGTTGTGCATCATCGGGTCGAACTTGAATGCAGAGTAACCGGCATCCACTATCGCTCGGGCATCTTTTGCAGCCTGAATTGGATCAGTGGTCATGGGAGGGTGGGTGTACAGCGCAATTCGGTCCCGAACTGGTCCACCCATGAGCTTGTAGATTGGCAGATTGAGTACTTTGCCCTGAATGTCCCAAAGTGCAATGTCGATTGCACTTGCTGTTGCAGAAACTGCCCCTCTCGTCCCCACATACGTCATAGTCCTGACGTTGTCGATCCAGATTCTTTCAATGTGAGCTGGATCCCTACCGATCAAAGTGCTACCGACCTCGCGGATCATGTGGGCGATCGAACGATTACCAACAGCACCAGGATAGGTCGTCACCTCACCCCAGCCCGTAATTCCTTCATCGGTATCTACTTGGCAAAAGAGGAGTTCGTGCTTGTTGTCTACTGAAGGCTCTTCGCCTGGTCTGATGCTCCACGGAACTTGAATGATCCACGGTCGGACGGCTGTAATCTTCAATTTCTGACTCCTGCTGTTTTGTACGGGCTTAGATCCAGCACCGACTTAAAGCGTAAGAACGATCACGGTATCATGAAATATATCGATATATATATTTTTTTATCTAATTTTTAAATAAGTTGACAATGTAATCGAGCTGGTTTACTCTCAGTCTCGATCAATTGCGTGGTTTAAATATATTAAAACGCAGCTGAAAATGATATATTCCACTATATTGGTGGTGCATCTTAGAGATGGAGAAAATGTTTCATGTTTGTACGAGATAAAAGGCTGCCTCGCGCAACGTCTACTATCGTGCTTGGGCTGCTCAGCGCACTCCTTGCATTGGTAGTAGTCGCATGCGGGGGTGGCGAAGAGACCACAGTCGTCGAGACTGTAATCGTGGAAGTCCCAGGCGACACCGTTGTCGAGACGGTAGTCGAGACGGTAGTCGTCCCAGGCGCAGCGGTTGTTGAAACCG
>CAWVRY010000057.1:0-9622 GCA_963932695.1 uncultured bacterium | reverse complement strand
CGCGAGCTAACCGCTATTTGCCTGATATACTTCATCGGCAACAACCTGTTGCATAAATGTGCTGGTCCGTTCGCCACTTAACAATGGCTATTTTTGCGGACCAGCGGCGCGTAACAAGGGAGTTCGAAATGCCGGCATACGCCGTCATTGGCGCCCAGTGGGGCGACGAAGGCAAAGGCAAGATCATTGATTTCCTTGCCGAAAAAGCTGCGATCATCGCACGCTACTCCGGCGGCAATAACGCCGGACACACTGTCATAAACGACGCTGGTACTTTCAAGCTTCATCTCGTTCCGTCAGGAATTTGCTGGCCTCACACAATGAACGTGATCGGAAACGGTGTGGTCGTTGATCCAGAAGTTCTGCTGAAAGAAATTGGCGAGAATAATCTCGACCCGTCACGACTCGCTGTAAGCGATCGTGCTCATCTCATCATGCCGTACCACGTGGTTCTCGACCAACTCGAGGAAGCCAAGCGCGGTGACGCAGCGATCGGGACGACAGGCCGAGGAGTCGGACCCGCCTATGTCGACAAAGTTGCAAGGCAAGGCCTACGGGTGGGCGAGCTGCTCGACCCAGAAGAACTTGCACTCCGGCTCCCTGAGATCGTAGCGTTCAAAAACGAAATCATCACCAAAATTTACGGTGGTAACCCAGTCGACATCGAAGATATTATTGCGCTGACGAAAAAATGGGCAAACGAGCTAGCGGAGTACATTCGCCCAGTAGAAAACTTGGTCGCAGATGCTATCGATAATGGCGAGAACGTCATCGTCGAAGGCGCACAAGGTGCACTACTCGATCTTGACCACGGAACATACCCGTATGTAACGAGCTCAAACCCTACAGTTGGAGGAACTCTAACTGGTCTGGGCATGGGTCCTCGGTCGTACGGTGGAGTTGCAGGGGTGTTCAAGGCATATTGCACCAGAGTAGGTGCAGGCCCGTTCCCTACCGAAATTCATGGTGAAGAGGGCGACCGCATACGTGAGATGGCAGGCGAATTCGGAGTGACAACTGGAAGGGCCCGCCGAATCGGCTGGTTCGACGGTGTCGCAGCGAAGTACTCTGCCCGTGTGAATGGTTTCGACGGCTTGATAGTCACTCGTCTCGACACTCTCGACGGGTGGGACGAGATAAAGATTTGTGTCGCTTACGAACTAGACGGCAAGCGCACTGACCAGTTTCCGATTGACGCTGCGAGGCTCGAACGAGCAAAACCAATTTACGAATCGGTTCCAGGTTGGACCGAATCGACTCGGTCAATTACGAAACCAAGCCAAATCAACGACGGCGCCCAGGCTTATCTAAATAAGCTTGAAGAAGTCGTCGGAGTGCCGGTGAAGATCGTTTCGACTGGACCACACCGTGACGAAACGCTGGTCATCGAAGACTTGATCGGCTAATACTGTTAGAAAAATTACGCTGGGCGCCGGACTATTCCAGTCCGGTGCTCAGTTGGTTCTTCACAGGCTGCTCAATCACAGCCATTACAATTCCAGCTAATCGCTCGGAATGGTGCCTCACGGTCAACCCATCGATGTGCGCTAGGTCGCTCTCAAGAATCTCGTAAGCAAATTTCTCAGCGGCCTCATTATCAAGCTCAACGGGTTGCGCATCCTCAGCAGCATAAACGTCCAAAACGTCGGGCGTGAACTTTGTGCTATTCACCAGCAAATAGTCGAGTTTACGGGCTCCTATGTACCTAACGAGCTCCGACGCGAATTTAGAGGCGAGGTAGCCGGCGGTTTCGCCCAACTTGGTCATCAAGTTGCAGGCATATATAACCGGAGAACGAGTGTCTCGAATGGCATCACTAACCTCTTGTACAAGAAGATTAGGAATCACACTCGTGTAGAGGTCGCCCGGCCCCAGCAGAATTGCATCTGCTTCCCTGATCGCTTGTAAGGCGCGGTCATTGGCCGAAACTTCATTGTCTAAAAATACTTCGCTAATCCCGGGACCATTTGCGCCTCGAAGATCGATGGCTGATTCGGTGCTAATCACTTGTCCGTCAATTAGCCGGGCACACAGATGCGCTTCATCAAGCGTCACAGGTACAACCTGCCCTTCGAGCTGCATCATCCTCGATAGCTCGTCTATAGCTCCTTGAACGCCGCTATAAACGGTTGTTAAGGCTGCCAACACCAAATTACCTACACTGTGCCCTTTAAGACTAGATTCTGCATCAAACCGGAAGTCGAGAGCACTGTTGAGCGCTACTATTTGATCGTTGCCTTTGTCGCTCAACGCCACTAGGCACTGGCGAATGTCGCCCAATGGCGGATAGCCAAACTCTTCTCGAAGAATGCCTGTGCTGCCGCCACTATCGAACATAGTTACGATCGCTGTTAGATCGACATCGTATGATTTGAGACCGCGTAGAGCCACAGAGGAACCGCTTCCTCCACCAATGACCACGATACTTCGACGCTTTTTACTCAAGCGAACAATCCTCTTTTACAGAAGCGACAGACTCCAGTTGCGTCAGGATGCCACATCGGCTGCCTCAGGACGTTCGTCACACAGTACGAATACCTGATTAGCCATGCCGACACATCATCGATCTAGCTTTGAAATCTGGATCTAATTAGCCAAATCGACGGTGTACTGATCCATTATCGGATCGAATTTGGCACTGAATGCGTCAAGCTCACCCTGATCAGGAACCATAGGCAGCCTTGCAGGCCCCACGTCAAAACCAGAGCGGTTCATGGCGTATCGGACGGGAATCGGATTCGTGATGTAGAACAGTGCGTTGAATATCGGTAGCAACCTAAGGTGTTCAGCTGCAGCAGCCTCGACGTCGCCTTCAAGTAGCAGGCCTATCATCTTCTGTATCTGGCCACTGATGATATTTCCAGCCACGCTCACAATTCCGTAGCCACCCACTGCCATAGTCGACAAAATCTCATTGTCGTTTCCGCTCCACACCTTGAAGCCTTCTGGCGAATCTTTGATCACATATGCGATCTGATCCGGATCGCTCGATGCTTCTTTAACACCAACAATGTTCGGCACTTCTGCAAGGCGCAAAGTAGTTGCGGCATCCATGTTCAGAGCAGTCCGCGATGGAACGTTGTAGAGAATTCCAGGGAGCGAAACTGAATCAGCGATTGCAGTGAAGTGCTGGTACAAACCGCCCATAGTTGGCTTGTTGTAAGCCGGAACAGTCAACAATAGAGCGTCAACACCGGCTTTTTCAGCCTCTCGTGACAAAGCGATCGAACCACGGGTGTTGTTGTTCGTAGTACCGGCAATCACCGCGCCGTCTTCACCGATCGCTTCTTTTACTTCTGCAAACAGCCGTAAGAGCTCGTCATCACTCATCGCTGGGGCTTCACCAGTGGTTCCACCGATGACAAGTCCGTCTGAACCCGACTTGAGCAACGCCTTCGCCAATTCACGTGCTCGTGCGTAGTCAACGTCGCCCTCTTCGGTGAAGGGAGTGACCATTGCTGTTAAAAGTCGCCCTAGTTCTGCCATGATTGACCGACCTCTCGTCGGTTACTGTCTGATTGTTTCGAAATATAGGTTATTTAATAGTTAGCTATGTTGCCATACGTTGAGCTGCGGGCTTGAAAGCATCTCGACGAAGTGCTTCGTCCATGATCTGAAGCGCGTTCAGAGCGGCGCCTTTGCGCAAGTTGTCACATGCCAGCCACAGCGCAATTCCGTTCTCATGAGCAATATCTTTTCGAATTCGCCCAACCAGAACTTCATCACGTCCCGCAGCACTCAGCGGCATAGGGTATTCATTCTTACTAGGATCGTCTATAACAATCATGCCGTCATACTCTGAAAGAACACGCTTTGCATCTGCTACGTCGACGCTTGATTCAAATTCGATCTGCACCGATTCACTATGCGAAATCTCAACTGGAACGCGCACGCACGTTGCCGAGACACGCAGAGAGTCATCGTGCAATATCTTGCGTGACTCGTTCAACATTTTCTGTTCTTCCTTCGTGTAACCGTCTTCAAGGAAATCGTCGACGTGGGGAAGCACATTAAAGGCGATCGGGTGCGGGTAAACCTTCGGCACAGAATTTTCGCCGGCAAGAAAGGCTCTGGATTGCTCGATAAGCTCTTCGTTAGCAGCAACGCCTGTTCCAGTAACCGACTGGTAAGTCGCCACAGTAACCGCTGTAATCGGAGATAGTTTGCGTAACGCATCTAGAACCATCACAAGTGGAGTGCTCGTGCAGTTCGGAGTCGAAACGATTCCGGGGTGCCACTCAATGTCATCACCGTTAACTTCAGGAACGACCAAGGGAATCGTCGGGTCCATTCTAAAAATCGACCCTTTATCGATTACGAAAACACCTTTTTCGACCGCCTTATGAGCCAGTCGTCGGCTTACGTAGCCGCCAGCAGCGAACAAAGCAACGTCCACACCTTCAAACGCGTCGACCGTTGCGTGAATGATCGTCAGTTCAGCATCACCGTATTGAATCTTCTTGCCAGCAGAACGTTCAGATGCCATGGGCACGATCTTATCGGCAGGGTGATTCCGTTCGAGAAGTAGCTCAAGTGCAGTTCCACCGGCTGCACCGGTGGCTCCAACAACGGCGATATTTATTTCGTTACTGTTCATCTCTTGATCTCAAAGTACTGCGTCGGCAAATCAATTCGCCAAACGACTTTACGCAATTAACTACGGTTTAGAAAATAGTAAATATGGGGTCCAACAATCCGTAAGCTCTTACAGCTGCGAATGTAGGCTACGGCTTTGACTTACCAAGTCCAAGGACGTTTGCTAACCCAACAACCAACTCGGTGTCGTTAACCACGTGCTTCACTCCCAGCATAACGCCAGGCATGAAACTCTCGCGATTCGCTGAATCGTGGATCATCGTAAGGGTCTGACCAAGTGCACCAAACACGACTTCGTGACGGGCGACACGACCAGGCATTCTTGCGCTGTGGACGTTGATACCTTCGAAGTCACCGCCACGAGTCCCGGGTAGGGTCTGTAAATCGGCGACGTTTTGTTCAAATCGTGAACCACGACCTTCGATCATCGCTTCCGCAATCGAAAGAGCAGTGCCTGAAGGAGCGTCGACTTTCATCTCATGGTGGCTCTCTAGGAGGTCGGCGTAGTCGAAATACTTGGATGCGATGCCAGCCAAGTGCATCAGCACAATGGCTCCCAACGCAAAGTTAGATGCCGAGATAACGCCAACCCCGGTGCTCGACGAACGTTGCCTGATCTCTTCCATATCTTCAGGAGAGAGGCCTGTCGAACCAGAAACGACTCGTACGCCCGCGGCGATACAAGTGAGTATCGACTCTTTCGCAGCTTCACCGTTGGTGAAGTCGACCACAACATCGGGCTTTGTGATTGCGAAAAGCTCCGTAAGGCTTGGAGCCAGCGGAACCGACATCGATGTACCGAAAATAGTCACAGAATCAGACGACGCTGCCATATCAGCGCCACCCACAGGTGTTACCCCATGTTCGGCGGCGGCGGCCGAGAGAACGGTTGAACCCATCCTCCCAAGCGCGCCATTTACTGCAACTGTTATTTCCGGTGACATCGTGTCTTAGTTTCTTTCAGAAGTTACCGCGAAAGGTTTAGCGCCGTCGAGGCGGACCCGAACGACGGTTTCCACCATCATAACCACCGGCAGGACGCCTTGGGCCACGATCTGAACTGCCTTCGTCATTACGATCACTTCGCTCTGGGCTAGGTCCTCGATCATCACTTCGCTCTCGACGTGGACCCCGATCGCCTCCGCCACCTCGGCCTCCACGATCTCCGCCACGATCGCGGTCTCCACCGCCACGAGGACCTCGATCGCCACCTCGGCCACGTGGACCTCGGTCGCCGCCACTGTCACCGCCGCGATTGTCTCCGTCACGAGATTCTCGTCGCTCGGGACGTGGTGATGAGTCGTCATCTCCGTTGCTGCTGCTGTCACCGCTGTTGTTGCTCTCTTCGAGCAGCGCACGGTGCGACAGGTCGATCCGGCCCATGCCGTCGATGTTGATAACCATAACTTCAAGCTGATCGCCAATGCTGACAACCGACTCAACGTCTGGAACTCGTTGCTGAGAAAGCTCACTAATGTGAACCATTCCGTCCTTACCAGGCAGGATCTGAACGAACGCACCAAATGGCATTATTCGAACAACTCGACCGGTGTACTTGTCACCGATCTCAACGTCCTTAGTAAGAGCTGTAATTGCAGCTTCGGCTCTTTCAGCATTCTCACGGTCAGGAGATCCGACAACAACTGTGCCGTCGTCCTGAACATCGATAGTCACACCGAATTCGTCGATCATGCCACGAATAACCGAGCCACCAGGGCCGATAATCGCACCAATCTTGTCAGTAGGAATCTTGAGCGAAAGCATTCGAGGAGCGAACTCGCTGAGGTCATCTCGAGTAGTCGAGATGGTTTTTTCCATATTGTCGAGAATCTGCAATCGAGCAATCCGAGCCTGCTCTAGAGCCTCACGCATAATCTCGAATGTAATTCCCTTTACCTTAATGTCCATCTGCAGCGCAGTAACACCTTCACGTGTACCCGCAACCTTGAAGTCCATGTCACCAGAGTGATCTTCAGCACCCTGAATGTCGGTAAGAACTGCGTACTTGCCGTTCTCGCCAGTGATAAGCCCCATGGCAATACCAGCAACAGGAGCTGAAATCGGAACACCACCGTCCATCATTGCCAGCGAACCAGCACAGACACTCGCCATCGAAGTTGAACCGTTCGATGCCAGCGACTCAGAAACGAGTCGTATTGTGTAAGGGAAGTCTGCCTGGCTTGGAACAACCGGCTTCAGTGCACGCTCTGCGAGCGCACCGTGACCGATTTCACGTCGACCAGTAAACCCGAATCGACCTGCCTCACCTACTGAGTAAGGAGGGAAGTTGTAGTGATGAATGAAGTGCTTTTCAGTCTCTGGACCGAAAGTGTCCAAGCGCTGTCGCTCACCAGCCGAAGCCAATGTAAGCACGCCCATGATCTGGGTCTCACCACGAGTAAATATTCCTGAACCGTGAACACGTGGCAGGTAACCAACTTCAGAGTTCAGATCACGAAGTTCATCGAGCTTACGTCCGTCTGGGCGTGAGCCGTCTTCGAGGATCGTGCTTCGTACAGCTTCTGTCTCGATAGCGTAAAGAGCAGATTTCACATGACCAGCATCGTGGTCGACTGAAAGCTTTTCAATCGTGCCGTCCATCACGTCATCCATACGACCCTGACGTGCAGCTTTGTCTCCAGGAGACTTCAATGCCTTCAGGAAATCTTCGCCAACGTGAGTTCGAGTTGCCTTCTCAGCAGCCTTCTCTTCGTCAGATACTTCAGGGGCTTCCCACTTCTTCTTGCCGACTTTGGCCTGAATCTCTACGATCTGCTCGACGATCGCACCGTTGACCTCTTGGGCCAACTCAAGTGCATCTAGCAATACTGCTTCGGAGACGAAGTTACCGCCCGACTCAACCATCATTGTGGCTTCGCCAGTTCCTGCAACCAGTAACTCGAGGTCACTTGTCTGCAGTTCTTCGTAAGTAGGGTTGACCACCAACTCACCTTCAACCAGACCGATGACGCAAGCGCCGATCGGATCGTTGAATGCGATGTCGGAAATTGCCAGCGCAATCGAAGCGCCGATGATTCCGATAGCCGGGTAAGGATTCACCTTGTCGGAAGCCAGTATCGTTACGATAATCTGGATTTCGTTGTGAATCGTCTTCGAAAATAGCGGACGAATCGGTCGGTCGATCATCCGAGCAGCGAGAATCGCTTCAGTAGACGGTCGCCCTTCTCTCTTAAAGAAGCCACCCGGCAGCTTGCCGCCAGCGTAAGCCTTTTCGGCAACATCGACGGTCATAGGAAGGAAGTCTGCGCCCGGGCGAGGCTTCTTCGAGGCAGTCGCAGTAGCGAGCAACATTGTATCGCCGTACTGAACTGTAATTGCGCCGCCAGCTTGGGCAGCTACGCGGCCGTGCTCGAATTTGAGCACTCGTCCGCCGATTTCCATTTCAAATTTGTTAATCATTTTCTATTCTGTTTCTATTTTTCAACGCACATGTATTCACAGGGACGTCGCCCGGCGCCAAGTCCCCAAAATGGAACTGACACCTGTGCATGAATGTCGCTTCGGGTAATCGAGTACCCGTTGAGCCAGAACTCTGATCTTTTGAGAGTTGCGTAAGGCTCAGGCGAACAAAACGCCCCTGTTTAGGGGCGATTTTCTACTTACGGAGACCGAGTTTTACGATGATCTCGCGGTATCGATTTACGTCTTCACTATTAAGATAGTTAAGAAGACGGCGACGCTGCCCGACCATTTTCAATAGGCCTCTTCGGCTTGCGTGGTCGTGCTTGTGCTCTCGCAGGTGTTCCGTTAGCTCGGAAATCCGAGCTGTCAGTAGCGCTATCTGAACCTCTGACGATCCACTATCGCCTTCGTGGGTCCTGTACTTCTCAATTACAGCGCTTCGTTCTGACTGATCCAAGTTTGGTGCTCTCCGTATCGCAAATACCCGGCCTGTTGCCGGCAACCCGCCTATAAAGGTGGGATTCTGTGATTTGTTCTTCTCTAGTTACTTCGTTTTTCGTTCTTGTGCTACCACAACCTTAGAAGATTATCACGAAGCTAGACATATCAGCACATCTATTAACGCTTACATCGTCCCTAATTACCCTAACCTTCTTTTAGGTAAGGTCAGCACCCCCGTATTAGTAGGCAACAGTCGTATATCCAACGGACCAAACACCAAAACGCCCCATAAGCCCATCCTGTATTGCTTGACAGCAGAGAAATCGCCCTAATAAGATGACCACCGGTATGCCACCTGCATCTGCAGTAATTCGCGTGTAATGCGCATGTATTACGCTCATTATGGATGAATTCACAATGAGTTCTGCCGCAGCGTTCGGCACGACATTCAAATATTAAGAACCGGAGGACGGAGCCCAATGACAGGACTGCTCCACGGAAAGCTAAAGGCTTTCCTATTGATTGGTACGATGTTCGCCCTCATGGCAGCAATTGCTTGTCAGGGTGAACGCGGTCCGGCTGGACCTGCAGGTGTAGCTGGTAATCCTGGTAACTCAGGTGCACCTGGTGCAGCTGGTAACCCAGGTGAGCCTGGCGAGCCTGGTAACCCTGGTAACCCAGGTGAAGCTGGTGCAGCTGGTGAAGCTGGTAACCCAGGCAACCCTGGTAATACTGGTGCAGCTGGCGCTGACGGCGCTGACGGCGCTGACGGCGCTCACGGCGCTGACGGTACAACACAGATTGCAGGAATTGTTGTCTTCGACGCTAGCGGTCCTTCGACCGGTGCGGCTGAGATCACTGGTGGCGCTGCATCGATCACCGTAATTGGTGGTGGATTCACAGCTGGCGAGAGCATCTCAGTTTCGTCTAAGCCAGGTAAATTCCCATTCCTCTTAGGTGACGCGGTCGCAAACGACCACGGCGCATTCGAGGTTACTGTTGATCTGGAAATCCAGGTCGGTGGTACCGGTGGTGGATTCCCAGCTGGTGAGGTATTTACCGTCACCGCTGAGGGCGACCAAGGCAACCGTGGTGCTTCGGCATTCATCCTTGTTGACAAGGTAGCTGGATAACACCTGAATCTAGAGATTCGAAAAACGCC
>CAWVRY010000056.1:0-10002 GCA_963932695.1 uncultured bacterium | reverse complement strand
CAACTGCCAACTGCCATATTAGTGTTGCAAACAAGTATTTCAGTCGAATTATAGTGAAGCGATATGTGCAGCATGAAGTTTCGTGTGATAGCTGCAGATTTGAACAATTTCTCGTCTAATAGGTAGCCGATGCCCTCAGAACCCGCCCGGTCAACAAACACGTAATCGCACTCTAAGCTCCGTAGCCTTCGATCCGCCAGGTGCTCAGGTGTATCGATCCGAAATTCGTTTATAGGCCTCGAATCTACCTAGCTCAATTGATTCTCACAGGCGTCGTACTTGTTGGCATCCTCATTGCAGAAGACGCTCTCACTAACGGAGCAGTTGTCGCCGCTGTCGCAAGTTCAGTTCCGATAAATTCAGTGATCTTCATTCTCTCGGCAGCAGTCATCATCTCTGTCGTTCGTTTCGCGCTGTATCGCCACCTTCTCAACCTGATCTAACGCGAAAACGGCTCCGAGAAATTCAAGAATTTCAACGGAGCCGTTTTGTGTTTACTTTCAGTCGTTCTTACGAACCGCCGGAAGGGTCCGAAAGGAACTTAAGAAGGTCGCTCTCAGGATCGAGAATGATCGTAGTTTTTGAATCCATGATCACCTTGTAAGCCTCTAGCGAACGCCGGAAGCTGTAGAAGTCAGGATTCTTCTCAAGCGAATTCGCAAGAATCGTAATCGCCTGCTGTTCCGCTTCACCTCTCAGCAATGCGGAAGTACCTTCAGCAGTTTCAAGAACAATGTTGATTTGTCGGTCGACATTAGCCCTGATCTCCGAATCAGCCCGTGTACCTTCGGCACGCAGACCACTTGCGATCTTTTCACGTTCTGCTTCCATACGAGAGAACACGCTGGTCTCTACGTCAGGCGGGAAGTCAGCTCGCTTGATTCTCACATCAACAATCTCAATACCAAGTGCCTCGATGACACTGGCAGCGTACGTGATCGAGAATCCTTCAAGCGCTGGTGGGTTAGCGCTAGCTTCAAGCAACGCCAACTCTTCTGCTGTAGCTCGACGCGAACGCAGAGTGTCAGATGTGTCTTCATCGATAAACACGGTTACGGCTGTGTCTTTCAGAGAACCATAGTCTCTGAACAGATCCTCACGAGAAACCTCAATTCGGTTACTTGCGATAGTGATCCGGTTCATGATGTCTTCTCGAGTTTCAGAAATAACTTCTTCCTGATCATCGAGAGCAACTTCTTGTCGAAGCTGAGCGTTGACAATATCACCCACACGTGAACTGGCCTGAGTTTCATTTCTCAGGTTTTTGAAGAACACAAGAGGGTCAACAATTCTGTACCTAGCGTACGAGTCTATTACTAAGTTTCGCTTGTCGGCCGTCAGCAATGAAGCTGGTGCTACGTCAACGCGAAGCAATCGCTTATCGAACCGAGTCACCTGCTCTGCGAACGGTGTTTTTACCTGCAGTCCGGGCGCACGGTGCGAACGTTTGAATTCACCGAATCTAGTAACAATCGCTACCTCTGTTTCATCTACTACAAACAATGTTTGTGGCACGACGATTACAAAAGCAAGAATTATTACGATCAGTGGGATAGTGAGCTTACTCATTACTGTCCCCCTCCTGTCCCAGCAACAACCCCAGAGCCTGAAGTCGAGCCATCAAGCGGCAAGAACGGCAGAACTCCGGAATCAGAAAGAATAAACTTGGTAACACCAGGTAAAATCTCTTCTACAGCCTCTAAATACAAACGCTGGCGAGTGATGTCCGGCGATAAGAGGTAACCCTCTAATATCGCATCGAAACCATCAGCCTCACCCTGCGCTCTAGCGATACGACCCTGTTTGAAACCTTCAGCAGCTTCGGTGATCTTTGCAGCTTCACCAGTAGCCTTTGGAATTTCAGATGCTTCGTACGCCTGTGCAAGGTTGATCAAACGTTCCCTATCCTCACGAGCACGAACAACGTCTTCAAACGCCGACTGTACTTCTAGTGGTGGGTTTACGTTCTGTAACAACACCTGCACTACGTCGATACCAGTTTTGTAATCGGCAGCTAGCTGTCGCATTTTGAGAAGAACTTGAGTCTGAACCTGTTCCTTCTCGGTAGTCAGAACATCATCGATATTTCGTGATCCAACAGCCTGTCTGAGGGCCGTCTCAGCAATATCTCTAAGAGTTCGACCGTCCGGTCGACCAGCTGGAATACCTCTATCAGGATCTCCCGGGTCGTCTACTTCAAATAGGAACGACTGTAGATCGGCAATTCTATATTGAACAACCGCCTGTACGTCGACGATGTTCTCGTCACCCGTAATCATCAGCGATTCACTAGTAACCGACTGTGCGACCGTAAAGCCATCAGCACCAGAACGGAAACCAAGCTCCATACGACGTGTTGTCGTAACGGCTACAACGTTTCGTTTGCCGATCGGTCCTGGGTAGTGCCAGTGAAGACCACCAGTAGTGGTTCCAGTGAACTTACCGAATGTCCGCAGCACTGCTTCTTGATCTGGTCCTACAGTGTAGAAACCAGTTCCAGCCCAGACGACAGCTATGACAATCAATGCGACAAAGATGAGTCCGATAGACCCTGCTCCGCCGATCCCTGGAATATTTGGTAACGACGCCTTTAAGCGCTCGATAACCTCGTCCATAGTCATCTGGGTTTCTTCTTGTTGCGGTGGTCGATACATCTTGTTATCGACGACCTGCGTGTCTTCGTTTGACGCCGCCATCGCTTCTCCTCGTGTCGATCGTTGATTCGACCGATACGCTGGGTAGTGTTCATTTACTCATCGTGTAATTCACATTCGTGATTCACGCTAAGCCAGTCTAATATTACCGACCAAATTACTAGTCAGATTTACATACGTGACGCAAGTATACCGACGTATGGCGAGTTCTTACTGAAACTCACAGCATCCACACCGCTTTGTCGAACAATCTTCGCTGCTCTACTCGGCATGTTCCAGTTCGATTCTTCGGTCAGTAACTAGTTGCTCAAATTCTGCATACGCACGAATTGGCCTTAGCAGTTTCACTAAATCGCCAACAGTTGCGACTTGTTCACGTAGATCCCATAGGTATCTCGCTATCGGGCTTGTAGACGACGGACTTTCGGCATACGTTCCGTGAAACGCAAAGTACGCCTGATTGATCTTACGAATCTGGTATCCGTGATCCAGTAGCTCCACTCGACGCGACTCCATGTACGCCTCGGCTTCGTCTATTAGGTCTTCAGCAAGCAATTCGTCAGTTTCTCTTCGAGTCTCACCCATAAACCGATTGAAGCTGAACGCCTCAGGACCCTCAACCGCCGTCGTTCCCTCATCACTCGGCACCTTATTTGACGCTATTTCAGGTCGAATCGGTGCAACAAACGGCTCTCCGGTTACTTCTGAATAGACCCTAAGTCCAACCTCCCGACCGAATATATCGGCCAACGTCTCGTTCATTGAACGAATATCGCCGCCCGAGAAATATGCTTGTCCCAACGGATAAAAAGCTAAGTGAGCGTGAAGCCACTCGTGGGCTGCCACATCTACTAATCTCTTCAGATGAGTGGTCGGAATAACGTTTGGATAACTCGCGAGTCCACCAGTCTGAAGAATCACGGCTGAAATATTCTGGCCTGCAACCAACTCGTCTTCGATCCTCGACATGTCTTCAATCGATATATCAGGATCGATAAGCACATCTTCGATTCGTGATATTTCGTCCCGAGGCGAAGTGACGAGTAATTTCGGTGGATCGCCAATTCGAAAATCGACAGGTGGCCAAACGAATGAAGAAACTAGGCCGATTTCATCGGCCCGAACGATTTCATCGATGATTTGCTCGAGAAATTCCTCTACAGCAGGTCGAATCGCATCCCGTTCACCAATCAAGCGATCCACGTCATTCTGAGCAGCGGCGACTGCGTTCAAATCGGGCATTGCTACCGTCGTTACTCGGTTGAGTTCGTCTTTCGCAGCACGTATTTCATCGACAAGCACTACGTATCGATCAAGCGCCTCTCGACGATCACTCTCGCTCGTTGGAGTCCACGGAAAAACGGTCCAAATACGATGAGTCCACTTGTCGGAGAAATTCTCTAGCTCCCACGAAACAAGTCCATATCTGTGATCAAGCGAAGCGGCAGAAGCCGGAGTATCGAAGCGTCTGTCGCCAGTCGGAACTACCCAAGCTACTAACAGCACGAGGATCAGTAACGCTCTAAACACCCATTTAGATCGACGTCGGAGCGGTAACGTAACAAGCCATTCAGAAACAACGAACGCGACCAGCAGCAGCGAACCAATGGTCCACATTATTGTTCTATTCAGAAGTGCTAATCGGTAAGTAGGCAAACGGACAATCTTGAGCTAGTACAGCGCTGAAAACATACGGATCGTGATCTAAACACGATCAGAGCGTACCCAAGATATACGAACAGCGGGAGACGAACAGGATTCACAATGTCCGCAATGTTGTGGCGTGATCGTCGTTCAGCGATGCCGAACTAGCTAGTCGGGCGTGCCCAGAGGGTTTCATACTGCTCGCCCATTATTAGCTGAGCAAGTTCACGGCGTTCCAATCGAACTAGCTCTTTGAACGCCACTTCGGCAGCCGCAACAGCGTCAGGAAAGCCACTTTCCTCAATGCGTGCAACAACCTTTTCCCAAAGACCAGACGTCTTCATTGCTTCGACGTAACCAACCCAAGGGATGGCGATGATGTCCTGGGGTCGAGGGAGATCGGGACGCATACGCTTAATCGTGCGGAGACGGTCGGCGATGGATCGAGTCATCGGCACGACTCGCACGAGAGGAGCAACACCGTCTTTGGGACGAATATCAACTACGACAGACTGGCCAAACTTAGGAAAAAAGACAGCCAATACTTCGGCGTTCGAGATGAACTTGAACACACCGTCGACACCATTTCCGTAACCAAAATCCAACGTATTACCTCTCGTTGCGTGGGCCTCTACATGAGACCGTATTTCACCCGAGTGATATCAGCTTACATCGGTATTGTGAAAATTACGCCCTAAGCTCGCGAACAGTCGCAAGAAATGATGGGAGCACCTTCTCCCAATCACCAACGATGCCGAATCTTGCCTCTTTGAAGATATTCGAATCGGCGTCCTTATTGATAGCTACTATCGCCGTTGAACTCGAACAACCCGCCATATGCTGGCTCGCTCCTGAGATTCCGACCGCTATGTAAACGTCAGGACTTACCGACTTGCCGGTGAGCCCAACTTGATGCGAGTGATCGATCCATCCAGCATCACAAGCAGCACGAGAAGCTCCAACTGCCCCGCCTAAAGCGTTTGCTAGATCGGTGAGAACGCTGAACGGTTCAGGACCGCCCAATCCACGTCCACCGCTAACTACGAAGTTTGCATCTTCCAACCGAACGCCCTCACGAGCTTCAGCGACAATTCCAGTTACCGATGCAGCCTGCTCGACAGCCACGCCAGAATCGAATGCCTCTATCGAAGGTGATCCGGTTTCGCTATTGGCCTCGTAAGCACCGGCTCTCAGAGTGATTATCGCCGGCTTCGATGCGATCTCGAACTCAGCGAGTGCACTTCCACCGTATACGGGTCGAGTAACACTAACGCCATCGCCGTCCTCATTTGAAATTTCGATGCAGTCAGCAGCAAACGCCGAGTCGGATCTAAAAGCCAACCGAGCACCAACTACAGATCCAAAGTCAGATTTACTGAAGATTACGACTTCAGGAGAAGTAGATTCAACGAGTGCGGAAATTTCGGCAGTTGCCTGATCGTAAATACCGTCGTCAGCATCACCAATCGGTGAGAGTGTCACGATTTTTTCGACTGCCAACGCACTGGCCGAAGCAGGTGCTTCACCAGAAATAGAAATCGTCACAATAGCGTCGACAAGCCCGCGAGCAGCACCGATCGCTTGGAGAGTCGACTGGTTAATTTCGCCTTGTTCGTCGCGTTCAGCGACCAGCAATATAGATGTCATTAAATCAACTTCTCCTCGCGCAGTCGTAACGCAAGTTTCTTGCCGGAATCGCCCTCGTCTTCACCCTCGATAAGTTCGACCTGCTTATTCGACTCTGGAATATAGAGTTTTTTCAACTCCAACTTCGGAGCGAGGTCACCCGAAGAAATACCCAAAACAGCCAAGGAGAATATCTCCGGTTTTTTCCTGCTCGCCTGCATGATTCCTCGCAAGTTTGGATATCGAGGTTCTCCAAGTTCATTGGTGATCGTCAGAACCGAAGGTACGGGCGCGGTGATCGTCTGGTATCCATCGGGAATCACTCGCTGAAGCGACACCGAATCGCCGTTCAGTTCGAGTTTCTGAACAAGCGAAACAAGCGGCAAACCCAATACCTCTGAGAGACCGAGAGTGACATGCGCCTGATCCCAGTCCGAAGCTTGGCGTCCTCCAAGGATCAAATCGTAGGGGCCATCTTTCTCGATAGCGGCAGCGAGAACTCTTACAGTTGCCGCCGAATCAATATTGTCCAGGCCCGAATCATCGACCAGCACTAGGCGATCGGCGCCCATAGCCAGCGGTTTCTTCATGGCATCCATCGCGAAATCGCTGCCTACCGACATAACGGTAATCTCAACATCGGCACCAGAGTCACGTAGCAGTAGCGCAGCTTCAACGGCGTTCAGATCGAATCCATTGACAACCGGAGGCACTCCATTCGGCGGAATGACAGTGTTCATCGATTCATCGATCTTAAACTGCGATGGCGGGGTTTCAGGATCTGGAACTTGCTTGGCAAGAACCACAATTCGTACGGTCAATTCAGTAATTCCAATTCCCACTAAAGGTCGACGCACAAATTGTGCGTGTGCGCCGATAGAAGGTCAAAACACGATAATAGCGATACTCTACGCCGGTCGAAATCCGCAAAGCGGTCTATAACATAATCGTTCAGTTGCAATTGTGGGGCTTTTTCTTGGCCCGATATTTTGCGCTCATTTCCTCGTTTTGATAATTCATCGATTCGATCCACAAGTCCCACAAGGCAATTCACCAGTTTTGGAATCCGTAGTCGCAGCAGCCCAGCTACTTGGAGTAGATCTCGATGATCGCCAGCAGGCACAATTACAGCGATATCGCGAGCTAATCGAACTCCGAAGTCAACAGTTCAATCTAACCGGGCACAAAACATGGGACAAGATCCGAGAAGAACTGTTCATAAGGTCGCTGAGAGTGCTAACTCCCGCCGGTGGAAACGTCCCAACGCCCGAATGGTTCGCTGGTAAACGTGCGATCGATGTTGGCACAGGTGCTGGCATACCCGGAATGGTCCTGAAGATCGCACTTCCTGATCTACAGGTAACGATGCTCGACTCCATGGGTAAACGAACAAATTTCCTTGCAGAAGTAGCCAACGAACTCGAACTAACCGGCCTAGAAGTAATCACCGGTCGAGCAGAAGACATTGGTCAAGAGATCGATCAACGAGAGCAGTACGATGTCGTTTTCGCCAGAGGCGTTGCTCGTCTCGCAGAACTATCTGAACTGACCCTCCCGTTCGCTAAAATTGGTGGAACGGTCATTCTTCCGAAAAGCCAGGGAGTTCAAGATGAAGTTGCAGAAGCGAGTGCGGCATTGGAAGTCCTCGGCTCGGCGCCAGCATTGGTAATACCCGTCGACAAACCCGGCAGTTCCCCCCCCGACGATATGGTTTACTTGATGAAAATCTCTTCGACACCTGAACAGTTTCCACGTAGAGTCGGAATTCCTCATCAATCACCGCTGATCGAACCAGACGAAGACGACTAACAATTTTCAATCTCGAATATCCGACTCCGCTCTCGAATAAATGTCAGAAACGCCCAACGACCAAGCAAATAACCCTCAATCGGGAATGCCAAGCGCATCAACTCTGCGCGGGCGGGTGCTGTCGCTACCAACACTTATTGCGATCGTTATCGGAGCAGTTCTGCTCGGATTCGCAATGTGGCGCATCTTCGATTTTGAGTGGGACGAAGTGTGGAGCAACATCAAAGGCGTTCATCTAGGTAAATACATTCTCGCCGTCGTTCTCTACTACCTAAGTTTCTGGTTCCGTGGGCTCCGGTGGAAACTTATCGCTAGAACAGCAAACATCGGTGGCGACAACGGAAAACACGTTCCTAGCACCATAACGCTTTCTGGAATCATCCTCATGGGCTGGTTCGCCAACTCAGTCGCATTCTTACGACTTGGCGACGCCTACCGCGGTTGGGCGCTAGCCAAAGAATCTAAAAGCGACTTTCCGTCGAGCCTTGGCACAGTTCTCGCTGAACGTGTTCAAGACATGGCGGCAGTTCTTATCCTCGTACTTGGAGCAGCTATCTGGCTCACAATTGAAGGGGACTCGAAGGTCCCCGTATGGGTTGTATTCTCAGCTTTTGCTCTTGTATCCGCGCTCGTACTGGGCTTGCTCATCATGCGACTGGCTGGAGATCGGTTATCACGTCGATTACCGGATCGATTCGAGGCAGCTTATTTGAACTTCCAACGAGGAACTCTAGGCAGCTTCTCGGGTCGGGCCATACCGCCCCAGCTTGTACTTGGCATCATCGGTTGGATACTCGAAATCGCTCGTTTCTACTTCGTTGCCGACGCTATGGATATCGACATTTCGTTCGGCATTGTAATGTTCGCTGCTCTGGCAAACGCCATGCTCACGACAATCCCAACCCCCGGCGGATTCGGGTTCGTTGAAGGTGGTCTAACAGGACTATTGATCCTGTTCGGTCTAAGCGACAACGAAGCAATAAGCCTCGTCGCAGTCGACCGAACAATCAGTTGGCTCAGTGTCGTGCTATTCGGTGGAATTATGTTCGTCGTATGGCACGCCGTAAAAGCGAAAAAGACCACGACCACCTCATCTTCGTCTGGCGAATAGCCCACCCGAACGAATCAAAGTCGGCTAAGATCGTCGCCTCATTGATCGTTATTGGGATCATTCCCTGATTCACTGACTCCACATTGCCGTAAGCAGAGGTTCATTCGTATGGCTGATAAGAAAAAAGTGCTCGTAACTGGCCTAAGCGGACTTGTTGGATCCGCTTTGAGAAGTGATTTTGAAGAGAAATACGAACTCTCATCACTCTCCCGTTACGGAACTGAAGGACTCGACGATGCCCACAATTTCAAAGGCAACATCGCCGAAATCGACACCATGATTCCCGCGTTCGAAGGCCAACACACCGTCGTCCACCTCGCCGCCGATCGAAGCGCCAACGCCAACTGGGAATCAGCTCTACGGAACAACTTCGTAGGCGTATATAACGTCTATGAAGCCGCCAAACGCACCGGCGTAAAGCGAGTCGTATTCGGAAGCTCACAGCACGCAATTGGCGGCTTCTACCAAGACGAGCCGTATAAATCTATCCTCGCTGGAAACTACGATGGAATCGAGCACGGAAATTTCAAGAAGATCGACGAAACTGTTCCGTTCCGACCCGATGGCTACTACGGCGCCTCAAAGGGTTACGCCGAAGGACTCGGTAGCTTCTACAGCGAATTTCATGGCATATCTTCGATAAACATACGAATCGGCTGGACCATCTCAGATGATGACCCGACAGTGGCCGCTGGTGGATTAGCAATGTGGTTGTCACACCGTGACACCGCTCAGATACACGTCAAAGCAGTCGATGCGCCAGACTCCCTGATGTACACATTGGTATTCGCTATGAGCGACAACCACTGGAACATTTTCTCCCTCGATAAGGCGCGAGAAGTCCTCGGATACGAACCACAGGACAACGCAGGCCAGGTTCTAAATCTTGAAAAAGGACTGTCGCAACGTGACGACACCGACTTCAAGCAACACGAAGACGATCCGGAGACTTACTAGGGCCTCTAGCACAGGAAATTACCGGCGATAACAACTCGCCGCTATGCTACGATTTTTTAGTTAGGCATTTACGGTACCGTTTAAACACGAATTCTATAATGCCCACCTCGGATGAAAAAACGGGGCTGTAGCTCAATTGGTAGAGCGCCTCAATGGCATTGAGGAGGTAGAGGGTTCGAATCCCTCCAGCTCCACCAGAAA
>CAWVRY010000055.1:0-10079 GCA_963932695.1 uncultured bacterium | reverse complement strand
GTTTGGTGGAGCTTGAGGGACTCGAACCCTCTACCTCCTGCTTGCAAAGCAGGCGTTTCAACCTTGTGCCGTGAAAGATACCCCTACAATAATGCAGATTATAAATGACATTTTGATATAAAAAACTAGTACAGATTACCTCACCTCTGCGGTACAATTTTTACCGCAGTATCCCAACTACTTGCCTCACAATAAAACTCTGAATAAAGTCCGGTCCATAGATCAGCGAGAACTATGCCTTTCGAAGAATTCGACCCACTCGACCGTGAGATAATGAACACGATTCAAGCAGCCTTTCCATTGGTTGCAGAACCGTACAAAGCGATTGCACAAAGCCTCGATACAACTGAGAAAGACATCATCGAGCGTATCGGCGTGCTTCGACATAAGAATGTCGTTCGTCAGATCGGTGCTATCTTCGATACGCGAAAGCTCAAGTATCAGTCGATGCTTGTTGCAATGCAGTTCCCTGAGGACAAACTCGATAAGGCAGCGCGCTTTCTCAACCGTCACCCTGGAATTAGCCACAACTACGAACGAGACGGCAACTTCAATCTCTGGTTCACAATCGCAGTTCCGCCCGAGCGTTCTCTCGAAGGCGATATCGAAATGCTCGCCAAACTCACTGGCGCCACAACTACCCGACTTCTACCAACGATCAAATTTTTCAAAATCGGTGTGAACTTCGACATGGTCAAGGGTAAATCTAGCGCCACTAAAGGCTACCGACCCGATGATCAAGGAACGACAAGCACATCTTCGCCAGATGTTACTCAGGACATCATCGACTACGTAAAAGTGATGCAAGAAGATCTTGCGCCCGTTTCACGTCCGTTCGATGCAATGGCCGAACAACTCGACATGACCGTAGAGGAACTGTTCGCCCGAGCTGGCGAACTAGTCGAACAGAAGATAATGCGCCGATACAGTGCAGTGCTGCACCATCGACGCGCCGGCTTCTCATCAAACGCAATGATCGTCTGGAAAGTTCCAGAAGAGCGTTCCGAAGAAATCGGCACAATCATGGCTAAGCACCCAGCAGTAACCCACTGTTACCAACGACCAATCTACGATGACTGGCCATACTCGCACTTCACGATGGTTCACGGAACATCGGCAGAAGAATGTGAACGCTTCGGTAATGAGATAGCCGAAGCAACGGGCATGGACGAGCGAGCACTTGTTTATAGCCTTCGTGAATTTAAAAAGACTCGAGTTCGATACTTCGTAGAAGACGAATTCGTAGTTGAAGAGCTTCAGCCAATCAGCTGATCTCACCCTAAACATCGGCTCGAATCCCCCCACCTAGCCAAAACAGATCTGGAGAACACTGTGCCGCGCTATTACGGAATGTACCTCGATGTGAAAGAACGCCTAGGAATCGTCTTCGGTGGCGATGCCCACGAAGGCGAACGCAAAGTTAACTACCTGCTTGAATGCGGAGCAACTGTAAAGTTGTTCAGTCCCGACGACGAAATCTCGGAGAAACTTCGTGCGCAGGCCGACGACGGTGAGATCGAATGGATCAACCGAAAATACCAAGCTGGTGATCTCGCCGGTGCATGGATCGTTATCGTCGCCGACACATCGTCTGTGGAAACTAACGAAGCAATTTCAAGAGAAGCAACCGAGCGAAATATTTTGTTAAACGTGATGGACGTCACGCCCCTATGCACTTGGATAGCCCCCGCTTTGATTCATCGAAACGACATCACATTAGCCGTTTCTACGGCAGGAACAAGCCCTGCATTAGCAAGAAGATTACGCGAAGAAATCACATCCGATTCATGTCAATGTATGAGATGGGCCAATGTAGGTCCTATTTTGACGGATGTTAGAAAAACTACACGAAGTCAAAAAATCGTCTGTTGCCCTGAAAAATGGCAGTGGTTCATGACACCCGAGTGGTTGGACAAAGCAGAGAAGTTAGACCCTAAACAAGCTAAGGCGGATCTAATAGAGGGAATCAAAAGTGTTGCTTGTGTTTCATGTACTCCATTTGGTTCCTGTCAAAGGATAGAAACACCATTACCCAAGCATTAAAATGCGCTAAGCGAAGTTGAAATTTTGATTAAAATCGGAACACGCGGAAGTGAGTTGGCTCTTACGCAGACCGGTCAAGTGGTCGACGCACTCAAGGAAGAAAATCCTGAGGTTGAATTCGAAATTGTCGTAATCAAAACGACCGGAGATATCGACCAGCGTGAGAATCTTTCTGAGCTGGGCGTTGGCGTATTCGTTCGCGAATTAGAAGCCGCACTACTCGACAAGCGAATCGATCTAGCGGTGCACAGTCTTAAAGACATGCAATCGTCGCTTCCGCCTGAATTCGCTCTTGCTGCCGTACCTTTTCGTGAAGACCCACGTGACGCTTTCATTAGTCGAAATGGCGAAACACTCGAAGAAATTCCCGCCGGATCCCGAATCGCTACCGGAAGCGCACGACGTCAAGCTCTAGTGAAAAACATACGCCCCGATCTAGTAGTCGAATCACTCCGAGGAAACGTTCCAACCCGTCTCGCCAAACTCGATGTGACAGACGGTCCAGACGCCGTAATCCTAGCTACAGCTGGACTAAAACGACTCGGCCTTGAAGAACGAATTACCCAGCACCTTTCGTGCTCTAATTTCGTATCTGCCGTCGGACAAGGTGCACTCGCTCTTGAAACTCGTGCAAGTGACGCAACAACCGCAGCGATCGCCACGAAGATCAATCACAAAGAGACACTCCTCGAAGTAACTGCCGAACGAGCCTTCTTGGACGAAATCGGCGGCGGCTGCTCAACATCAGTCTCAGCACACGCAAAAATCCGAGGCGAACGACTCGAATTTTCAGCTTTTGCATCAACGCCCGATGGCATGCAGGTCATACGGGAAAGCCTCGTAGACGAAGCTTCAAACGCCGAAGAGGTCGGAAAGAAAATGGGCCAACTATTTGTAGAACGTGGCGCAAGACAGCTCGTAGCAGGAAATTCTAACTAACTCATGTCAGACACCATCCAAAACGAAGGTGCCAACACCCCGGTCGGAAAAGTAGTGCTCGTCGGAGCAGGGCCCGGCGACCCCGGCCTGATTACCGTCAAAGGACTCGAAAGTCTTCGTACAGCCGATGCCGTCGTATTTGATCGACTCGCATCCCCAAAACTTCTAGCTCAGGCACGTCATGACGCAGAACTGTACGACGCCGGAAAAGGTCGAGACGACCACCGAATGACACAGTCCGAAACCAACAAACTCCTAGTTGAATTAGGCCTACGCGGACTCAAAGTTTGCCGACTCAAAGGCGGCGATCCCTTCGTATTTGGTCGTGGTGGCGAAGAAGCACTCGAACTATCAGCCGCAGGTGTTCCATGGGAAGTAGTTCCCGGCATTTCGTCGACCATCGCAGCACCTGCCTACGCAGGGATTCCTGTGACACAGCGTGGAATGTCCACCTCATTAACTATCGTCACCGGAAGCGAAGACCCAAACAAACCCGACTCAACAATCAATTGGGATGCCCTCGCAAGTCTCTCTGGAACCCTTGTATTTGTAATGGGCTGGAAGGGTATGAACGACATAGTCACTGCCCTAACCTCTCGAGGCGTTCCGACTGAGCGACCTGCTGCACTCGTTCAGTGGGGTACAACCCCCAAGCAACGAGTAGTCACCGGGCCAATCGGCGAAATCGTTGCACGAGGTGTCGAAGCAGGAATCGGAGCACCGGTTTGTCTGGTCATCGGTGAAGTCGCTGGTCTCCGTGACGCAATGGCGTGGTTCGACACTCGCCCCCTGTTCGGCAAACGAATACTCGTAACCCGAGCACGATCGCAAGCAAGCAAGCTGGTGAAACAACTCGAAGATCTCGGTGCCGAAGTACTCGAATACCCAACCATCGAAATAGTTCCAGCCCAAGATCCAGAACCACTCGACGAAGCACTCCGAAACGTTTCTAAGTACGACTGGATGATGTTCACCAGTTCAAATGCAGTACGCGGAATCGCTGATCGTATGAAATCTCTTGGCATCGACTCGCGAGCACTCGCCCATCTCAAGTTCGGTGTGAACGGACCTTCCACCGCTAGGGCTCTCGCTGAAATCGGCATCAATGCCGACGCCATTCCCGTTCAGTACCTCGCCAGCGCTATGGTCGAACTACTGAAGAAAGACGGCATCACGCCCAAGAACGTCCTGTTCCCACGCTCAGAGATCGGACGAGAAACCCTCGCTGCCGGTCTACGTGAACTAGGATCAAACGTCGACGAAGTGGTCGCTTACTCAACCGAATCGCCAAACGACACTGGTGATCTAGCACGAACCGCCTACGAAGAAGGCGTCGACTTCACCACGTTCACCAGTTCATCGACCGTCCGCAACTTGGTCGACATACTCGGTGGCAGTCCCGATCTCATCAACACCAGCAAGACGGTAATCATCGGACCAGTTACTGCCGATACCGCCAAAGAGCTCAACGTAAATAACAACATCGAAGCCGACGAGCAATCGATACCCGGAATCGTGAAAGCGATCTTGGCGTACGTTGCATCATCCGAAAAACAGGGATAATAGGTACATGAAAAGCGACCAATACCCTCACCTTCGCCGCCTACGACGCAGTACCACGCTGCGCGACATGCTCAATGAAAACCGACTTTCGGCGTCGGAATTCATCTACCCCCTCTTCGTCGTAAACGGCTCGGGAGTTCGCACTCCTATCGAGCCAATGCCTGGAATCGACCAGATGTCGGTGGATATCGCTGTTGAAGAAACTTTGCGAGCAGCTGAAGCTGGAGTGAAGTCTGTTCTGTTGTTCGGAATTCCCGACGATAAGGACTCCACAGGCTCTGGTGCAGCATCGCCCGACGAAGCGGTACAAAAAGCCGTAACCGCCATCAAGAAAGCATCACCCGACACATATGTGATTACCGATGTCTGCCTCTGTGAGTACACCGATCACGGCCACTGCGGGATAGTAGATGGCAACGATGTCGACAACAACGCAACACTCCCACTCCTAGCTCAAGCCGCTGTTTCGCACGCTCAAGCGGGAGCTGACATGGTCGCTCCTTCAGCAATGATGGACGGACAGGTAGCAGCGATTCGGGCAGGACTCAACGATGCCGATTTTTCCGATATTCCAGTGATGGGCTACTCGGCGAAATACGCTTCAGCGTTCTATGGTCCGTTCAGGATTGCCGCAGATTCCGCACCTCAGTTTGGCGACCGCCGCGCCTACCAAATGGCACCAAGCCAAGGCCGTGAGGCGATGCGTGAAGTCGAAGCCGATCTCGAAGAAGGCGCCGACATAATCATGGTGAAGCCCGCCCTCGCCTACCTCGATGTAATCAAAGAGGCGTCGATGCGATTCGACACCCCACTCGCTGCTTACAACGTCAGCGGTGAATATTCGATGATTGCCGCAGCCGGTCAAGCAGGCTGGATCGATAGAGAACGTGCCACGATGGAAGTACTGACTTCGATCAAACGCGCCGGAGCCGATCTAATCATCACTTACAGCGCGATCGAGGCGGCAAAATTCATCGCCCGGGGATAATTTCTCCTATGTTCGATACACCTGTAGCAGGTTTTTCGAATTTCTACTTAGACTATTAAGTCTTAATCACAATTTTTTTGAGCGAGAACAGGCGATGACATAGGTTCGAAGTCCAAATTCTTGCTACAAAAAGGGATCACAAATTAGCGAACTTATTTCTGGCAATAATGTTCGAGGGTTACTCGCTGAATTCATCGACGTATTTACATTTGTGTTCATCGGGATCCGTGCAGTTGGAGCCTCAGTGGCTGCTGGCCTTTCACTTGTAAAGCCGTTTGTACAACTGGACTAATTGTGCTCGCCCTTGGCAACGGGGTATAAAAAAATTAGGAATCGTCGTCATAGGGCGTATTACGTGCACCCACCTGAACCCAGCCGTAACGATAGCGGCAATCGTTTCAGGAAACATCGGGATTACTAGCGGTTTCACGTACATCATTCCTCGTATTCCCAATCTTCGCGACTGCAATCGACAAACGCGGGAATCCCGCATAGGGACCTCCCACAATCGGGCTCCTCATGTTCGTAGACCGTGTGATCGCAATTGCGCTCGCTGGCACATCAATGAACCCAAGACGAACATTCGGACCTGCATTGGTCCATGGGCAACGGGCTGATGTGTAGGTTTACTGGGAAAGACCAATCATTGCTGGTATAGCCTCTGAAGTAACTTACATTTTGATCTTTAGTTAAAAGGGTGACCCAGCCCAGTTCGGTGATATCCGACTCGGCTCTGAATAAAGAGTTATTAAACTAAAAAGAGACAGATCATATGTACCGATAACTGTAGATCCTCGAAAGGTCTATATTCACGTTGATTTAAATACATTTAGCGACTACTGCTATCAAAAGTTTCAACTTCCAAGAGAGATTCTATGTTTTCTCTTGGAAGTTGACGTAGACGTGCAATGTCAGGGCTACAGGTCGAAGCGATCGAGGTTCATTACCTTGCCCCATGCAGCCACGAAAGTACGGACGAGCTTATCCTGCCCGTCGTCACTAGCGAAGACCTCGGACAGCGACCGCAGCTCGGAATTTGATCCGAACACGAGGTCGACACGACTAGCCGTCCACCGCACCTCCTCAGTCACCCTATCTCGAACTTCGAACTCATCTTCGACGTCGGACACAGCCCTCCAAGTATTCGACATGTCGAGCAGGTGCACAAAGAAGTCATTGGTCAACGTTCCGGGACGATCAGTGAAGACCCCGTTTTTGGACCCCCTGGCGTTAGTTTTCAGGACGCGCATGCCACCGACGAGTGCTGTCATCTCGGGAGCAGACAATTTAAGCATGGATGCCTTGTCAACTAGCAACTGCTCCGCCCGGACGCCGAGGCCATTCTGGAGGTAGTTGCGGAACCCATCAGATACCGGTTCTAGCGGGGCGAATGCATCGGCATCGGTCTGTTCCTGCGAAGCGTCGGTGCGCCCAGGCGTGAACGGCACTTCCACATCGTAGCCACCCCGCTTCGCCGCCTTCTCGACCGCTGCGCAACCGCCAAGCACAATCAGGTCGGCAAGCGATACTTTTTTTCCACCCATCTGCATGTTATTGAACTGCTGCTGTATACCCTCGAGAGTCTCCACAACATGCGATACTCCCGAGGTAACGTTCACATCCCATTGAGCTTGCGGTGCAATTCGTATCCTGGCGCCGTTCGCACCACCGCGTTTGTCAGTATCTCGGTAGGTCGATGCCGACGCCCAAGCGGTAGAGACCAAATCGGATATCGAAAGACCTGATCTGAAGATACTGGTCTTCAGTTTCGCGACATCCGTACCATCGATCAGTTCATAGTCGACGGTGGGAACGGGATCCTGCCACAACTGTTGCTCATCGGGTACCCACGGCCCTAGGTATCTTGAAACAGGGCCCATGTCTCGGTGCAGCAGCTTGTACCAAGCCCGGGCAAAAGCCTCAGCGAACTTGTCGGGGTTATCGAGGAAGCGCCTTGAGATACGCTCATATATCGGGTCCGTCCTCAAAGCGAGGTCCGTGGTGAGCATGATGGGAGAATGCCGTTTCGATGAGTCATGGGCATCGGGCACCAGATACGCGGCATCAGGATCCGTCGGAACCCACTGCCATGCGCCACCATTGCTCTTTGTCAGGTCCCAATCGTAGCCGAACAAAGTTTCAAAATAACTATTGTCCCACGTTACCGGAGTGGCGGTCCAAGCGCCCTCAAGCCCACTCGTAATCGTGTCGCTACCTTTGCCGCTACCAAAACTGTTCACCCAACCAAGACCCTGTTCCTGAAGGCCTGCACCCTCTGGCTCCGGGCCGACGAAATCTCCGGCATTCGATGCGCCATGGGCCTTACCGAACGTATGCCCACCCGCGATCAGAGCAACTGTTTCTTCGTCGTTCATCGCCATTCGAGCGAAAGTAACACGGATGTCTTTGGCCGCGGCAAGCGCGTTAGGCTCGCCATTCGGGCCCTCAGGGTTGACATAGATCAGCCCCATCTGAACTGCTGCCAGCGGATTGGCCAAGTCCCGGTCTCCGCTGTAGCGCTCATCACCGAGCCACGTGGCCTCGGGACCCCAGTAAATATCATCATCGGGCGACCAGATGTCTTCGCGTCCACCGCCGAAACCAAAGGTCTTTAATCCCATCGTTTCCATGGCGCGATTGCCTGCGAAAATCAGAAGGTCGGCCCACGAAATCTTTCGACCATATTTCTGTTTAATAGGCCAAAGCAGTCGACGGGCCTTGTCGAGGTTGGCGTTATCGGGCCAGCTGTTCAACGGAGCGAAGCGCTGTGCGCCGGAACCGCCCCCTCCCCGGCCGTCCGCGACGCGATACGTGCCAGCCGCGTGCCACGACATTCGTATGAAAAAGGGTCCATAGTGTCCGTAGTCGGCCGGCCACCAGTCCTCCGATTTCGTCATCAGTGCGTCGACGTCCTTCGTTATGGCATCGAAGTCGAGATCTTTGAACTCCTCTGCATAATCGAAATCCTGCCCCATAGGATCTGCATCGGGATGATTCTGACGGAGGATATTAAGATTCAACTGGTTCGGCCACCAGTCTTGGTTCGCCGTTACCCCGCCCGACTGATACCCAGTATGCATCACCGGACACTTCGCCGTTGACGATTGCTCGCCGTTGTCGTTCGCACCGTGACTTTCGTTACTCATTGTTCTTTACTTACTCTTTAACGATTTTGCTGTACTCAATTGTTCAAAGACTGATTGAGCCGACGAAGAATTATTCGACCGTCGATCCAACGAATGGTGTCCATATAAGCAGGTAGTGTCGCAGGACTCTGTTAGATCTCCTCAGCAAATGAGTAAGAACTTTAAACCGCAGCGATCCTGCGTTCTGACAGAACCACAATTATGCCATTAAGCTTGTGAAATTGGTCACAATGCCTTTCCATTTAAAGCACGATTTCTATCGAACACGGCTGTGGATATTCGACCGGTTGACTGGACCAAATTTTCGACTGTCAGTCGAAGCTGAACGATTGTCACCCAGCACTACGAACTCATCGTCTCGAAGCCACCACGTGTGGCTCTCTGTAACATCCGGGCAGTAAGCGAACGAATCCTCAACCAACTCACCCCCCACGAACAGCTCACCGACTTTCAAAGCTACCTCTTCGCCCGGCAATCCAACAATTCTTTTTAGAATCCAATGTCCAGAAAATCCTGGCTCTTCTAACCGCACCACATCGAACCGTTGGGGCTCTCGCCGACGAAAGCCAGCACGCGCCAAAACCACCCAGCTACCATCGCCAATAGCAGGCTCCATGCTCTTGCCACGAACCTTAATCAATTGAACTGACAGCAATTCAATTAGTAGGTTTATTAGGTAATTCAACTGAGAATATCGGTTCTACGTGTTAGATTTGTCTGGCATATCGACAGCGGAAACCTTGGCACGACTTGTGGCAGCTTGTATTTTCCGCCAGAACTGCACATTTAGCAGTGCTTTTTTCGAGGAGAAAACTCATGTTCCGAACAATTTCAAGAATTGCCGACCGGCTACTCCCCGTCGGCACAGCCGATGCACATTGTGACATCCCTTGCGGCATTTACGACCCAGGTGACGCCATCCAGGCAGCACAGACCGTAATTCGAATGACCGAGCTTATCGAAGCTATGGGCGTACCGACAACCGTTCAAGACCACAACTCGTTCAACCGATACGTTGCAGTCAAAGAAGAGCACGCAACCAAGGCAAAGAACGACATCGTAATTATCTGGACTGACTACTTCAAGCCAGAGCACCTAGCTGCGAACCCAGAACTTCACACCAAGGTGTGGGAAGCTTGCAAGCTCGGTTCGCAGGTCAAGCAGCACGTCGACATGGACGCAGCAGTCGCCTTCAAGGCAGCTCTTGAAGAAATCGGCGCAGCGTTCGCAGAAACCAAGAAGTAAGAGCGTTTAGATCCAATCGTGCATTCGCACTCTGGATCGAACAAAATTATCTACTAAAAAAGGGTCGAGCATAATGCTCGACCCTTTTTGATTAAAGTATTACCCGTCAATATTACAAAGCAAATAACTACTGATTAATGGGACGTAATGAATTC
>CAWVRY010000054.1:0-10370 GCA_963932695.1 uncultured bacterium | reverse complement strand
GTGGCGTAAAAGCTCGAACTTGAAGTTATGTGTCGAACAGCCTTACCGTCACCGAGTCCTGAAACTCCGTGGCAAACCGAGCAGTTGACTCTGTAGAGGTTGCCTGCGACCGCTGGGTCATAAGCTCGTTCTTGCTTGTCTGGAACGTTGTAGGTCTGGCTAGAGTCGCCTGCAGACTTGAAGACAACCGAATCTGCTGGCGGTGCTAAACGAGGCGGCTCTTGCATCCTGAACGACTGCGAATAGTGCATTTCAGAGAATATTTCAACCGGGTAGGTGTTCGATTCCTGAACTGCACAAGCAGATGAAGCCAGTGTGACGAGCATGATTAGCCCGACAACAAAAACTAGTCGACGTGTGAGTATGGATTTGATATTCGTTGAGAACGAAGTCATTACGCGTGCTTGATCTCCAGAGCGCCTGCCTTATTGAGCACGCTCTCTGCATCGGCGACTTTAGATTCGTCGTCGAATGTAATAACTACGCCAATCCAGCCTTCAGTGATACGTGTGTCATAGATCCCAGGCTGCATATTTGGGAGCCGTGACTCAATAACTATTCCGATGACCGTTGCGATAACGCCGGCGAGCATCGTCATTTCGTACATGATGATCAACATTGCGAAGATCGACAGGATCGGCTTACCACCGGTCACCAGCGGGTAGGCGAGCTGGGTTACCGATGTCAGGAATACTGCCAACGTGAAACCGATAATTGCTCCGAACGCGGGGTAACGGAACAGACGATGCTGAGGAACATGTTCCCCGAACGCACCTTCTGGGTATGGAGTACCCGTCAGCACATCGAATGTGCCGAGTTCAAATCCAGCTTCCTTCAGTCCGTCCATCGCATCTGCGGCGGGTTCGGGCTGCTGAAACAGGCCAAGAATACTTTTACTCATCAAACGATCCTCTAGTCAGCTTCCCTAACGATGGCCGGAATCTTCGCCCGACCAATCATTACATCTTCAGTAAATACCTGGCTCTCCTTTTGCTCGAACAACGGTACAAGCGGGAAGAACTTCGAAAATAACAGCATTAGGAACGTAACCCATGCGAATGACCAAATGAAAATTACCCATTCAACAGCGCTTGGGGTGTACGCCTCCCATGTGTATACGAACGGAGTCCTGCGTGCCAAACCAGGCACGATAATCAGGAATCGTTCAAGCCACATGCCAATGTTCACGAGGATAGAAGTCCAGAACATCAATGCGATGTTCGTCCTAACCCTCTTGAACAGCCACATGGGCACGGGAATTGCATATGCAGTTAGGAAGAAAATGATGAAGAGTGCATTCCAGGGCCACTGGAACATCTGCATCTCACGCAGTGCAATTTCTGGAGCATCTTGGCCGTATAGGGCGAAGGTGAGTTCCAAGAAAGTGAATGCGAGCCAACCTGTTGCTACAACAATAAGTAGTCGTGCGAGAGCGTCGAAGTGTTCTGGGCGAATGAAGTCGTCCCACTTCCACAGCCATCGCATCAATGCCATCATCGTCACCACAGCCGATACACCGGAGTGCACTGCACCAATAACGAAGTAAGGCGCAAAGATAGTTGAGTGCCAACCTTCAACTGCCGCAGCGACAGCGAAGTCCCACGAAACGATTGAGTGAACCGATACGAAAATCGGAAGCATCAACGCTGAAAGAAGAATTCCACCAACAGTCTGCATCTTCCACTGTCGAGGATTACCTCTCCAGCCAAGCGACAGAACGGTGTACATAGCGTTCTTCCAACCGGTGGTGCGATCACGAAGGTTACCGAGGTCAGGCAGTAAAGCGATGTACAAGAACAGGGTTGAACCTGTGAGGTACGTGCTAATTGCGACCGGGTCCATGATCAGAGGCGACCGGATGTTTGGATAAATCCCACGAGAAATGTCGTAAGGCATGATCCAGTAAGCGATTCGCCAAGGTCGTCCAGCGTGAATAAGCGGGAACACAAGAGCCGTAAGCAGCGAGAACACCGTTAGTAGTTCTGCTGCTCTCGTAACCGGCCTGCGCCATTCAGCCTGTGTAAGGCGAAGAATGGCCGAAATCATAATTCCTGCGTGAGAAATACCAACCCAGAAAACAAAGGTCGTGATGAACAGTCCCCAGTAAACAGGTCGTGCGAGACCCGTTAGGCCAAGGCCCTTGTTGATCATCGTAGCGATCACGACCACACCAATTAGAATCACGACTCCGAGAATGCTGACTGTTGGCAGCCACCATTTGGGCGTGTCTAACTGACCGTTTAGAAGTTTACGGTTTGTATAGACCTGATCTAGTTCTCGTCGCTGTTGCATCTGTTAGTTCGTTACCTGTAGTTGTCCGTCAAAAGTCTGGCAGACGTGAGCAAATTCGTTACTAAATTTTTTTAGTCTGGCTTCGCAACCAACGTTGCATGGCCTTTGATGTATCTGATTGGCTTCGCAAGGAGGTTGAATTCCTGAACCTGCCATACCGAAAGAACTGGGATCACACGAGTCATCATCATCACTATGAATGCTACTAGGGAAATTCCTCCAGCCATGATCAGGATATCGAAGATATCTGGCCAAACTGTTTCTGGAATAACTTTGAGCCACTTCTGGTGAATTTGATCACCCGGTACAGACCAAGCTGGAACGAACGTACGGATACGGTCGATAAGCAGTCCGATAAGAATGACGAATGATCCAACGACCATCATGGCAGTTCCACGACGAACCTTGTTCCAGATGAGAATCCACCATGGAACGAACCACAGAAGAATCATGCCTGCAAAGAAGGCGTAGATCATAGGCCCCTTGATCATCAGATCCAGTGTGGCGATGTCGTTTTCCGACCTGCCGTACCAGAACACGATGAACGAGGAATAGAAGAAGTAGATCCACAGCAGAGTCAATGCAAACAGCAATCGACCTAGCGACCAGAAGGCGTCCAAGTGAATGTACTTCTCTAACTTCATGTACTTACGTGAGAAGTAGAGAGCGATAACCACACCAGCTACACCAGCCTGGAAGCCAGAAACTGTGTGGTACATCGGGAATATAGCGTCACGCCATCCGGGAACCATGCTCTGACCGAAGTCGGTCGAAACTAGGAAGTTCACGAATACGAGAATCAAGAAGTAGAAAGATCCGAACATGCCGATCCGCATGCGGAGTGTTCGCCACTGCACGTCCGTACCAACCCAACCACGAGCAAGGCGCTTGCCCAAACGCTGACGCCAGCCAGTCGAGTGGTCACGCATCGAAGCGAAGTCGGGCAGTGCAGCTGAATAGAACAGTGCGATACCGGTAATCAGCAATAACACGAGTGACAACGTCGTCCAGAAGTGCGGCGAGTAGTCAGGTGCCATGTACCAAACGGTTCGTCGGCGAGCACCCTCGGTTACCAGTGGGGGCAAGATAGCCACCAACGGAATAAGCATGATGACGGTTGCTACACCGGCGAACGAGAACAGAGCGGCGATCCGAGTAATTGGTCGAACCCAGTTGGCCTTAGCCATTACTGGAGCCATTGCCACCATCGGTGCACCACCTGTTACGGAAAGCAGGAAAGAAACCAGTGCGGCAACGTACCCCCATTTGGTGCTGTCGTCGCCTTGGTCGATGAATTTCAGAACAAGCGCAACGATACCGACGACCGAAAGAATTCCGAGTCCCCACGTCCACGCCTTGAACCGACCGCTAGCACCTGTAGTGGTGGCGATTAGTTCCCGTGTCACCTGGTCAGCGTCGACGTTAGGCGGCGGTGCGTGATGCTCGACTTCGTGTGCTACAGCTTGACTAGCCATGCGTTGCAGCTTCTCCCGCGCCGACCTTCTTGTCAGCATCGATCTTCGCTAGGTAGATAACGTTAGGGTCGGTTCCGAACTGGTCGAGAAGCGTGAAGTGACGCTTGTCTTCCTTCATCTTCGATACCTTGCTATTTGGGTCGTTGAAGTTTCCAAAGTTTAGTGCACTTGTCGGGCAAGCAGATGAGCAAGCAGTCTGAACTGCGCCATCAGCAAGTTCGACACCAGCACTACGGGCGTTGCGTGCTTCTCGACGGATACGGTGCACACAGAAGCTGCACTTCTCCATGATTCCACGGCTTCGAACTGTTACATCAGGGTTCAGGTGGTTACGGAGAGATTCCGGCCAGACAGGCTCCCAGTAGTTGAAGAATCGAACAATGTAAGGGCAACCGTTTGCGCAGTATCGGGTACCAACACATCGGTTGTATACCTGAACGTTCATGCCTTCCGCGTTGTGGTAGGTGGCATAAACCGGGCAAACGGGCTCACACGGCGCGTTGTCACAGTGTTGACACATGATCGGGATGAACCGAGCTTTAGCGTCTGGGAAGTCGCCTTCCCAGTATCGTTCAACACGAATCCAGGAAATCGATCGAGCCCGCTCGACACGGTCCTGGGTGTTGATCGGAATATTGTTTTCTGCCTGACATGCGATTACGCATGCGTTGCAACCGATGCACTTGTCGACATCGACAACCATTCCCCACTTATGGGTTCCGAATTCTGCTGTTGTCATTGGGCTACTGCCTTCAGGCACTGGTCCTGCATATTACTCATGGTCGCCAGACTCCTTGCGTTCACCGAGGAACTGTTTCTGGTATTCGTGGTGGTTGGCTTCCTGCACATCGTGCGCAGTTTCGCCTACACCAACTACTAGAACTGGTACGCCCGGCTCAACTGGTCGTGCTTCCACGTTGCCTTCGAACTTCGGGACCTTGACCCGCTTGCCTGCGCGCTGAACTCTTACTCGAGTAGCAGCCCATGCAAGTGCACCGGTCTCTGAATCTTTCTCATCTACAAGAATAGAAAGTACGTTTGATCCACGATCCTCAGCGTATCGACCGCTCTTGTGGTGACCTTGTCCCATGGGGATTCCGATCACACCGGGGCGAACACCTGGGTGCGGGTAAGCGAGGACTTCGATCTCACCTGAGGTTGAACGAATCAAAAGGACATCGCCTTCTTTGATTCCGAGCTGATCAGCCTGAATGCTGTTGATCTCTGCCCAGGTCGACCATGAAGCCGATGAAATAGGGTCGGGCGTCTGCTGTGCCCAGGGAGCAGCAGCCAGTCGGCCGTCGAATATTGAGTTCGATACGAACGGAACGAGGTGGAAGTCGTTGCCTTCACCAAGCGTATCGGTATCTGAGTAGTTGGCACCCTGCGCCGACGTGGCTACCCTGCCTACGCTGCTTGAACCATTGTTGTCTGTGTCCCACCAACCGCCACGCTGCAGGGCACCGTTGGTGAAGAGAGATGCCGATGCTGCTGATACCGATCCACGTCCTGTCGAGTGAAGATCGGAAAGTGCACCTCGTACAAGGCTTTCCATGTCTCGACCGTAAGAACCGTCTGACATGGCGAGCAGTGTGTCGCCGAATCCGCGAGCGTCACTGATGAGCCCGGATTCGTCCTGTGAAATAGTTGGGCCTACGACTGGCTGCTGTGTTCCAACAACCTGATACCCAGGACCCGGTTCTGGAATTTCGGTTCCCCACGACTCCAAGAAAGTTTCTTCAGGAAGTACGAGGTCAGCGAAGTCCATTGTGTCGTCATGAATCGCTCCGAATGCGATGACGTTCGGAACGTACTCAAGAGCTTCACGGATAGCAACCGAATTTGGCATTCCGTGAACGATGTCGGCACCACGGATGATGACCGTTTCGACGTTGCCCGCTCGCCAGTTGGCTATCTCTTGTTCCCATGCTTCGAACGAAGCGCCGGTTGCAGATGCTGGAACATCGTCGATTGCCGAACTGGGGTTTGAAATAATTCCGCCCTTAGATTCGACTGCACCGACCAAGATGTTCAGTGCGTAGATTGCTCCGAGGTTGAAGCTGCCGTTAGTGTGAGCACCGGCCGAGCCGCCACCGAAGGCGACTGAAGGTGTGTGCTCTGCAAAACGTTCAGCGGCTTTCTTGATTCGGTCGGCGTCGACACCCGTTCGGTTTGCAACGTCATCGAGAGTCACATTGCTTACGCCGCCTGGAATCGCTGCTTCAAAAGCGGCAACGTTCGATGCACTGACGAGACCTTCATCGATGATGACCGATGCGATACCAAGTGCGAGGTGACCCTCTGTGCCTGGTACTGGAGCAAGCCATAAGTCGGCAGCCGCAGCTGTCAATGACATACGTGGTTCAGCGTGAATCATGTATCCGCGGTCATGCTGCTCACGGAATTCGCCGTACTTCACACCGAACTGAGTTGGTGATCCCCATGTACCGAGCCAGTCGGCACCGAACGAGAAAACAGTCTGTGCGTTAGAAATATCAAATGTAGGGAGCTGCTCTTGGCCGAGAACCGATTTGACTGCTCCGTGAAGTACGCCCTGCTCAATAGGATCGAACGCCATGTGCTTGCCGTTGTATTGAGCGGCAAACTTGCTAGCAACGCTGCCCAAGTGACCTCGGAGAGGGTTGGTTACAACTGTTAGCGCCCCATCGGCGTTCTTAAGAGCATTGGCGAATCGTTCTTCTGCCTGATCCCAAGAGATGTTGCTAAGATTTCCGGTTTTGGAATATCGAAGTTGTGGATTGCTAATACGGTCGGGGTGGTAAAGAAGCTGGAGAACCGCGTCGAACCGAGCCGTTGCTTTACCACGAGTTACAGGGTGGTCGGGGTTTCCCTCGATCTTCTTTGCTCGACCCTGCATGACACGAACAAGCACGCTATCGCCGTTGGAGAAATCTCCCATTGAAGTGGCGTACCAAGCGTCCTCACCACGTACCAAGTCTTCTGGTAGGTCTACAGGACTCTGAACAATTAACTCGCGCTCAGGTAGTCCGCAGGCTGCGAATATCACAGCTCCGGCTGCCGTTTTACCGGTAAGCGCTAGGAATTCTCGTCGATTTAGCTTCATCTGGTCAGTGCTGTTCCTGTTGTCGCAGTTTGAATATAGCGACCGGGCCGAAACCCGTTATGGATGCTTTATTGGTCCTAAGTGGCCTAGTAGTGACAAGCGGCACAGTCTGTCGGTGCACCGTTGTCACGGTGGCAGTCAACACACTGGCCCATTTTGAGAGCTTCAACCTGCTCGACTTGCTGCATAGCTGCGACGTTTCCGTGACAGGTTGAGCAGACGCCGGAAGGTCCTTCAGTAACACCATCGGTAGAGTTTTTGACTTCCGATGGGTTAGCGGTGAGATATCTAATGTGCGGTTCGTGAACGAAACGTACATGGTCTGGGAGGCGGTGAACACGCCGCCAGTTGACTGGGGAAGGCCCGTCATCACCAACGATGTCAGCTGCGTCTCGCAATATCATCAGCTGATCGTTGTCTTCAGCACCAATCACTTGGTGACAACTTGCACAGAAAGCTACTGGCGGAATGCCGGCGTTTGCCTGAGTGGTGACAGTGCGGTGACAGAAAGTACAGTCCTGTCCAAGACCTTCCATGGTTTGGCCATCCGCAGCAACATGATCAAGCTCCTTAAGAGACGCGTGAATCGTGTGCGGGAAATCGATTGGCTGATCGAAAGTCTGTTCGAATCCAAGCACAGGAATCGGCTGGCCCAGCCAACCGGTAATGATAAATGCTGCAACTACACCCATCACGGCAAATACACCGAGACCACCAATAGCCAATACCGGCACGAGCATCTTGGGTAAAGATGACGATTTGGTATTCGAATTATCGTTTTCCGACGCCAAGCGTTCTTTCCAGTCTGAGCAAGCCTAAGCTAGCTACTAGCGTGAGGATGAGGGCAGTATTTACTGCCACCACCGTGGGTAAATGCGTTGTAAGAAATCGGTGTTTTCATATGCCATAAACAGGGAGGCGAAAATGCCAACGACGCAAATGATGCCGGTTACGTATAGAGGAGCTCGGAATTTTGTCCACTTAGCAGCGACGGTTTTAGTGTCGACAACCGAAGGAATAATCGCGTGTGCCGTAAGCAGCGAAGGACCAGCGACAAACGCAAATCCCAGGGCAAGCCACAGAAACTTGAGTGCTGTACCGACTTCAGCCCATTCGGCTGTGGTTAACGGTTTCGGATCCATACTCTTTTTAGGAGCTCCCGATTCAATAAATACTAGAAGGACCAAAAGCGAAGGCTAATGAACAGCGCTTGCCCTTCAAAATAGCGCAAGTGAAAACTATCACGATTGATTTTTCAGTGTCAACACTGCGAGGAAGCAAATACAGTGACCTCGGAATTGAACGTGCGTGTGATTATGAATAAACAAGTTTTACGGAGGTCTGTAACAGTAGGTATGGCTCGCCTATTTGGTCGTCGGTCCCAAGCACCAAAGGTGAGTTAGAAGATGCAGGCTGGAGCCTGATTCCTTCGTCTCCTCCATTATCTGAGCACCAGCCAATAACCTCGTCCACTTCTCTATCGTGGTACATGTGGACGGTGATGCAGCCAGCTATCTCAGAGTCGATATCGGCTACACAAACTTGCTTTGGGTTGTCCTCCATGCAAGCACCACTGACCTGCTCATATTTTCTGGATTCGGCCTACGCGTGAATTAGTTCGAATATTTTTTGCCTTTGCCAAGGGTGTCTTTGAATGATGCAAAGACATCCTTGCTAGACAGCGACGTCGATTCGATGTTCGCCGGTTGAAACGACCGTGTACTAAACGCCACTGGTTATCGCTAACGATTCCGTACATTCGGTAGGCAGTAACTATTCGAGCAGTGAACCGCTTTAAGGTTCCTTGATTCCACATCGTGGTATATCACTAAGGGAAGACCGTCCGATCCTATCGTGATCGATGTGTGCTGGCCAACATTCGCAGATGTATCGACATCAACGGACGTTGCACTTGCACAGGTTACATCGCTACAGTGTGCCACTTCGAGGTATCCGTTGAAAGAATCGTAGTAACTGATGACCGCATGTCCATCGGTTCCGATTGTCATTGAATTCCAGTCGCCTACACCCCCGGTTGTTACAAGAGCTGAAGTGGTCGACTCGGAGCACGTTATGTTCGAACAATGAGCGGTCTTAAGATCGTTACTCGTCACATCGAAGTAGCTGATTAATGCTCGGCCATCTTTACCAATAACGATACTAGTGCTCTTCCCAACGTCACCTAAAGAGTCAATCGTAGGGTTCGAGGCGTCAGTACAAGCGACGTTCAAACAATGAGCAACTTTTAAAGCTGAATTGTTAACATCTTGGTAGCTGATGATCGGGAAACCATCTGTTCCTATAGTCAGCGACGTATAACGCCCAACGTCGGTCGACCCGTCGACTAATGTGATGTCGGCTGAAGTGCAGGCGGTGTTATTGCAGTGTGCAACCTTTAGGTTTCCATTTGTTGTGTCGTAGTAACTGGCAACACCTAGTCCGTCAGTTCCAATAGCAATAGATGTGTACGCTCCAACGTCGCCTGTTCCTTCCACCACAGTCTTTACGCTAGTCTCGCAATTTACTGTTTGGCAATGGGCGATCTTGAAGTCAGAATTAATCGAGTTTTTGTAAGCAATGAGCGGAAGTCCATCGGTTCCGATTATCAATGAAGCATGCAAGTCGCCAACCCCAGTATTCTCAATGAACATTGACGTTGCCGAAGTGCATGCTACGTCATCGCACTTCGCAAGATATAGCGCGTTGTTTGCTTCATAAGCAATCACGGGGAAGCCGTCATCACCAATAGTCACCGAGTTCCATAATCCTGCATCTCCGGGACCTGTAGCGAGCGCAGTGCTTACATGCTTGGCACGTTGGAACGGAACGTTGTCATTCGACGACGACGTGGTGCAAACAAGATTTCCGGTAGCATCGATTCCTGTTGCTATTAAACCGTCCACACAGGATTGGCTAGATATTGCGTAGTCGCCAGGGGATGGTCCAGCATCACCGCAAACCCAAGTTGAACCATTGAAGATGGCTATCTCGGACGATCCACAGGCCATACCGCCGAGCGTTGTGTTAAGAGTTGCCGGCCGATTGAGAATTTCGTTCCATTCAATGGTCTCTAAGAAGTTGTCGCCATCGTCTAGCCCTGGCGGTCTGCCTAAGATGTCGTCCCATTCGACTGATGATGCGACACCACCGGAGTTAAGTTCGCCGGGGACGCCGGTAATAGATGCCCATGCCACATCTGCAGTTCCATCGGTAAGTTCGCTTGCTGTGTAGTAATCCGCATCATGATCGTGGTCGCTTCGAGCTGCCGTGTTCGCCTCACCGGTGCCGTCGAAATCTACTGAAACAACGTTACTTTCAATTCCTCCGGCAGTGGTGAGTCCGGAGCCTATCGCTAGGACTCCTGATTTTCCGTCGGTGCCCGACGTACCAGTGGAGCCTTTGGGTCCTAGGGACCCTTGTTCTCCCTTAGGACCGGCTACCCCAGGGAAGCCTCGAAGGCCGCTCGATCCAGCTGGACCTGTATCACCAACCTGGCCTTGTGTACCGGCAGGGCCTTG
>CAWVRY010000053.1:0-10647 GCA_963932695.1 uncultured bacterium | reverse complement strand
GTGGGCGGTACAGGATTTGAACCTGTGACCTCGTCGATGTCAACGACGCGCTCTACCAACTGAGCTAACCGCCCCCAAAGGGATGTTCGGCTTTTGACCGAAGCTCAATTTTATATGAAAACCAACCCAATGCCGCTATAGCAAATTACACGCATTTCGAACGAGGTTGGTCGGCTTGGGTTGAGTCTGGGGACTCTCGAAGCTACGAAATTTCTTCAACGTATCTGCTGACATCGACATCTTTGAATCGTCAAACAACAAAAGATGTCCAGAAACACGTAGCCCCCGGCCAAAAGGCCGAGGGCTACGAAATTATTCGTTCTATACGAAGCTAAGCGAACTACTCTGCCGAGCTGTCGCCTTCGCTAGCGTCGCCATCATCCACAAACTGTGGTGCAGGCTCAACGCTCTCTTCAGCCGTCGATGTCGATGCACGAAGAGCCTCAGCTGCTCGTGCTGCGTCATCGTCGCTAGAGTCAGACGATTCAGCTCCAGTGTTAGCAGCGTCGGTCAAAGCCGTTACTGCAGCTTGAAGACCACCGTCATCCTTAGGAGCGCTTGATGAAGAAACCGCTGCCGCTGCAGCCGCTACCGCATCCGCGCCAGCTGGAGGACCTGTCTCGGCACCAACGCCGACCAGATCGCCACCACCACCGATAGCTGCGAGAGCTTCTTCGAACGTCGCAGGAGCCTGAGTGAAGCTGGTAAGTCGACCGGACTCCCCTTCGCCTTCCTTGACGCCGAGTCGCTCGCGACCTTCTGCCGTCAGATCCAGTCGAGCTGGAATCAAACGTCCGATGATCACGTTTTCCTTCAAACCGTTCAGGCGGTCGACAGATCCGTTTACAGCGGCCTCTGTCAACACTCGAGCGGTTTCCTGGAACGATGCTGCCGCCAAGAAGCTCTGGGTGTTGAGGGAAGCCCTCGTTACACCTAGAAGAACCGGACTTGCTGTTGCGGGTTCGCCGCCTTCAGCCAGCATGTTGTTGTTAGCGAATTCGTAATCGTGTCGGTCGACCAACTCACCCGGCAGCAAATCGCTGTCGCCTGGATTATCGACTCGAACCTTACGCATCATCTGTCGAACGATCACTTCGATGTGCTTGTCGTGCAACTGCACACCTTGTGATCGGTAAACGGCCTGAACTTCGTCAACCAAGTAACGCTGTACAGCAGCTTGACCTTCAATTCGCAGAATGTCCTGCGGGTTCTTAGGTCCGTCTGTAAGCGGCGTACCAGGTTGAATCATTTCACCATCTGCAACGGAAATTTCCGATGCAGCTGGTACAACGTATTCACGTTCGTCGGTCTCGTTCCAAGTGATTCGGACAGCTGTCTTAGTCACCTGAACAGTACCGGCTACTGGGGCAAAGATCTCTTCAGCGAGTTCATCGCCTTCGCCAGCCTTCACGGCTGCTGCCATAGCTGTTTTCTTCACAGAAAGAACTGCTTCACCCGCGTCGACCCAGTCACCCGTTTTCACGGTCTGACGATGAGTCCCAGGAATGTCCATTTCTTCTGAGAATGCCTCACTCGAAATAACCCTGACTACACGGCCTTCTGGCAGCTGAGCAAGTTCAACCTTGCCGCCAATTTCCGACAGTATTGCCATTCCTTTCGGCTGTCGAGCTTCGAACAATTCAACAACACGAGGTAGACCGGACGTGATGTCCTTTCCGGCGATACCACCAGTGTGGAACGTTCTCATTGTGAGCTGTGTTCCAGGCTCACCAATCGACTGAGCAGCGATGATTCCAACAGCCTCACCCATTAGGGCAGGCACGCCGGTAGCAAGCGATGCTCCGTAGCACTTCTGAGAAATTCCACGCTGAGTTGTGCTGGAAAGCGGTGAAAATACCCACGCTTCCTGCACGTTAGCAGCAACAATTTCTTCAGCAATTGGCCGGGTGATGAGATCATCACGATCGGCAATAACTTCACCCGTCTCAGGGTTAACAATTGGCTCAGACAAGTACCGAGTCACAATGCGCTCTGCAAGCGGAGCCTGCAGACCCGTTGGATCGTGCCCAATTCTTATGCCCTGCGCTCCTGGATCGTTGTCAGTCGTGATAATCACGTCCTGTGCAACGTCAGCGAGTCGTCGAGTTAGGTAACCCGAATCGGCAGTACGTAGAGCGGTGTCGGCAAGACCCTTTCGAGCTCCGTGAGTCGAAATGAAGTACTCAAGAACCGATAGACCCTCAGCAAAGCTGGAGCGAATCGGCATCTCAATAATTCTTCCCTTAGGGTCAGACATCAGCCCTCTCATGCCAGCCATCTGCTTGATCTGAGCGATGTTACCTTTCGCTCCTGAGTTGGCCATCGTGAAGATACCGCCATAGTTAGGCAGAGTGTCCTCTACTGCTTTCGTCATCTTGTCCGAAACATCGGTCCAGATTTCTACAGTAGCTTTGTAGCGTTCTGTATCGGTGATCAGGCCTTCAAGGTACTGATCTTCGAGCTTGGTGATTTTTGTGTCAGCGGCAGAAAGCAACGACTGCTTCTGCGGCGGAACAACAATGTCCTTCATAGCGATTGTCGTACCAGATTGCGTAGCGAACTTGAATCCAAGTTCCTTTATCTGGTCGAGCATCTTCGCTGTCTCTTGGTTTCCGTGTTCATTCACAGCTTCAGATACGAGCGATTCGATAGCGCTACGGTCGAAGAGAATGTTGCGGAATTCCATAACTTCAGGAAGTGCACGGTTGAATATGATTCGACCGACAGTCGTCTCAATCCACTCGCCGTTATCGTCCCGGACTCTGATCGTCTCGCGAAGTTTCACACGCTCAATGTCGTGTGCAAAACGCGCGTCTTCAAAGTTTGCGTAAGTCTTGTACTTAGCGTTGCCTTCTTCGTCTCGTTCAACAGGAGTCAGATCTTCGCTGTCGAGACCGGTCAGGTAGTACATACCAAGAACCATGTCGAGAGTTGGCGAAACGATCGGGAAGCCCGAGCTTGGAGCAAGCATGTTGTTCGTCGAAAGCATGAGGCGGTTTGCTTCGTTTACCGCTTCACGTGAAAGCGGAACGTGCACAGCCATCTGGTCACCATCGAAGTCAGCGTTGAATGCTGTACATACGAGTGGGTGAATCTGAATCGCAGATCCATCGACTAGCACCGGCTGGAATGCCTGAATACCGAGTCGGTGAAGCGTAGGAGCACGGTTGAGCAGAACCGGGTGGTTCTGAATAACTTCTTCGAGAAGGTCCCAGATTTCCGGTCGAGCTCGCTCTGTCATTCGCTTAGCGCTCTTGATGTTGTGGGCGTAACCCTTCACAACCAGTGCGTTCATAACGAAGGGCTTGAACAGTTCAAGCGCCATCTTCTTAGGAAGACCACACTCGTACATCTTCAAAGTTGGGCCAGAGATAATGACAGATCGTCCACTGTAGTCAACTCGTTTACCGAGAAGGTTCTGGCGGAATCTACCCTGCTTACCACGCAGCAAGTCGGTTAGAGACTTGAGCTTGTGGTTGTGGCTGCCCTGAATAGCGCGACCACGTCGACCGTTGTCAATAAGTGCGTCAACGGCTTCCTGCAGCATTCGCTTTTCATTACGAATGATGATGTCCGGAGCCTGTAGATCTATGAGGTGCTTCAACCGGTTGTTTCGGTTGATAACTCGTCGGTACAAGTCGTTCAGGTCACTGGTAGCAAATCGGCCACCATCTAGCTGAACCATAGGGTGTAGTTCTGGCGGGAGTACCGGCAGAACCGTAAGAACCATCCACTCTGGTTTGTTTCCGCTCTTGCGGAAGGCTTCAATGACACGGAGTCGTTTGATCGCCTTCTTGCGACGTTGGCCAGAGGTGTTACGAATCTGATCTTGAAGATCGACTCGAACAGCGTCGAGGTCTGTGTTCTGAAGAATCTCCAGAACAGACTCAGCACCCATCGAAGCCTTGAATACCTGACCGAACTTGTCGCGAAGCTCACGGAAGCGGGCTTCGGTTAGCAGGTCCATTACTCGAATAGATTCGAGGTCGTCGATTTTGTCCTGTACGTCGGACTCGACCATCGCCTTCTGCTCGTCGGTGATCTCAGACAGCTTCGTAGAAGCAGCTTCACCCGTAAAGCTTGCAACTTCGGCTTGGTGAGTTGCTACCTGTTCAGCAGTTTCTTTTTCAGCCTTAGTAGTCTGCGCCTTCGTAGGCTTCTTCTTAGGCTTGTCAGCATTCGCGAATTCTTCAGCAATGCGTTCGGATTCAACGCGGTGCTCGAACAGTACTTGCATGGTCGAAGCCAGAGTTGACTCTACTTCGCTACCAGCGAGACTTTCTTTAAGATCTTGACCAAGACGGTTGACCTCTGCATCACGGTAAGCTTCCAGCTGCTCAATGGCATTCTGGCGAGCCATGTTGTCGACTGACGTGACAACGTACTGCGCGAAGTAGAGAATCCGTTCGAGGTTTCGAGGAGAAAGGTCAAGAAGAAGACCAAGTCGAGAAGGTGTGCCCTTCGAGAACCAGATGTGAGCTACAGGTGCTGCAAGCTTCACGTGACCCATACGTTCACGTCGAACCTTGGAACGCGCAACTTCGACACCACAACGGTCGCAAATTACGCCTTTGTAGCGGATCTTCTTGTACTTACCGCAGTAGCACTCCCAGTCCTTAGTAGGACCAAAGATTCGCTCACAGAACAGGCCGTCTTTTTCAGGCCGCAGTGTGCGGTAGTTAATCGTCTCTGGTTTGGTAACTTCTCCGTATGACCAAGCTCGAATCTGCTCTGGCGATGCCAGAGAGATTCTGATTGCGTTGAAATCGGCGCCGGACTGCGTCATATGTGGCCGTTTCCTTCACCTTCTCGAGGTTTCCCTCGTGGGCGGCTAACCCGTGTAGTGAAGCTGACTAGCGAAGCCAGCAAATTGAAGTATCCCTATGAGACTCAAATGAAGCTCATAGGGACGTAATTAGTTTTGTTAGTTCTCTTCGTCTTCGACACCCGGAATCGCATCCGCGGTATCTTCCGACTCTTCAGAAGCTAGGGTTTGAAGCGAGTCTTCAGTCGGGGCGTCCGATTCGTCGTCGCCAGACGAGTCATCGTCTTCCGAATCTGAATCGTCTGAATCGTCATCTTCAACAGAATCGACAACCGGTTCGTCACCTACTGACAATTCTTCAATGTCTAGAGCATCGAACGGTTCATCGTTGAGATCATTCCAATCCAACGGCGCACCAAGCGTTGCTGCCATTTCCTGTGCCTGAGTCTGAGCCTGGGTGAATCGTTCGATATCTTCATTTAGAAGCTCGACTGATAATCCAAGTCCCTGAAGCTCCTTCAGCAGAACGTGGAATGACTCAGGAACACCCGGCTGGATGACCTCTTCACCCTTCACGATCGCTTCGTAAGTTTTCACCCGTCCGATCACATCGTCAGATTTGATCGTCAGCATCTCTTGCAGCGTGAAAGCTGCCGAGTACGCCTCAAGCGCCCAAACTTCCATTTCACCGAATCTCTGTCCACCGAACTGAGCTTTACCACCAAGCGGCTGCTGAGTTATGAGCGAGTAAGGCCCGGTTGAACGAGCGTGAATCTTGTCTTGAACAAGGTGAATAAGCTTCAGCATGTAAACGTTACCGACAGTAATCGGTGCGTCGTACGGAAGACCCGTTCGACCGTCCATCAATAGCTGTTTACCGAAAATTGGAGCAGAGAGGTTACGCTCTCGCGATACCTTCAACGACTCCTGCATAAGCTCCGAAGGCTTCATTTCATCAGTTTCGGTTCCAGCAGTTTCTTTAAGCCAAATTCGCAGGCAGGCTTCACGAGCCACGCCTCTGTTCGACTGTGCGTCACTCCAGAGTCGATCACGGTCAAAACCGCGTTCTTCTAGGTACGCATCAACCTTGGTCCAGTCAATGTCTTCTGTATCCAGATCACGGTGGTCCTTGGCGTGTGATTCTCTAACGAACCACGCACGCGCAAGCTGGTCTTCGATAACGCTTTCCTGCGCACCATCGAATACTGGCGTTCGAGCGTGGAAGCCCAGCGTGTTTGCAGCCCAACCCAAATGAGTTTCGAGCAGTTGGCCTAAGTTCATTCGAGAAGGAACACCGATTGGGTTCAACATGATGTCGAGCGGCGTACCGTCTGGGAGGAACGGCATATCTTCTCTTGGAAGAACCTTAGAAACAACACCCTTGTTACCGTGTCGACCAGCCATCTTGTCGCCTTGGTTGATCTTTCGTGTGTGGGCAACCCAAACACGAACGGTCTTGGTCACACCAGGCTGCATGTCGTCGCCGTTTTCCTTCGTGAGGATACGCACGTCGATAACCTTGCCGTGCTGACCGTGCGGAACTCGAAGGCTCGTGTCTTTTACGTCACGTGCCTTTTCACCGAAGATAGCCCGCAAGAGCTTCTCTTCAGCAGTTAGTTCGGTTTCACCCTTAGGAGTGATCTTTCCTACGAGAATATCGCCCGGTGTTACCCAGGCTCCAATGCGAACGATTCCCTCTTCGTCGAGGTCACGAAGACTCTCTTCACCGACGTTAGGAATATCACGGGTAATTTCTTCAGGTCCAAGCTTCGTCTCTCGAGCTTCAGCCTCGTGTTTGTCGATGTGAATCGACGTGTATCGGTCATCCTTTACGAGATCTTCGTTAAGGATGATCGCATCTTCATAGTTGTAACCATCGAAGGTCATGAAACCAACGAGAAGGTTCTGACCCAGTGCGAGCTCACCATTCTCGGTCGATGAACTGTCAGCAAGAGGCGAACCAGGAATTACCTTGTCGCCCTTGTGGACGATCGGGTGCTGGTTGATAGAGGTTCCCTGGTTCGATCGAACGAACTTAGTCAGCGGGTACTCGGTCGCCTCGCCGTCTTCACTGAGAACCGTTACGTGATCACTTGTAGATTCCGAAACAACGCCGTCGGTTTCTGACATCACTACCTGACCGGAGTCGGTAGCAACTCGCCATTCCATGCCGGTACCAACGAGTGGCGCCTGTGGCTTTATTAGCGGAACCGCCTGTCGTTGCATGTTCGATCCCATAAGGGCTCGGTTAGCGTCATCATGCTCAAGGAACGGAATCAACGATGTCGAGATACTAACGATCTGCATCGGCGAAACGTCGAGGTAGTTGACGTCGTCGGGGTGAACGTATGTGTACGACTCACTACCGCCCTGTCGAACCTCAACGAGTTCCGTGGTGATCTGACCCTTGGCGTCCATAGGCGTAGTCGCCTGGCCAATGGTGTTCACCTCTTCGTCGTCAGCTGAAAGGTAATCACGATCGCCTTCATCAGTCGTCACGTACGCCAGAACTACTACCTCGCGAGGAGATAGAGCATTGACCACTTCGGCCATCGGAATTGTGACCGACTTGCCAGCTTCGTTGACAACCTTGCCAGAATCGTCGGTGATGTCTTCCAGCGGCGTTCGACCCTGAATATCAGGATTATCGCTCGACATCGTTCGAAGAATCTTGCGGTACGGAGTCTCGATGAATCCATAGTCGTTTAGTCGTGCATAAGTTGAAAGCGAACCTAGAAGACCAATGTTCGGACCTTCAGGGGTTTCAATTGGGCAGATTCGACCGTAGTGAGATGCGTGCACGTCACGTACATCGAATCCAGCGCGCTCTCGTGAAAGCCCGCCAGGCCCAAGTGCCGATAGACGGCGCTTGTGAGTCAACTCCGCAAGCGGGTTGGTCTGGTCCATGAACTGCGAAAGCTGCGATCCGCCAAAGAATTCTCGAACAGCAGCAACTACTGGCCTGATATTGATCAGCGCAGCAGGAGTAGTGGTCGATGGGTCCATCTGAGTGGTCATGCGTTCTTTTACAACGCGTTCCATTCGCAGAAGTCCAACACGAAGTTGGTTCTGAATCAGTTCACCAACGGCTCGTACTCGGCGGTTACCGAGGTGGTCGATGTCGTCGTTTGAAGCTCGACCGTTGTTGATGTTGATCATTCGTCGAATCAGCTCGACTATGTCGTTCTTCGTGAGAGTTCGAGTTGTCTCTTCAATTCCCAACCGTCGGTTGAGCTTGTATCGACCGACACGACCGAGGTCGTATTTACGTTCGTTGAAGAACAAGTTATCGATAAGCTCTCGTGCGTTGTCGACACTTGGCGGCTCACCAGGACGCAGTCGGCGGTAGAACTCTAGAAGCGCTTCTTCTTCGGTAGTTGCCGCAGTGTCCTTAGCGAGAGTCGCCCGCATGTAGTTGTGAACTTGGTCATCATCGACGTCGGACACAAGACCTAAAATATCTTCATCAGATTCCCAACCGAGCGCTCGTAGGAGCGTCGAAATTGGGGCTTTACGCTTTCGGTCGACTTTGACTGACAGCAAGTCTTTGTTGCTGGTCTCGAGTTCGACCCAAGCTCCTCGGTAAGGAATGAGCTTGGCGCTGCAAAGCTTACGTCCCGTTGCAGGGTCGGCCTTGGTTGTGAAATACGCACCCGGTGATCGCACCAGTTGCGATACAACGACACGTTCAGCACCGTTGATAACGAATGTACCGTTGCGAGTCATCATAGGGATGTCGCCAAAGAACAACGTCTGCTCTTTCACTTCACCTGTTTCCTTGATCACAAGCTGAACAGTGATGTACAGCGGTGCAGAGAAGGTGATTTCACGCTTCCTACATTCGCGTTCAGTGTTCTTTGGCTCGCGCACCTCATGACTGAGGAACCTGAGATCAAAGCGCCCGCCCGAGAAATCTTCTACAGGAGAAATTTCTTCGAGGAGATCTTTAAGTCCGTCGTTCTTAAGCCATTCGAAAGAATTGACCTGAACCTGAACCAGACTTGGAACGTCAACATTGTTTGCAATGCTGTTGAAGCCTTTGTAACCGGGTTGCTCTGATGGAGCCAACCGACGATCAGCGATGACCATACACACACACTCCCACAATTAAGGGTGATGAAAGGTGGATTACACGCGTGTGAGGGGGATACCTCAAACGCGAAGAGACCGAAGTACGCGCAGAACTACCGCACGTGCTTTCGGTGTTTTGGAGATTTAAAAAATATGAACCAGGGCGAGACGAAAAGAGATGGACATTTCTCTGACAGCCTCGAATTTTAGCCTTACCTCATCCCAGCTGTCAATGCAAGTATTGAGATGTATCGTAGATCCAGCGCGCCCAATTCACCCTAATTTACCAACTAGTACCAAAAGTTAGGCCCATACGCAGTTGGATTATTTATCGATTGGAACGGAGCGTCAATAGTAGAATTTCATCTTAGTTACTTGACTAAAACGTGTTAATTGAAAAAAATGTAACTCAGTTGTCAAGAAAAACTGTCTCTCTATCGAGAGAGATACGGTTGGAATTCGGGGATCTGTGATGCTGAAGACCATCACAAAGGAAATTGCGCTGATCGGGGCTTGCTACCTGGCGTTCGCTCTTGTGAAAAATTTGACCGACCCATCACCCGTCTTCAAGGCTGTTGCCAACGGCTGGGGTGTTCTTAGGCTCGAATCAGCGCTCGCTCTAAATTTTGAATCGTTCATCCAGCAAGTCATTGGGCGAATATCGCTGACTGCGCTAATTGTTACAACGTACTTTTATGCAGCCGGTATGTGGATTGGGCTAATCGCAACTGCGATCTTTGCGTTCATCAAAAACCGCGAAGCGTACATCGATCTCAGAAGAACGTTCGTGCTTTCGATGATCTTAGGTGCGATCGTATTTGCACTATTCCCTCTGGCACCTCCGCGGTTCATGCCCGGTCTTGGAATGACCGACACTGTGCTGCTACTTGGCCTAGACCCAGCGCCTCATTCAGACTCGGCGATTAGCTACAACCGATTCGCCGCTATGCCGAGCCTCCACTACGCTTGGGCGCTGCTTGTCATGATCGCAATGTTCAAGGTCGGCGGTACGTGGCTAAAAGTCGGCGGGGTTATCTACCAGGCACTCATGTTCATTGCGATAATCGCAACTGCAAACCACTACGTTCTCGATGCTGTGGCTGGTGCGGTTTTATTAATGGTTGCCATGTACTTTAATCGCTGGTGGAGCAACTACGAACACAATATCAGCAAATGGAAGAGCGACCAGATCACCCAACTACGGGAACTCGATCAAGCATGGCGAAGGCGCGCCGGCGTCATACGTGTGCCCGACCTCCGACAGCAGTACTTATCTGGATTCATCCTTAGAGGTGGCTACGCCGAACGATCTACTCTGTCGAAGATATCCAACTCTCAATATTCGCTTCCGACAGCTAACGTTCAGCAGTCATTCCGCCCCGAACTCAACAACCTGAGCCTCGTACTGAACTGAACCTTCGTTTTGACGCGTCTGAATTTCAGGCAACCAGTGGCTTTTGATGTACGCCAGTGCTTGCATGACTTGCTCGTCCGAAAGAGTACCCCTGAACGCCGGCATCAAAGTCGCTAGCGGCGGTTTATCGAGAATCCACTCGTGCAACAGCCGATCAGGGTGATGCCACGTGTGACCAGTGTCGCTGTGAATCGGAGCTGAATCGAGAACTGTTGGGCCGTTGACCGGACCGTGACAAGCAGCACAGTTGTCGGCGTACACGCTTTTCCCTGCCTCTACTCGAACGTCGGTAAGTTCCACAGGAAATTTCAGCGACGATTCCGACTGCGGTGATACCCGGGTGCCTTTCGAATTATCGCCGCAAGCGGTGACGATCACTACTGCGAGCAGCAATACC
>CAWVRY010000052.1:0-10715 GCA_963932695.1 uncultured bacterium | reverse complement strand
GAGAATTACCAGCCGGGCTCGACCTCGCAGCCAAGCTGAAGAATCCTCAACGCATTTCGATACGACATCGCCTGGTCACGACCACAGAGCGTCACCACACCCTTGCCGGTGTTGTGTGCTTCGAGCATCACCAGCGATGCCTCAGCAGTCGACATGTCAGGAATTATCTTCAACAACGCCCAGATCACATAATCCATTGAATGATGATCGTCATCTAGCAACACGACAGCCCAACGATCTGATCTACCCGACGACGTTTCGTAAACCTCTGCCGGAGTAGTTCTTTCACTCGTTTCGCGCTCGGCACTCACGCTCGGTAGGTCAATGCTTCGACCTACTACAACCCGAACCCTCTTGACACCGACCGCCAACGAGAACAATCTTTTGCGGCAATAAACATTTCTTGAATAATTTTCCCCTCGACAAAAAGGCTCTTCATCAATGCGAATTACCGACGTCAAACCATTCCCAGTATGGGTTGGTACACGAAACCAAATGTTGGTCAAAGTGGAAACAGATGAAGGCATATACGGCTGGGGGGAGTCAGGACTCTCTAGTAGAGAAATGGGCGTTAAAGGAATCGTCGAGCACTACCGAGAGTTCCTAATCGGAAAAGACCCGATGGCACGTGGAGCTCTTTGGCAAGAAATGTATCGTAGCCAGTACTTTGAAGGCGGTCGAACGCTAACGGCCGCAATTTCTGCAATTGATATAGCTCTTTACGATATCGTCGGCAAGAAGCTAGGCGTTCCGGTTTACGAACTGCTTGGCGGCAAACACCGTGACTATGTTCCGACATTCGCTACTGGCGGCGGCAATTCACCTGAAGAAATGGTCGACATCGCTCAGAAGATGATCGCAGAAGGCTTTGATTGCTTCCGACTTCACCGAGGTTACGAAACTGAACATGAAGGAATCTTTGAACCTCGTGAAGCAATTGCCAATGCGGCCGAGGGATTAATCAAAGCACGCGAAGTTCTCGGCCTCCGACCTGTTATTGGCTACGACTTCCACCACCGGCTCTCCGTCGCCGAAACTGCCTCGTTCTGCCAGATGATGCCAGAACACACTCTCGATTTCCTCGAAGAGCCGATTCGTGATGAATCCCCCGAAGCCTACGAATCCCTACGAACGATGACCAACATGCCGTTCGCACTCGGTGAAGAGTTCGCTTCAAAATGGCAATTCCTCCCCTACATCGAAAAGGGTCTCGCAAACTACATTCGCGTCGACATCTGCAACGTCGGCGGGATCACCGAGGCGATGAAAGTCGTCGGATGGTCGGAAGCTCACTACATCGATCTCATGCCACACAACCCGCTCGGACCAATCTGTGTCGCCGCTACCGCTCACATGAGCATGGCAGCTGCGAACTTCTCATGGCTCGAAATCCGAGAGTCTGCCGGCGAAGACAACGGGTTCTACTCGAAAGAAGTATTCCCTGTTCAACCCGAAATAGTTCCGGGTAAAGTAACCGTTCTCGACAAACCCGGACTCGGTGTCGAAGTAGACGAAGAATCACTGACTGAGCCGTTCCGATATTCAGAAATGCCTCACCTCAAACGAAACGACGGATCACACACCAACTGGTAAGAGCCACCGAAAGCAACGCAACAGTCCCCCTTCCTTCGGAAAGGGGTTAATGAAAGGGTTCCGGGGTCGATCAGTCACGTTAGTGACACTGCAATCTACCAAGTCATGAAAGTGACGCCCGGAGTAAATCACGCACTTTGAAAATTACAGATGTAAAACCATTCGCAGTCTGGGTCGGTACACGAAACCAGATGCTAGTCAAGATCGAGACCGACGAAGGCATATACGGCTGGGGCGAGTCCGGATTCTCCGGTCGAGAACTCGGCGTAAAAGGGATCATGGAACACTACCGTGAATTCCTGATCGGTAAAGACCCTATGAGCCGAGGCGGGCTATGGCAAGAGATGTACCGAAGCCAATACTTCGAAGGTGGACGAACTCTCACAGCAGCCATCTCGGCCATCGATATCGCACTCCACGACATCGTCGGCAAAAAGCTAGGCGTTCCTGTGTACGAACTGCTTGGAGGCAAGCACCGCCACACGGTTCCTGTATTCGCCACCACGGCTGGTCCTTACGGTCCCGACATGATCGAACAGGCTAAAGAGTTCATGGGCAGAGGAATAAATGCGTTCCGCCTGTCGTACGACAACATGGACATACAAAGCGGCGGACTCTTCGAGCCTCGTGAGTCGATTGCCAACTCAGCCGAATGGCTCATAAAGACTCGCGAAGCACTCGGAAATCAGGCGATTCTCGGTGTCGACTACCACCACCGATTGTCACCAGCCGAAACTGCTTCGTTCTGCCAGATGATGCCTTCGCACACTCTCGATTTCCTCGAAGAGCCAATTCGTGACGAATCGCCAGAAGCATACGAAGCACTTCGTAAGCTAACCGACGTTCCGTTCGCCATCGGTGAAGAATTTGCCTCTAAGTGGCAGTTCCTTCCATACATCGAACGAGGCATTACTCAGTACGCACGAGTCGACATCTGTAACGTCGGTGGATTCACTGAATCGATGAAGGTCGCTGGATGGGCAGAAGCTCACTACATCGATCTCATGCCGCACAACCCGTTAGGGCCGATCTGCACAGCAGCATCTGTTCACATGGCAGCCGCGGTTCCGAACTTCGCGTGGCTCGAAGTGAACATGGCACGTGCCGAAGATCCCGACAGAACCGTCTTTACGGAGCAGGTCGAATTCAAAGGCAACGGCTATGTCGTCAATGACCGACCTGGACTAGGTGTCGACGTCGACGAAAGCAAACTCACAGAACCGTTCAAGTTCTGGGAAGCTCCGCACCCACACCGCGGCGATGGTTCACACACCAACTGGTAATCAGCATTACCAAAACCTCAACCTAATCTTCTCCCATTGGGAGAAGGTTAGGTTGAGGTTGAAATTAACAGTTGTAATGAACGTCAGTGTTGCCAGTGCGTGACTCCCGGCTGTTACATTTGGTTGATTCAAATTGACCGGTTAATTTTGCGAGCGGAAGGCAAACGACAACAATGGCAGTATCGATCGATCTCAAAGGCAAACGTGGTGTCATATGGGGCGTTGCCAATCAGCGCAGCATCGCATGGGCCATCTCTGAGCGACTTGCAGAAGCAGGCGCTGAGCTTGCCTTCACATATCTAAACGAGCGACTAAAAGAGCCGGTCGAAAAAGCCACAGCAAGCCTAGGTAACCCGATTCTTATCGAATGCGATGCTACCGATGATGCCCAAGTTCAGTCGGTTTACGATCGAATCAAGAGCGAATGGGGCGAGATAGACTTCGTAGTCCACTGCATTGCATTCGCTGATCGAGACGATCTGGGCGGAAACTTTTCCGACACCAACCTCCAAGGATTCCGAACAGCTCTCGAAACCAGCGCGTACACACTCATGCCGGTCGTCGGTAAGGCAGCACCATTGTTTGGTGAATCAGGTGGCTCTGCTATCACGCTCACATTCGATGCGTCGCAACGGGTGTACCCCGGATACAACATTATGGGCACAGCTAAAGCTGCCCTTGAAAACGAAGCTCGCCAACTTGCCGTCGAGTTTGGCCCTAGTAATATTCGGGTGAACGCTATTTCAGCAGGCCCTCTGCCAACGCTCGCAGCGCGCAGCATACCAGGGTTCCGTGACATGACTAAAGCCCACCGAGAGCGATCTCCGCTGGGACGCAACATCAATCACAAGGAAGTCGCAGACACTGCTTTGTTCTTGTTGAGCGACATGTCTACAGGCATCACCGGAGCGATCATTCCAGTCGACGCCGGCTACGGCATCATCGCTCTTTAGCCAGCACTGGTCTGGCGAAATCATGCCTTCAAATCAAGACGGACTCGAACTAGGGCTCTCGGCTACAAGATCACTCGTAGTCGAGGGCAACCATCTCTACAGCCCCACCGGTAAAGCTGAACATTCCGTTCTCTCAAGCCCGGCGATGATTATGGAGATGGAAATCACCTGCGTTGAAGCGGTCAATGGCATCATTGAAGCATCCGTGGGGTTCCATGTAGACGTGAAACACATCGCGCCAACTCCGGCTGGTGAATCAGTCGAAACCACGGCAACGCTCATCGAAATCAACGGTAATAAACTGCGTTTCAAAGTCGAAACGAAGTACGGCGAAACCCTCGTGGGCACAGGAACGCACCGCCGTGCAATCGTCGATCTTTAGCCCCTCGACCAAAGCACACCGCTCAATTCCTACTCAGCCGTAGTTGCGGCAAATATAGTCAACCGACAGAGATAATCCGTTTTTAGTTGTGAGCAGTAGCCAGCAAATACTCACCTGCTAATACGACCATTTCACTCGATATCTGGGTCGACGAACAAGACCTGCGTATCACGGTGACCGATGAAGGGCCCAAGATACCTCACGAGGAGCGTGATCGATTGTTCGAGCCGTACAGTCGGCTCAATAACCCTGACGTTCCCGGAACTGGAATGGGGCTCCCCATCGTCAGGCAAATAGTCGAACTGCACCACGGTAAAGTCTGGGGTGTAGGCGGCGGCACATCGTTCGCTATTTGGCTTCCCTAAGCCGTTTCAAACAGTTAAATCGACCTGCTAAACCGACGATTATGTGTCTGACGGATCAAATCTTTCGACTGTGGCCCGAAGCTCCAATAGCGCCCGAACGATGTCTTCTCGCGTAACAATGCCAACTACGTAATCGCTATCCATTACGACCAACTGATTTACGCGGTGACGATCCATTGATCCAAGCGCTTCTCGAACTGATTCTTCTCTAGAAACTACCCGCAGGCTATCCGGGTTCATCAGCTCGCCTATAGAAGTTTCACTTTGGCGTTCGAGCGGGACAGAATCAATATCCTGTCGAACTACGAATCCAACTAGTTCTCCCTGTCTCGCCACCGGTACTGAGGCTAGCGGACTCCCTGGCAACCCTTGATGCATAACCTGCTCAACCGACCAACTGCCTTCCAACATTGGAGGCATTGGACGAGTCGCCATACCCACCGTTAAATCTAATCCTTCGACCGATCCAGATTCTTTGGCAGACTGCCTAGCCCGATTAGCACCCTCGCCATCGACTTCGCTTCGACCCGATGACATCAAGAACCAGCCAATCATGGCAACCCAAATTCCGCCAAAGACGTCACCGGATATGACCCGCCAAACACCCCAACCTATCAATATGAAGAAGACTCCTCTACCAACAAGGAAGGCAACTCTGGTCGCTCGCGCTGTATCACCAGTAAAGCTCCACACAGCCGAACGTAGAACCCGTCCACCGTCCATCGGGTAGCCAGGCAGCATGTTAAATCCTGCGACCATGATGTTCATCCAGCCTGTGAAGAAAATTACACCTTTGAACAAAGTGACATCTCGTTCGTATACAGGGCCGAACATGACCCACCATCCGACCAGCGTGATGCCAATAACAAGTGAAACCGCTGGACCAGCGAACGCTATGAGGAACTCGTTTCGCGGCCGACTTGCGTCGCCTTGAATTCTGGAAACCCCGCCGAACAGCAGCAGCGTGATGCTACGCACTTTGAGCCCCTGAGATAACGCCACCAGCGAGTGCCCCAGCTCATGCGCCAACACTGATGTGAACAGCATCAGAGTTGTGAGCAACCCGGCAATCCAATACTGGGTAGTCGACCAAAAGCCGAAAAACGAAGGATAGGCAGCGGTTGCCAACGACCAAGTGATAATTGCGACCGCGATTAACCAGGTCGGATTAATTTCGACCGGAATTCCAAAAATCGTGAATAGTTTTACTGAACCACGCAATAGCTCGAAGATGTCCTCGTAATAAAAACTAGAAGCTCTAGTTGCTCAAACCGTAAGCCTATACGCACATGTCAAATTCGGTCGAACGCTGCGATACAACTTACGAGAAAAACTACAGTTCGGTCGTTATTCATTCCGCAGTATCCCAAGAGGGGACTATCATGCACGAGTCTTCCACTATCGAGAAAATAACCTGAACGCCCGCATGTCCTTTCAACCCACCGATTTTGAACCAGCACGATGAAATCGTTCAAGCAACCTTTTTACGGATGGTGGATCGTCGGAGCCGGTGGAATGGTCCAGTGGTACGCATCTGCCATCTTCTGGCGCGGCTTTCAAGCGTTCGTCCCACCAATATTAGAAACATTCGGGTGGAGTAGAGGCGTGACAGGAGCGGCAATATCGCTTCAACGTGGTGAGAGTGGAATGATTTCACCGTTTGTAGGCGTGATTCTCGACAAATACGGCCCACGTAAAGCGATGGCGTTCGGCATACTGCTCACCGGTGGTGGCTTCGTATATATGAGCCAAATGCAATCGCTTTGGCAGTTCTACATAGCCATCGGATTGCTCACCCTTGGGATGTCATTTGGGACATTCATCGTATTTGTAGTCACTGTCGCCAATTGGTTTGTACGCAAGCGTGCACGAGCTTTAGCCACATTGATGTCGTTCTCTGCAATAGGAGGATTAACTCTTCCGATCCTTGTCGCATCAATCGACACCTTCGGTTGGCGGGAGGTAATGCTGGCATGCGGAATCGGATTCTGGTTGATTGGATTCCCAGCGACGCTAGTGATGCGGAAACGGCCAGAAGACTATGGCATGGTTCCTGATGGCGGACCAGATGAGAGTTTAGTCAACGGCAAAGCAAATCGGGCTGGTGGAATACGAGAGCAAGCCATCACGATGCGACAAGCCATCAAACTACGTTTCTTCTGGCAACTCGCAATTGTCACTAGCCTCGGTCAACTCGTAAGTTCAACCAATCTATTCCACTTCGCTGCTCTCTTGGACTACGGCATGACTGCCGCTCTGGCCGCCGCAGCAGCGGGTGCAGTCGCTATCGGCGATCTAAGTGGTCGAGCCGGTATCGCCGTGATTGGCGATCGCTTCGACAAACGCAAAATGCTCACCATTGCGATGATTATGCAAACCATCGGAGTCGCCGGACTCGCCGGGATCAACGCCGAAGTATTCGGAGTTAACCTAGGACTCTGGCCGCTGCCGCTATTCGTCGTCTTCTTCGGATTAGGATTCGGATCATCTATCCCGCTTAGACTCTCGATCCTTGGAGATTACTTCGGCAGAACAAGCTACGGGTCGATCGTTGGGCTAACCAGTTCTGTAAACGCTCTGTTTGGTGCAGCGGGGCCCGCTCTAGTCGGCTTCATATACGACGGAACCGACAGTTACCGATTAGGCTTCACAACGCTCGCGGTGATGCTAGTGATATCTATTCCGCTGGCACTTGGGTTAGAGCCAGCAGGAAGGGTGGCAGCGAAAGCTCGACAGTTAGCGCGACGAACCTATCGTGAAAGAAATCGTTTCGAATCGTCCAAATAGCAACGTTGACTGCATCTAAATCGATGAACCAGCGTTTCTAGGTGACTAGTTTTAACGTCCCGACTTACTGATCAAGCGAGCGACGAACGATCCATCTGACCTACTGATCAGCACAGCCACAACAACTTCACCTACTCCTGCGGTACGGCCACGGTACTGTGTCGCCCGATCCACTGTAAATACTCGACCGTTGATTACCCAACTGTCGCCGTCAATCGCCTCTACCACCCCAGACACGCTCAGTTCAACAGTACCCTGATGCTCAGAGTTAGTGCCTGACGATTCGTCTTCAAACTTGATCTGGAACTTGATCGAAATAATCACACCCAAATTCGAATCGACAGAGTCTCTGATAAACAGCACCTCGGAAACCGATGTACTCATTTCAGTACCACGCTCTCGGGCGTCCGCAATCAATTCAGTTACTGGCCTGAGCGAATGAATATGGCGACCGTTCAACTGAATAGAAGTTTCACGTCCCATCCAAAGATCGAACTCCCTACCGTCCACCAATTTCACAACAACGTATCGAGCGCTGTCTGGAATGCTCACAAGAGTTCCGCGAGATTGAATGAAGTTATCGGAAACGACCGAAAGCTTCTGAACAATTCCAGAATCGAGGACGTAGAAAACTATATCTACACGATCACCACGTTCAATATCTAACAGCGACCGTATCGACACACCGTCTTTAATAAGATTTTCGCCAAGCGGAGTTTCAGGCATTTGAAGTTCGATCAACTTCGTTTCGGTTGATTTACCAGAAAGAACTGTCAGTTTGCCTTCATTGAAATTCACACTAGTGATGATTCCGGACGCCTTGCCAACCTTCGGTGACTCAATCGAAATAATCGTTCCAACGTTGTAGAACGTCCCTCCACGCCCAGTCACCGAATACACCCCGCTAACGACGTTCATACCGGCGGCGACCGAGCTAAATTTCACTCGGCGCTCGTCAACAATCACCCAGGTTTCGTCTGTAACCAAAACATTTAGCGACTGTCCGTTAACACCCGTCACCTGAAGTCGATCAGGCTCACGACCGATTCCCGTGACAGTTCCGGAGAACTTCACGTTCTTACGCGCTACCACTACTAGTCTCGTGAGATCGCTTGATTCGGTATCGATCCGAGTGGCATCAATAACCAGATCGCCAATCTTCACATCAGCGATCACCGCAGCACTGCCATTACGAACAATCTGTGCGTCGCCTCCAACCGTTAGTCGAACAAGTGCTCCATCAGTCGGTCGAATCGTTATGACGGCATCATCAAGGTCTAGCGATTCGACTATCCCTGAAATATGATCCTCACCCGACGGCGCACTCGAACGTGCACGAATTGCCAGTGAGCGAAGCGTGACGTCAGATCCAGTAATGTCCGAAATCGAATCAGCGCTCGCAGATTCGAACTGAATATCTACAGCTTGGCCCGCATCAAGCGCAAAAATTCCAGACGAATGACCGTCGAGAGTAATCTCAGTCTCACCAGTAACCTTCGCAGCAACTTTCACGCCCTGTTTCTCGTTCGTGGCAATTACGATGCCGAGTGCATCTTCGAGTGACCCGTCGATTTCTACGAGAGTGATCACGCCAGTGAATGCTCGACGTGATTCGTGTTCTAGAACCGCCTCCAACTCACTCACGAGTCGCGGCTCGCGCACGTTGATCGAAACGGCGGTACGCACATCGCCTTCGATCGAATACTTCAATTCGAGCTCGCTAGCAGGGTCTATAAATCGTCGAACGTCGGACAAAAGCTGAGGATTCGACGCAGTGCCAGAAATTTTATCAAGTAGATCTTTAGGCAAATCGGCAGTCGTCTTTTCTCTGTCGTAACTGAACTTGACTGAGAAAGGATTCGCGTCCTGCACTCCGGTCGGAACTATCGTGAACGATGCGATTCCAATGTCATCAACCAGTCCACCAGATATTTTCAGCAGTGGTTGAACTTCGCCGCGTGTTTGTGCAGATGTCTTATAGATTCTTTGGAGCTCTTCGAAACGACGTTGAATCTCTTGGTACTGGGCAGCTGTTTTATCTAGCACATCCTGATCTTCTCGATCGGAGTCAAGAACACGCTTTAGAGCTCTCGCAGCATCGTCCAAAGAAGAAAGATGTTGAGTTCTGGCATCGATAGCGATCTGGGCCAACCGAGCAGACTCCGCCTTGTCGGCAGCTTTATCCTGAGCTTCTTGAATCCGCTCGACAGTTGCACTTGTTAGTTCGAAACCAACCGCTGTCAAAATTCCACTAGAACGATCCAAACGAGCGACAATCGTTATGCCGTCACCGACCGAAGGAGCATCGATTCCCGCTGGGATAAGCACATTTACAACACCGCTATTACGAGTCTGAATCGACAGCTGGTCGTCAGTAGCGCTGCTAACAACACCGACAACGTGCTTTGTGGTCGGCTGAGTGTTGGCGACACGAACGAGAGTTCTGAGTGCTACAAGATCACTATCAGCATTTCTCGTTGCAGTAGAAATAACTCGGTCACCTTCAGCTATCTCCTCGACGAGAGCCCTATTCGAACCGATTCTTAATTCAGACTCAGAGTCGAACATGAGAGTGACCAGACCTGAATTAGAAGCGATCACAATGGCACTTGGCGGCCGAACCTCAACGGCCAGTCCGAAAACAGCCTCTATATCGGCAGACCTCACTTCAGCTTTGACACCTTGGCTACCAAATGCGAACAAAACGGCAAGAAACGCGAGCAAAAACACCATCTGCAGACGAATGGTGCGAACGATCATATTTTTAGTCGACGTAAACATTGTTAGAAATCGCTGAACGGCTTGAGTCCGCCCCCAGCTCAATAATTCTGAAGCCAACGCAATTACGCTTTTGTTACTTCTGAATGCAATAGGAATCACTCTGGGCAGATCGTCTGGCTGAATCGTCATGGCACATCCTGCGGTGGAATGGAAATAATCGCCAAGGATGAGCTGTGGGCACTACCATCCAAATTACTTGCAACAACGTCAACAAAATTCGGACCAGGCGCCAAAACGATCGTTAGCTCGAACGTACCATCAGCCTGAACTTCAACGATCACGTCGTTCACGCTCACGATCGCATCAGCCGATGTGATTCCACGAAGCAATACCGTGTCGCTTCGCACGATACTTTCGTCTCCGATGCCCTCAAAATTCAAAGCCAGATTAAATGTGCCTGAAGAGACCGTCGGAACTGCCGACGGAGTCGGAATCACCGTAGGAACGGCAATCGGCGTAGCAGTTGGTTCTGGAGTAGCGGTCGGAACCGAAGTCGGTGTCGGCGGAACCATCGTTGCAGTCGGCAATTGAATCGGTGTCGAGGTAGGTGTCGAGGTAGGTGTCGAGGTAG
>CAWVRY010000051.1:0-10800 GCA_963932695.1 uncultured bacterium | reverse complement strand
GAGCAATGGATTGAAAATCCATGTGTCGGCGGTTCGAGTCCGCCCCTCGGCACCATTTTATTAAGTTCGACTTGGGTGTTTTGCTGAATGCCTACATGGACAAGGCCGTCACCATTAGTGGTTACAAGTGACCGGTATTTCGCCTGTAAATCCTTCCTGAGACTCCGCTTACCTCGCCTCCAAAGTGAGAGCGTTGAGTGACTAATCCCGAGAATTTGAGTGATCTGACGTAGAGACAGAGTATTGCTTGGCATGTGAGGAGATGGTGATCTCAGGAAGAACGGCGCCAAGTAATTACTTGCCCTGGAAATGCGGTTTACGCTTTTCCATGAACGCCCGCCGACCCTCTTTGTAGTCGTCGCTGTTGAAGCAACCTTCAACCATCGCCGCGACTCGATCCAACTCTCGTTCGTCAGGATTTTTCGTTCCTTCATTGATCGCAGCCTTGGCGGCTTTGACCGTCATCGGGGCGTTATCAGCAATCGTTATAGCAAGGGCCATAACCCGATATTCCAATTCGTCGACCGGTACTACACGGTTCACTAGCCCCATAGTTTCGGCGTCAGCGGCACTAAACCGCCCGCCAGTAAAAAATATTTCTTTGGCGAAAGAAGGACCGACGATGTTCATAAGTTCTTTAATACCACCGTACCCATAGCCCAATCCAAGCTTCGCAGCGGGAACACCGAACTGACCGTCATCAGCGGTCACTCTTATGTCGGCCGTCAACGCTATCGCCATACCGCCCCCAATGCAGAAGCCGCGAATCATTGCAATTAACGGCTTTTCTAGCGACTTCAAAGCAATGTTTGCAGCCCCGGTCGCAGCTTCGTAAACCTCGACCTGCTCAGGCGTATTACGAACCTTTTCGAATTCAGAAATATCGGCACCCGACACGAACGCTTTGTCGCCAGCGCCCTTCAGCACCACGACTCGTACATCGTCGCTTGCTGCAAAATCCTTGATGATCTCTGGGATCGCTTGCCACATGTCGAACGAAACAGCGTTTCGCTTTTTCGGCTGGTTGAATGTAATCCATCCAACGCCGTCCTCGACGTGCGCCAGCATTTTGTCGGTCCGCAGCTGCAAGTGCCTCATATTTCTATTCCTTAGTGCTTTATTCGCAAATGATCAAAATCTCAGTCGAAACACAACTTCACAACCGCTAAACGACGCCGCTCTCGTGCATCTGTGTGATCAGAGATTCTTCGTACCCAAGCTCTGTGAGAATAGCGTCGGTATGTTCGCCCTGATCTGGACTTGCAGTGCGAATTTCCGACGGTGTTCGGCTCATCTTTATCGCCTGATTCACTACGCCGAATTTTCCAAGCCTTGGGTGATCGACTTCGACTGACATTTCAAGATGTTGCACCTGAGGATCGGCAAATACCTGATCCATCGAGTTAATTGGACCCGCCGGACAACCAACGCCATTGAGCAATTCAATCCAATACTCGTTAGTGTTAGTTTTGGTCACTTCCGAAATGACAGCGTTCATCTCTGCACGATTTTTTGATCGAGCGGCTGACGTCGAAAATTGCTCGTCAGAGTTCCACTCAGGATGCCCCAGTGCATCGCAACATCGTTCGAACATGATCGCTCCCGCAACGGCAATATTGATGTGACCATTCGTTGTCGGAAACACTCCAGTCGGAATATTCGTCGGATGATCATTCCCGGCCTGTCCCGGCACTTCGCCTTCTTTCAGATAGCGCGCTGCCTGAAAATCGAGCATCTGCACCATAGCTTCGAGTAGCGACGTACGAACCCACTGACCACGCCCTGACACCTCGCGTTCCAATAACGCCAACATCGTCCCCTGCGCTGCAAACATTCCAGCACACAGATCAGCAACCGGAATACCTACTCGCATTGGACCCGCCCCCGGAGCACCAGTAATCGACATCAGCCCGCCAGTACCCTGCGCAATCTGATCAAACCCCGGTCGATTTCCGTAAGGTCCGTCCTGACCAAACCCAGAAATGCTAACGAGAATGATTCGTTCGTTGATCTTCGACAGAGTTTCGTAGTCGGCACCGAGTCGATTCTTCACGTCGGGTCGATAGTTCTCGACAACAACGTCGGCCTGTTCGACCAGCTTGTAAAAAACCTCTCGTCCAGCGTCAGATTTCAGATTCAGAGTGAGCGATCGCTTATTGCGGTGCAAGTTCTGGAAATCCGAATTGTCGCGTTCGCCACCCAACGCTTCCTTGCCGTCGGGTGGAGCTTCGATCTTAATGACGTCGGCTCCCCAATCGGCTAGCTGGCGCACGCAGGTCGGTCCTGCTCGGACTCTAGTTAGATCTAGAACCGTGAAACGCGAAAGTGGCATGCCGGGAGGCAACATTTTCAATATCCCGTGAACTGAAACAAGGTGAAGTTAAGAGTTGTCGCCCACCCTACTACTTTTTGGATGATGATCGAAGCCCGCTACGACTTTGAATCGGCGCAACTCTAGCCGGGCTTAGCGAACGACTCAATCCAACATGCGATTCGCCTGGCATATCTTCGCTAAGCGCCCGTGATGAATAGATTGTGTGGCATCACGAAATCGTGTTCCCACTGAGTATGTTCGTGTTGCGGGAAGTTTGAATCGAAGAGTATTATCTCGCCCATTACCGCACGCTTTTAAAATTACTGGCTGCTGATAGTCAGCAAGTAAGCGATGGCGCTATTCACTATTTGAAATGAGATATACGTCCCAATGTCTGAAATACCTACTTTCGACATGAAGCAAGTTCATGTTCCTAACGAGGTTCTGGAAGGGTTTAAAAAGCTCCCGACAGCAACCGTCTACAGTGCCGTTCGCTTCTTCGGATCGACCTTGTGCGTATGTGAAGGTCTCGAAAATTTCACTAAGGGACGAAAGCTCGCTGCTCGTGCGCGCACGTTACGTTTTCTACCAAACCGAGCCGACCTGCTTGCCGAAAACCCAAACAGCGAAACATCCCCCGAGTACCGTGCAATGGGCAAATGCGGGCCCGGTGACGTACTTGTCGCCGATATTGCAGGCGATACAAAAACCGTTGTCGCTGGTGACGTAAAACTGCTCCAGCTAAAGATGAACAATGCAGATGGCGTTGTCATCGACGGAGCAATCCGTGACCTAGACGTACTTCGTGACGAAAACTACGATCTCGCCGTATACGCAACTGCACGAAGCCTGCACGGCGGACCAACAGCCGCCCCAGCTGAAGAAGATATCCAGATCAATATCGGCGGTGCGCTTGTTCGACCGGGAGACGTTCTTGTCGGCGACGACGATGGAGTTATCGTCGTTCCATCATGGATGGCGAAAGCAGTTCTTGAACACGCCACCGAGCACGAAGAAGTCGAGAATTACCTCAAGGAAAAGATTGAAGCCGAAGGTGTCGCACCAGGCAAGTACTACCCACCACGAGAGCCAGCATTCGAAGAATGGCGCCGGGTGAAGAAAGAGCGAGGACTCTAAAACTATATGACTACATCACTCGTTATCGGCGATTACGAAATCATTGCAGTCCTCGACGGACCTTCGCTGCCACGCGATCCGTCGACGGTCTTCCCCGATGTTCCAGCAGAGGCATGGGAACCGTATCGTTCGATCGCACTAACCTCCGAAGGCAAGTGGCATCCCGACTGGCGGGGTCACCTGATTCGAGCAACGAATGGCTCAGGTCCGACCATCCTCGTCGATGCCGGAATGGGTGATGTAGTCAACGAACACACTGGCAAAAGCGGGCAACTTCTCGTAAATCTCGCAGCGATTGGCGTGCAGCCAGAAGACATCGATATCGTTGTCACAACGCACTGCCACGGCGATCACATCGGCTGGAACGTTACGTACGACAGCGGCACACCTCGTCTAACGTTCCCGAATGCAAAGCACTGGATTGCGCAGCGCGACTGGGATCACTACTCGAAGCCCGAGAACGAAAACGCAGCGTTCGACAAATCTGTGAAACCTCTTGAAGTACTCGGCGCTCTCAAGCTGATCGGTGGAGTTGAGCAACTTGCCCCTGGCATTTCCACACTGCCCACAAACGGGCACACACCCGGTCACCAGTGCGTGCTGATCGAATCGGGCGGCACAACCGGTGTAGTCACGGGCGATCTATTCCACAGCGTCGCTCAGGTAACAGAGCAAAACTGGTGCCCAACATTCGACTGGAACACCGCAATGTCGACCCAAGCACGAAAAGGAATCCTGACACTTGCCGCTACGCAAGAATGGATCATTTTTACCGGTCACCTTGCAACAGGTAGCAGCATCGGGAACGTGGTCTCGGAAGGCGCCAAATCCGTCTGGAAACCGATATAGGCAGCTTCGCACTCAGTGACTCAACTGCTAACGCTATCAACTAATAAGCGTCACATGCGACACGTCGGGCGAGCTATCATCGCCCGACGATGACTATTTCTGCAGTCGACCCTATCAAGTTCGAGGTCATCCGCAACGCCCTAACTCAGGCAGCGGAGGAGATGGCGATCGCTCTGCGCCGTTCGGCGTATTCAACGAACGTGAAGACTCGTCAGGATTTCTCCTGCGCCTTCTTCGACAAGGATCTTCGTTCGGTGGCGCAGGCATTCACTCAACCGGTGCATCTCGGGTCGTTTGTTCGCCATGTTCCAATAGCCGTAAAACGCTATGGTCCAGAGAACCTCGGCCCCGGCGACATGATTCTGTCGAACGATCCCTACGGCGGTGGCGTCCATCTAAACGACATCTCTCTGATCGGACCCGTTTACTACGGCGATCGATTGGTCGGCTACACGGCCTGCCTCGCTCACCACGTCGACGTTGGTGGCGGTGCGCCCGCATCAGTCGGTGCGTTCCGTGAGGTGTTTCAAGAAGGGATCATCATCCCGCCGATCAAGTTCGTGAATAAGGGCGTGCTCGACGACGACCTCTTCCGACTGGTACTTTCGCAAATTCGCTCGAAGCGCGAAACATCTGGCGATTTCCGAGCACAAATTGCATCCAACAGAACGGGTGCGCTTCGAATCATTGAGATCATCGACCGCTACGGAATCGACGAGTTCGACCACTACATCGATGAGATCATTGAATACACCGACCGTCGAACCCGAGTCGAAGTAGCCAAACTTCCTAAGGGAGTGTTTACCGCTGAAGGATTTGTCGACAATGACGGCTTCACAGACGAGGTCGTGAAACTGGCAGTGAAAATCACTATCGACGATGATGGCGTTCGCTTCGACACGACTGGCTCCGATCCACAACGCCGTGCCCCAGTGAACTCGACCTTCGCACAAACATATTCAGCCTGTGCCTACGCGCTGCGAGCTTTGATGGATCGTGATCTCCCGGTGAACGACGGCTTCTATCGCTACGTCCACGTCGAAGCTCCTGAAGGAACCGTAACGAACTGTGTCCACCCTGCCCCGGTCGTTGGCGGCTGGGAGACTCACGTCAGGCTGAACGACCTAATCTTTGAAGCGCTTTCGCCCGCCATGCCCGACGCCGTTTGTGCGGGTACGAAATCAATGCAGTGTCACGCCGGGTTCGGTGGCGAAAATCACGAAACAGGCGAGTACTACTGCTTCCTCGAAACTCTTGCCGGCGGATACGGAGGCCGATCTACGTCCGACGGCCCCGACGCCGTTCAGTCACACGGCCAAAACACCGAAAATGCTCCAATCGAGGAAACCGAATCTAACTACCCAGTTCGCATCGCGCGGTATGAGCTCGTACCCGATTCAGAAGGTCCAGGCGAGTTCAGAGGCGGTCTCGGTCTACGACGTGACTACATGTTCCCTGAAGAGGCAACTTTCACGATTCTTGCTGACCGTGACAAGTTCGGTCCGCGTGGACTTTTCGACGGCGAACACGGTGGAAAATCCGTCTACGCGGTAATAAAAGACGGTAACGAAGAACACCTTTCGTCAAAGACGACCGTGCAGCTTCAACCGGGCGAGATAATCAGCTATCGCACTTCAGGTGGCGGCGGATACGGTTCGCCCTTCAAGCGCGATCTGCAAGCGATTCTCGAAGATGTTTCACAGGGCAAAATTTCGCATGACCGGGCCCGTGAAAGATACGGCGTTGAGATCGATCCTGAAACCAACCAGATCAACGAAAAAGCAACTAAGGAACTACGCAGTGGCTGCTAGCGAAACGGGTGGCAACACGGACGGCGGTTCACAAATAACCGACCCGATCCAGTTCGAGGTAGTTCGATCTGCCCTAACGCAGGTCGCCGAAGAAATGGCCGCCGCGCTTCGACGCTCCGCCTATTCCACAAACGTCAAAACCCGTCAAGATTTCTCCTGCGCATTTTTCGACCGCAACGGCCGCCCAATCTCGCAGGCGTTTACCCAGCCAGTGCATCTTGGTTCGTTTGTAGAACTTATCCCGACTTCAATAAAAACCTACGGTGTCGAAAATCTAGACCCCGGCGACATGCTGGTAGTCAACAACCCGTTCGGCGGCGGCTCGCACCTCAACGACGTTACGGTTTTCGGGCCAGTTCATCACAACGGTGATTTGGTCGGTTACGTCGCATCACTCGCCCACCATGTCGATGTTGGCGGTGGTGCTCCGGCGTCCATCGGCCCTTTTCAGGAAATCTTCCAAGAAGGAATCATCATTCCGCCCGTAAAGCTCGTGAAAAAGGGCGAGATGAACGAGGATGTCTTCAAGCTGATCCTCGCCCAGATCAGATCAAAACGAGTCACGACTGGTGACTTCCGAGCGCAAGTAGCCGCCAACACCGTTGGAGCGCGCCGACTTGTCGATCTCGTCGAAAAATACGGAGTCGCCGATTTCGACCATTACGTAGCCGCCGTTGTTGATTACACAGATCGACGCACCCGCGCTGAAATCGCCAACATTCCAGACGGCGTTTACGGGACCACAGGTTTCCTCGATTACGACGGATTCAGCGACAAAGTGGTCAACTTGAAGGTCGAAATCACAGTAAAAGGTGAGACCGTATTCTTCGACTTCGACGGCTGTGATCCTCAGCGTCGAGCGCCGGTAAATTCGACAAAAGCGATGACCTTCTCCGCTTGTGCTTACGCGCTTCGGGCACTGATGGCTCCCGACATGCCAGTGAACGAAGGCTTCTACCGCCACATCAAAATGAACGCTAAGCCCGGCACCGTCGTGCACGCAGTCCACCCCGCTCCAGTAGTTGGCGGCTGGGAGACTCAGGTTCGCATCAACGACATGCTGTTCAAAGCGTTCGCCCCCGGCATGCCAACAAAGATCGCTGCTTCAACGAAGGCGATGATGGCCCAAGCCGGATTCGGAATAATCGATAGCGAAAACGGTGAATACCACTGCAACTACGAAGCACTCGCAGGTGGCTACGGCGCACGTGCGACTTCCGATGGCCCAGATGCGGTTCAACAACATGGACAAAATACCGAAAACGCCCCTGTTGAAGAAGTCGAGTCGCACTTTCCAATGCGAGTATCCCGACTCTCTCTAATCGAAGATTCCGAAGGTCCAGGAAAATTCCGAGGTGGACTCGGTATGCGCCGTGACTACCACTTCCCGAACGACCCGGCGACTTTCACAGTTTTGTCTGATCGTGATCTCGTTGGACCTCAAGGAATATTTGGCGGAATGGCTGGACGCAAGGCTTACTACATTCTCAATCCCGGCAGTCCGACCGAAGAACAAAGCGAACTCACGTCGAAGTGCGTAGTCGAACTCAAACCCGGCGACACTGTGAGCTTCCAGACTCCCGGTGGTGGCGGATACGGCCCCCCAGAAGAACGTGAACCAGCGGCAGTGTTGAAAGACGTTGTCGGAGGCAAGATCAGTCATCAACGTGCACGTGATCTATATGGAGTTGTAATCGACGAAGAAACCAACGTTGTCGACGAATCCGCAACTACCAAAGCAAGAACCGAACTTACTAGCTCGAGGAACTCAAATTGACCGCATCCACAACAGAAGGGCAATTCCGAATCGGAGTCGATATCGGAGGAACCTTCACAGACGGCACGTTGGTCGATTCAGCCACCGGTGAGGTCACGACCTCGAAAGTTCTGTCGACGCCATCACAACCCGCGCAAGGGTTCATTTCTGCTGTCGAAAAGCTTCTCAAAATAAACGACTCGGTCACACCGGGAGCAGTCGAGCACGTTGTGCACGCAACTACAGTCGCAACGAATGCCATCATCGAAGGTAAAACCGCCAAAACGGCTTTCGTCACGACCGAAGGATTTCGAGACATGCTCGAAATCGCTCGACAAATCAGACCTTCCCTGTACGACCTACAGTTCGAAAAACCGGCTCCGTTAGTTCCTCGCCAGCTCTGCTTCGAAGTACCAGAGCGACTCGACGCCAAGGGCGAAGTAGTCACCCCTCTCGACGAACAGGCGCTTAAAAACGTCGTCGATCAAATCGCTGCGGCTGATGTCGAAGCTGTAGCCGTGTGTCTTCTTCACTCCTACCGAAATCCAGATCACGAGCAACGTGTACGAGACGCAATCATTGCCAAGTTGCCCCACGTAATAATCTCGATTTCTTCTGACGTTGTGCCCGAGTTCCGAGAATATCTCCGAGCTTCAACTACCGTCATCAACTCATCGGTAGCTCCAATAGTTAGCACCTACCTAAAATCGATCAGCGAAAAGCTTCACGCCGCTGGCGTCACATCCGAACTACTGGTCATGCAATCCAGCGGAGGCGTATATCCCGCCGAAGCGGCATCTGAAAATCCCGTCTTCATGGTCGAATCTGGCCCTGCCGCCGGGGCAGTTGCCGCTGCTTCTCTCGGAACGGCTCTTGGGCATCCAAACGTGATCTCGTTCGACATGGGTGGTACGACAGCCAAAGCTAGCCTCATCCGCAACGGCAAGCCGAACATCACCAAGGACTACAGCGTCGGAGGTGCTGCTCAAAGCGGAACCGGTGCGTTCGGAGGAGCCTCGGGATACCCGATCCGAACTCCAGTCGTCGATCTAGTTGAGATCGGTGCTGGTGGCGGTTCGGTAGCCTGGGTCGACTCAGGTGGTGCGCTGCGAGTAGGTCCGCATTCAGCAGGAGCCGACCCCGGCCCGGTTTGCTACGGACTCGGCGGAGAACAACCGACGATCACAGACGCCAACCTTGTTCTGGGTCGACTCGATCCCAATTATTTCGCTGGTGGCGAGATGTCACTGAATCTTGAAGCGGCAACAGAAGCGATCCGAAAACAATGTGCCGAACCGCTTGGACTTACCGTCGAAGAGGCGGCTCACGGAATAGTTGAGATCGCCAACACGGCAATGGTTAATGCGCTTCGACTCGTGTCGGTGCAGCGCGGACACGACCCAAGAGATTTTATGCTAATCGGCTTCGGAGGTGCAGGACCTGCACACGCCGTTCGATTAGCCGAGCAAGCAGGTATTCCTCGGGTACTAATTCCGCTCGGTCCAGGTACAGCATCTGCTCTTGGTCTTCTCGTGACCGATGTTCGTATGGAAGGTTCAGCCACGCTGATAGTCCGATCTGACGAAATTGAACTTTCGATAATCGCCAACGAGTTCGATCGTCTCGAAAACGCAGGACTTGAAGCTCATAAGGCAGCGGCTTCAGCGTCGGGCGCACCAGAGTTCGAACGCGCCATCGAGATGCGTTACTGGGGTCAGAGTTTCGAACTAAGCGTTCCGACTCCCGAAAACACCAATATTGACCAAGCTTGGATGGACGAACTCATCGAGTCGTTCCACGAAGCCCACGAAAAGGCCTACGGCTTCCGCGCAATAGACGAACCGGTTGAATTAGTAAACCTTCGCCTAACGACCATTGGCAAGATCACTCGACCACAGATGCGAAAGCTCGACAATGTCGGCACCGACGCTTCAGTAGCGTCGAAGGGGCATCGTCCTGTCTACTTCGCCGAGAATTCCGGTGAAAAAGGAACTCTTCAAACCCCGGTATTTGATCGTTCACAACTCCCAGCCGGAGCCGTGTTCACCGGACCTGCAATCATCGAAGAACCCGACTGTACAACTGTCATTCATCCCGGATGGACGGTTACCGTTGATGCATACGGAAATCTCGGTGTTGAATTAAACAGCTAAGCCTGAATTCAACACCACAATCAATGCACTAAACGGCACCCGACAGGAATCATAAAAAGATGGTTGACAATCTGAACCGAGCATGGACTATGGCAAGCCGCCCCGACGGCGAGCCAACTTCGAAAAACTTTGCCATCGCAGAATCGGCGATACCCGAACCAAAGCACGGTCAAGTACTGATCCGCACGCTCTACCTCAGCCTCGACCCCTACATGCGCGGCCGAATGCGTCCCGGCCCGTCTTATGCAGCCGCACTCGAACCCGGCGACGTAATGACTGGTGAAGTAGTAGCACGAGTCGAGAAGTCCGAATCCTCTCTCTACAAAGTCGGCGATACCGTCAGAGCCAACATCGGTTGGCAAGAGTGGGCCGCCGTTGGCGCTCACACGGTCAAGCCCGTAAATACCGAACTCGGCCCAATCTCAACTGCCGTAGGCGTACTCGGAATGCCGGGAATGACCGCCTACTTCGGTCTTCTCTCAGTACTCAAACCACGAGCAGGCGACACACTTGTAGTGTCGGCAGCATCAGGCGCAGTTGGTGCTGTTGTTGGTCAGATCGGTAAGATCAACGGATGCTTCGTTATAGGCGTAGCTGGCAGTGACGAGAAGTGTCAGTACATAATCGACGAACTCGGATTCGACGCTGCGATCAATTACAAAACCCAAAATGTCTCTACTGAATTGTTACGCCTATCACCAACCGGTGTCGACTGCTACTTCGATAACGTTGGTGGTCCGGTTTCCGACGCCGTATTCGAAAACTTGGCGATGAAGTCAC
>CAWVRY010000050.1:0-10813 GCA_963932695.1 uncultured bacterium | reverse complement strand
GAGCAATCGACTCATAATCGATTGGTCGCAGGTTCAAGTCCTGCCGGGCCCACCATTTTCTCTTTATCTGCACTGGGGCACGCAGTTGCTGGGTTGAGCCTAGTCCAGCGGCGGAAGTTTCACGCCCAAGATCACTCGTAGGTAGTTGACGTTGTGGGCTAGATAATCGTCGACAGCGAGATCGAGGTTTCCACCAATCGCATCGAAGCCATGATCGCCTTCACGAGGGCCGTCCATATCGAACACGACCCAGCCTTTGAAGTGTCGGTCTCGGAGCAGTTTCATCACTGCCGGGAAGTCCACGCCTCCACCTCCCATGTTGTGATAAACGCTGGCTTCAAAGTGCTTTTCCCGTGGGGGAGTTTCCGTGTTGCCCCGATACTTGGCGAATGTGTCCTTCAAATGCACTTCGGCGATACGGGGGAGGTAGTCGCTCATGAGCTCGACCGCGTCGGCTCCGCCAAGAGTCAAATGGCCTGTGTCAGGCGTCATCCACACATACGCCGGGTCGGTCAGGTCAAGCATTGCTCGAACCTCGTGCTCACGCTCTATAGGCCCCCATATGTGTGGGTGCGGTGCGAGGCGAACGCCCATTTCGATAGTTTTACGCCCGATTTCGTTCAGCGTGTCGGCGAGCCTCTTTAGTTCATCGTCCGAGGTACCGTTGACGGGTCGAGCACCCATGTTGCACTTGAACATGTCGCTGCCGACAGGTTGAAGGAAGTCGCGGGCGAATGCCACGTGATCGGCAATCGTTTGCGGTATTTCTTTCGGGTCGATGAAATTTGTCGACTGTCCTTTGGCGCCGTTCGAGACGTCGATTAGCGTTACCCCCGATTCGTCGAACTTCTTTTTGAGGGCGAGCGGGTCTCCTCGGTGGTCCTCGATTTGCTTCGCATATGGTTCGATTCCTTGGAGTCCTAGAGCCGCAATCCGTTTGATGCCCCACTCGATCGGGTGGCGGGCGTCCCATAGCGAACTTGTGGAGCCGTAGAGGATGTCGGGATTTTCGGGATCGAGAGGGTGATGGGATACCGTGGGCATGGGGTGGTTTCTCCGGTGATGTTGCTGCGGTGACGGAGTATAGCTGGATTAGCCGGCAGCCATAGGTATCTATGGTTTTATGGCGTAATGGTGATTAACGAAAAAGACCTCTGCGTATATGCAGAAGTCTTGGTTTCGATCGGGTGTTTCTAGTGTCTTGGCGAGTCGCCAGCTGCGGTTTGCAGTCGGTCTAACTCACGAAGCATGTCTGCTTGCACCGACGAATACTCAGGACTGCCGTATACGTTTTTGATTTCTTCAGGGTCGGCTTGCAGATCGTAAAGTTCCCATTCAGCAGGAATGTTCAAATCGTCCAGACCGGTATCTTCGGGCAAAACTCCGTAATAGTGAATGAGCTTGTATCGCTCGTTTCGCACGCCGTAATTAGGCACGACTCGATGACCGAGCATGCTCATCCAGTAGCGGTAGTACATGCTCGTTCGCCAGCCATCGGGTGTGGTTCCTGCGAGGATCTGTCGACCGCTGCTTCCTTGAACTTCTTCTGGGCAGTCGATTCCTGCGTAGTCATAGAACGTTGCAGCGAAGTCGACGTTGAGCAGCATTGCGTTTGAGACTGATCCGGCGTCTATTTCGTCAGGAAGGCGGGCGATGAACGGCATCTGAAGCGATTGCTCGTACATGAATCGTTTGTCATGCCAGCCGTGATCACCGAGGAACATACCCTGATCTGATGTGTAGATCACCAATGTATTCTCCGCTAGTCCGTTCTCGTCGAGATAATCCAACAGCGTGCCGACCGAATCGTCGACGGCCTGAATCGTGCGCGTGTAGTCGGTGATGTACCGCTGGTACGCCCAGCGACGTTTGTCGTCTTTTGAGATGCCGTCAGGCGTCTTGACCTTGAGATTTCGTTCACTGGTGTCTTCAACTCGAATCGACGTTATTTTCACTGCTTCCGACCGAGTGTTGTAGTCGTCCATAAGCGTCTCTGGCTCAAGGAATTCACCTTCGACTCCGAGGTTCATATGCCGTGGAGCTGCGAGCCACGGAGAGTGCGGGGCTTTGTGGTGAACCATTAGGAAGAACGGATCGTCTCGATCAGTTGAATCTAGCCAGTCGACCGCTTTTTCGGTGATGATGTCTGTTACGTAGCCGGTGTACTGTTTTTCCTCGCCCATCTCGTAGAACTTTGGATCGAAGTAGTCACCCTGTCCGGGAAGTACGTTCCAATAGTCGAAACCCTGTGGGTTACTGCCCTCGTTGTTGCCCAGATGCCATTTGCCGATGATTGCAGTTTTGTAGCCTGAATCTTGGAGCAGCTTTTGTGACTGGATGGGGCGGGAGCTGTCGATTTCGTCATCGAGGGTTTTTACGCCGTTGATGTGACTGTATTGACCCGTAAGGATCGTCGCTCGACTTGGTGTGCAAAGCGCGTTCGTGCAAAAAGTGCTGTCGAGTCGAATACCCTCATCGGCCAGTCGGTCGATGTTTGGAGTGTTGTTGATCTTGCTGCCGTACGCCGAAATGGCGTGCGCTGCGTGATCGTCGGACATGATGAAAAGGATGTTCGGGCGGTTGGTGATTCTGGCTAGTCTCTAGAATTGGCAGTGGTTGAGCGGGCTCGTTTATTGCTATGCATCGCGGTGAAGAAGATTTCGATGCATGCTCGACTAGCTTCTGTTCCTGCACGACGTAATGATATCCGACTCTGATCACTCGGCGCTCAACCGGCTTATAACTGCGATGCCATCCTCGGGTTCCGTGATGGCGCTGAACTATGGACATTCGAGGGCAAGCATGTCGGACGATTTAGGCGTGAACTTGAGATTTCCCGACCAGATGATCTTTACATGGGAGATGTGGTGGACGGTCGGCTAATATTCGATTGGCACAAGACGGCTCGACGAGGGAGTTCGTTTACGGCTGATGGTGATCGCTCGGTGAACAGGACGTTTGGAGATCGGGAGCCTTTAGATATGCAGATCGGTTTCAAGGATTTTCCTAGTGTACGAGAGCTGATTCAGTAGTGGCCCATCGTGGGCAAGAGGTTGGGTCGGGAGTTTCTGTGAGTCGGTCTTGGTGATATTGTGCGGCGGCAAATGTGCAAAATCCGTTGTTCGCAATTAAACGCCCAAGGACCCAGAGATGATTCACGAGTTCCGAACTTACGATCTCAACCCCGGCTCGCTCGCCCAGTACTACAAGAACACTACTCCAATGATGGAGAAGCGACTCGAGTACTCACCGCTAGTCGGATACTTCCACACCGAGGTCGGTCCGCTGAATCGGGTGTTGCACATTTGGGAGTATGAGGATTTGAACGAACGAGCTGACGTTCGATCCAAGGTGGTTAAGGATGGAATTTGGCCGCCGCCAAACAAGGGCATCGTCGAGAACCAGCAGGTCGACATCTTCATGCCGGCACCATTCATGCCTTCGTTTGAACGGGAGCGAGCAATAGGTCCACTTTTTGAACTGCGACTGTATCGATATCCCGTTGGCGCGATTCCGAAAGTGTACGAAGCTTGGGCGCCCAAGATAGAAGCCCGAATGAAACTTGCACAGCCGGTTGGCATCTGGTCTTCCGACATTGGTGGAGTGAATCAGCTTGCCCATATGTGGGCGTACGAAAGCTTTGAGCACCGAATGGAAGCTCGCAAGCAGTTCACTTCGATCGGCTGGCCACCCGACTCTGGAGTTAGCCCTATCACGATGCAGAACATGATTATGTTTGCAGCCGATTTTTCACCAGTTCAGTAATTTCCCTTATCAGGAGCACTAATTTGTCTCATCCGTTTTTTGATCTTTCTGGACGAGTTGCGATGGTTTCGGGTGGTGCGAGTGGGATGGGTCGCCAGATGGCGCTCGGGTTTGCCGAGACGGGTGCCGACATCGTTCTTGCCGATCTCAACTTGCCGGGTGCGAAGGTGACTGCGAGCGAGATCGAATCGGTGGGCCGCCGAGCGTTAGCGGTCGAATGCAACGTGTCGGATATTGAGCAGATACGATCTTTGTATCGGACTATAGACGATGAGTTCGGTCGAATCGATATCGTCGGTAACGTCGCCGGTGAAGGTCATATGGGGCGACTCGGCGAGCCAGAGGAGATCAAGGGCCCGGCGATTTTCTTGGCGTCGGATGCTTCGAGTTTCGTGACGGGAGCGATACTTCCGATGGACGGCGGAAATCTGGCATTGAACGCCGGTGGTACTTATCCAGGAAGTCCACGGGTGTACGCGTAGGTGACGACCAGCGATTACTTTTCTGTCGCTTCGAGGCTTCGTTCCATTTGGAGTCGAACCATGCGAATTTCTTCGTATGAATAACTATCGCCAAGGAGCTCTTTGACGGGGGCGAGATAGCCGCTGTCGTTCGATTTTAGAGCCGCTTCGATAGTCGTGATGCGATCTGGGGTAGGAAGCAGAGAGTCGAGATTAAAGTCGGGATCGACTCGACCGATCTTTTCTAAGTGAACCACGATTGTTTTGGCTGCGAATCCTCGTTCGCTGGCGATTTCATCGATGCTGTAGCCATCGGCGAACAACCGCTTGGTTTCATTGAGACTTCGACTGAGTGAAGGGCGCCCATCGGCGTTCGTCTTGCGTTTTGATCGTTTACGTTTTTTGGGAGAAAGACCGGATCGAACTCGAGGTGATAGATCGTTCTTTTCACAAAAGTCGATCAGCAGGCTGAGGAATCGATCACCGAACTGGTTGAGCTTGGTCGCACCAACTCCAGATATCGAGCTGAACGTTTCGAGAGAGTTGGGCATGTAGTGCGCCATCTCTCGCAGTGCCACATCTCCGAAGATCACGTAGGCAGGTACATCACGTTCTTGAGCGATCTCTTTTCTGAGCAATTTTAGCTCTGAGAATAGGTTTTGGTCGTAATCAAGATCGCTACTGTTTGAACTGTCATCGAGTCCGAGGCTTGATTCAGGTTCCAGCGGGATGCGAGCTAGAGTCAGTTTTGATCGTTCGTTGAGGAAATCTTTACCCCTTTCGGTTACAGCAAGCGTCCTGAATTCAGCCGACGAGATAAATAAAAATCCTTCGTCTTCAAGCAGCCCGATAATCTGACGAAGTTCTGGATCCGAAGAATCAGAAGCGATTCCATGCACGGTCAGCTGATCGTGCTGTAGGTCTCGTATGCGCTTGGCACGTGATCCGCGAAGTACGTCGGAGACATGCTTCGCACCAAAGCGTTCACCAGTCCTGATGACTGCCGAAAGAATTTTCTGGGCGATTTCCGTCGCATCGAAATCCTCTTTGACTGCTAAGCAAACGTCACAACCGCCACAACCGTAGTCTGATTGGCCAGAAGCGTTCGCAGAAGTGACGTCTGTGTGATCGCCAAAGTATCTGAGCATGTAGCGGCGTCGGCAGCTGCGAAGCTCGCTGTACTCGACCATTGCCGCCAGCTTGTCGGAGGCGTGCTGTCGTTCGGTTGGGTCTTCCATCTGGTTGATGAAGAAATCTTGCTTAACCCGATCGCCAAACGTGTAGAAGAGCACACATTCGCTCGGTAGGCCGTCTCGACCCGCTCGACCAGTTTCCTGATAGTAGCCTTCGAGTGATTTCGACAGGTTGTAGTGGACGACGAGTCGAACGTCGGGCTTGTCGATTCCCATTCCGAACGCGATCGTCGCAACGATGACTGTCACTTCGTCTTTGATGAATCGATCTTGCGTGGCTCGACGAAGATCGTTGTGGAGGCCGGCATGGTACGGCGCCGCCGAGATGCCTCTTTCTGAGAGGTCGTAGGCGAGGTCTTCGGTTTCTTTACGGGAAAAGCAGTAGATGATCGCCGATTCGTTGTTGTGACTTTTGACCAATCCAAGCAGCGATTCGAAGGCTTGTTGCTTGGGTCGAACGGAGTAGATGAGATTTGGTCGATTGAAACTGGATACAAACCATTTCGATTCGACCAACTGCAACTGATCGGCAATGTCTCGTCTTACGTCTTCCGTGGCAGTCGCAGTGAGAGCGATAACGGGAATCGATGCGAACCTTTGACGAAGGCTCTTTAGGTTTCGGTAATCAGGCCGGAAGTCGTGACCCCACTCAGAAATACAGTGCGCTTCGTCGATCGCAATTAGGCTTGGCGGTACGTCGGTGAGAAATCGTTGGAATCGTGTTGTCGCAATTCGTTCGGGAGCGACGTACAGAATTTTCAGATCGCCACGTGCAGCACTCACGAGAATTTGCTCGTTCTCTTGCACGGTTAGCGTGCTGTTGACGAATGCAGCGGGAATTCCGTTCGCTTGTAGTGCGTCCACCTGGTCTTTCATCAGTGCGATCAGTGGTGACACTACCAGCGTGTAGCCGTCTCGACATACTGCGGGCAATTGGTAGCAGAGCGACTTACCAGCGCCAGTGGGCATGAGCACGAGGGAGTCGTTACCAGCTAGAACGTTGGAAACGATCTCTGCTTGCAGTGGAAGAAATTCGTCGAAGCCGAATCGAGACTTGAGAACGCTTTGTATCGATTGATTCGTTGTGGTCACTGTTGGAATTGTCGTTGTTCTAAAGCGCATGATGGCGCGTCGGTGTAGCTGTAATAGGATCTTACTGAACTTCAAATTGTGTCGTATTCCCTAGCCGAATCCCAAGCGGAGTTGGCGCTGAGCAGTTTTGGCGTTTGTTGGTGATTTCAATGCAGACTCTTTCTATAGCGGCGTAGAATTCGTCTCGCTGAATTCGCTGTGAAATATTCGGCGTGAATATATTGAAATCATTCGACTGGGAGATGCGCTTTTGCCTCGAGTTCTTATTGCTGGAATAGCCCAGGAAATATCGTCGTTCAACCCTGTTCCGACCGAGTATGAATTGTTCTCAATTCAACAGGGCGAAGAAGTGGTCGAAGTGAATAAAGGCACCAGTACGGCGATCGCCGGTGCCATGGAAGTTTTCGACTCCGAAGTCGATGTTCAGTTCGTGACGACTTTTGCCGCTAAAGCAGTGAGTGCTGGTCCGATGTCTGCCAAGTGCTGGAACACTCTTTCTGTTGAGTTCATCGATTCACTTAGACCGTACGTAGGGGAGGTCGACGCCGTTTACCTCTCCCTACACGGAGCAATGGGCGGAGAAAGTGAACTCGACCCTGAAGGTTGGGTTCTTGAGCAAACACGGGCTTTGTTCGGTGACGAAATTCCAATTGTATTTTCGCTTGATTTGCACGGTATTTTGACTGCGAAGATGCTGAGATTTGGAAATGGCGTGACCTCGTATCACACGTATCCGCACGTCGATCTTCACGATACGGGTGTTCGAGCTGCGTTGTTGCTGTTGAAAATCATTGCTGGTGCAAAACCTGTGATTGCCCGAGTACGAGTTCCCGCGATAGTCCGTGGGGACGAGTTGAAAACCGATACCGGGTGCTTTGGTGATCAGATTCGCAAGATCAAATCGCTTGAATCGGAAGGGAAAATTCTTTCCGGTGGCTTTTTGATTGGAAATCCATTTACCGATGTGCCTGAGCTTTGCTCACAAGCGTTCATCATTACTGATGACAATCAGGCAGACGCTGAGCAAATTGCACTGGAACTAACTGCCGAATTCTGGGACAACCGAGAGAAGATGCAGTCGAACTTGGTTCCGCTGGAAGAATCTGTTGAGAAGGGTAGTTCGATGGCGGGGCCGATAATTTTCACGGATGCTGCCGATGCTCCCTCATCAGGTTCCCCGGGGGACTCGAATTCGATCCTTGTCGAGTTAGTTCGAGCCAGCTACCCACACACCGTATTGGCCCCCGTAACGGACCCTGCAGCCGTGGAGAATGCCGTTGCAGCCGGGATAGGTGGTAACTTCACTGCGTCGGTCGGCGGTGCGTTGGATCCTCGATTTACGCCGTTGGAGCTTGAATTCGAAGTGAAATTGCTCTCGGATGGGCACTACATTCTCGAATCTTGGGGAGCCCCTCAGTTCTCTGGGATTACTGCTGTTGTGACCACTGGAGTGTTTACATTGGTGCTTACGTCTCTACCTGTGAGTCTGTTTGATCGATCACTGTTTTTGGGAAACGGGCTTGATCCTACGAATTTCCATTCGATCGTTGTCAAATCGCCACATTGTCAGCCTCGGTTCTTCGATGATTGGGCCGAACACAACTTCAACGTGGATGCTCCGGGGTCTACAAGTGCGAATTTGAAATCACTGGGTCATTCGATTTGCAGTCGACCGATCTTCCCCTTGGACCCTGATGTTTCGTTTGAACCTACGGTAGAGATCTTTTAACTAAAAAGGCACTAATCCCAAAATGCTCTGACTGGAGCGATTCGGAATTGGTGCCAAGAACTGCGTAGGCAGTTAGTTCAGAAAGCGTGAACTGGGTGCGCTTCAGCACGGTACTTCACCTGTATCGACTGTCGAACAATCTTGTCGGCGATTTCGGAATACGATGTTCCATGGTCGAGAACGATGTCGCAACAAGGAACCCACAGTTTCCAGCATATTCCAAGCTATATGCAGACTATTAAGGGCCGAACCGTTCAGTCCTGATGGAGTTATTTCGCGTCCCTAAGTCGAGCAAATGATTGGCAATAGCTTCTACAAAACGTGAACCTCCACAGATGTAAGTACGCGAGGGAAGTACCGCGAAGTTTGATAGTGCAGATTCGATCATTGCTCGGTCGATTCTGCAGAACCGTCTGATTGGGCGATTACTCGACGTTACTTCATCGGATCGGGTGAGTGCGATGATGAGATGGAAGCTAGGGTCATTAGCCGCTAAGGATTCAAGCTCGGTGACGAAGATAATGTCGGCTTCAGTGCGGGCGCTGAACATTACTAGCAATGGCGCTTTTTCGGCGATTGCTGAGCGATGTCGAATCATAGACATTATTGGGGCGATGCCCGAACCACCAGCGATCATAACGACCGGTTTCGCAGCGATCGGACTCCAAGTGAAGTGTCCGCCAATGGGACCGCGTAATTCGATTTTGTCGCCAAGTTCAACAGCTTCATGGAAGTACGATGACACCTCACCGTCGGAGATCAGTTCGACGGCGAGTTCGATAGATGTCGGATTTGCAGCGGGTTCGGGCGATGAACTAACTGAGTAGCTTCTTTGAGCCTTATAGCCATCGGGGGCTGTCAGGCGCACGTCGAAGTGCTGACCGGCACGAAACGGTGTATTGACCTGAAGTTCAAGCGTGAATAGTTTCACCCGGGGCGATTCGACGTGAATCGACGTAACGGTTGCTATTTGCCAATCTGTAGTCGCTGCCGAATTCACGGCTAATCGTTTGTGTAGCGTTGCTCACGCCACGGATCGCCGTACATGTGATAGCCGTATCGTTCCCAAAATCCGGGTTCGTCTTTATCTATGAACTTTAGACTGCGTATCCACTTTGCTGACTTCCATAAGTACAGGTGCGGGATAAGCAGGCGGACAGGACCGCCGTGTTCTGCTTCCAAAGGCTCACCATCGTAGGTGTGCACTAATAGCCCTTTGCCATCGATTACATCGGCAGATGGAACATTGGTTGTGTATCCACCATCGGAACTTGCCATGACGAATCCGACGGGAGCTTCGATTCCAGCATTGGCGAGTAAGGCGTCGATGGTTACACCTCGCCAATCAGTGTCTTGCTTCGACCATTTCGTTACACAGTGAAGATCGGTATGTAGGTCAGTTTGCGGTAGGGCATTGAGCTCGTCCCAAGTCCATGTACCGACGGTATCGTCACCAATTTCAATCGAGAAATTCCAAGTCGCTTTGTCGACTCGCTGGGTTGGGCCAGCAGACAGTACGGGGAAGCCATCTTCAAGATATTGGCCGGGTGGAATTGGGCGTGCTGGTTCAGCGCGTTTTCGTCCGAAGAATTTGTTGTTGATCAATGTTCTGCCCAAGGACCTAAGGAATAGATATTTAGAAAGTTGCTATGAGCCAAGTTTACGCATCATCTGCAAGTCGTTAGCGCAGTATATTGATGCATTACGGATTGAAGAGCGAATTGGATCGTGGGTTACAGGAGATTTACATATGGGCTTGGCGAAATCATTGGATGGGAAATCAGCAATTATCACAGGCAGTGGTAACGGTATTGGACGAGCGATTGCGATTCGATTTGCAGCTGAGGGTGCAAAAGTAACGGTTGCAGAGATTGAGGAAGAGTCAGGACAAGAAACTGTTGAACTGATCAACAATGCTGGCGGTACAGCAATTTTTAGTCGAACTGATACCACTGATTCTGATTCAGTTCGAGCGACGATGGCTGCTGCCAACGCCACACACGGCGATGTCGAAGTATTAGTTAATAATGCAGCGGCATTTGTGTTCGGTAAGGTTGAAGATGTGACTGAAGCCGACTGGGCAAAGGTATTTGGTGTGAACGTGATTGGTTACGCCAATTGTGTTCGAGAGGTATTGCCATCAATGCGTAGGCAGAACGGTGGGGCGATCGTCAATATCGCTTCAGTATCATCGTTCATCGCACAACCTGCATTCATTCCGTACAACGCCTCTAAGGGCGCTGTTTCCCAATTGACTAGATGTTTGGCGATGGATCTTGCAGTGGACAATATTCGGGTAAATGCAGTGTGTCCAGGCTCTATTCGTACTCGGGCTACTGATAGACACATTGCGTCGCTTGGGCTTGATCCTGAAAAGGCATACGTCGATTTCGGTAAAGACTCTTTGATGAAACGGATCGGCAAGCCAGAAGAGATTGCATCAGGGGCTCTTTTCCTCGCTTCAGACGAAGCGTCGTTCATGACCGGCGCGCAGATCGTTATCGATGGAGGGGCGACTATCGATTGATCGTTATTCGACGTATCACTAGGCGTTAACCGCGGCTTTTTCGGGT
>CAWVRY010000049.1:0-10856 GCA_963932695.1 uncultured bacterium | reverse complement strand
TAGAGCGCGTCGTTGACATCGACGAGGTCACAGGTTCAAATCCTGTACCGCCCACCACAACATCTATTTTTCGCAGATAGAACATGTTCCATGAGCAATAAGTCGCACATACAACTAATTGCAGTGCCCGCTTCAAACGAGCAGAGCACGCAGGTTGATCGCGGCACAACGGAGTGCAGCCCGTCTGGGCGCAGCACGGCCACTACGTAGGCACGCCGCCCCCACGCCATTCAAGGCTCGGCGCCGTGCCCCAACTCCTACGTAACTCACTTACTTATTCGTGACTATCGACGATTTTTCGTGTGTCACGAATTGCACATAGAAACACCAGATCACTTCTGGCTAGCGTTTCGACTTTTGGAGCCTATTGCCATGGCAGACAGAATTAAATTCAAAGATCTATCACCTGCTGAAAAGCAAGATCACCGTGATCGACTGCGTCACTCGACAGCACACGTACTTGCTGAAGCAGTTACTAAGCTGTTTCCTGAGGCGCAGTTAACTATCGGACCTCCGATCGAAGATGGCTTCTACTACGACTTTGCAGTTCCAGAGCCTTTCACTCCCGACGATCTAAAAAAGATCGAACTCGAAATGCGCGATTCGATTAGAGCAAATACTGAATTTGTCGAACGAGAAACCAGCCGAGACGAAGCGCTCGAATTAGTGAAAGACAATGAGTACAAAGTCGAGATTCTGCAAGGAATCCCAGCCGACGAGCGAGTCACGTTCTGTAGTCACTCCGACGGAGCGTTTGAAGACCTCTGTCGTGGTGGTCACATGTCTCGAACAGGCGACATCAAGGCGTACAAGCTGCTTTCGGCTGCCGGAGCCTACTGGCGCGGTAACGAAAACAACGCAATGTTGCAGCGCATTTACGGCACTGCTTGGGAGTCACGCGACGCTCAGAAGGACTATCTGAAGCGAGTCGAAGAGGCTGAAAAGCGCGACCACCGCAAACTGGGTCGGGCGCTCGGACTGTTCTTCTTCGATCCGATCGCACCTGCGAGCCCGTTCTTCTTGCCTAAGGGCGCTCAGGTTATGAACAGCCTGATCGATTACGTAAAAGAGCTGTACGTGAAGTACGGCTATCAGGAAGTGATGACTCCGCAGATCTTCAACACTGAGCTGTGGAAGCGGTCGGGTCACCTCGATGCGTACTCGGAGAATATGTACTTCGTCGATGTCGATGAGCGGGAGTTTGGCGTAAAGCCAATGAACTGTCCTGCCGCGGCAATGCTGTACCTCGCCGATTCACATAGCTACCGTGAACTTCCGATGCGGTTGGCCGATTTTGGACGACTACACCGCAACGAGCGTTCGGGCGTAACGCACGGTCTGACTCGTGTACGTTCGTTTGTTCAGGACGATGCGCACATTTTCTGTACCCTCGATCAGATTGGTGACGAGATCAACTCGTTCCTTAATATGCTGAGTGAGGCTTACGACACGCTCGGATTCGATAGCTACCGACTAGAACTTTCGCTACGACCTGAAAAACGTGTCGGCACTGATGAAATGTGGGACAAGGCGGAAGCTGCTCTTACTGAGCTATTGGACGCTTCAGGTGTTGAGTACACAGCAGAATCGGGAGAAGGCGCGTTCTATGGACCGAAGATCGACATCTTCGTTCCGGACGCTATCGGTCGGGACTGGCAGCTTGGAACGGTGCAGCTCGACTTTTCACTGCCTGAACGCTTCGACATGGAATATGCGGCTGAAGACGGTACGCGCCAGCGTCCGGTAGTTATTCATCGAGCAATGTACGGTTCGCTCGAACGATTCTTGGGCGTGCTCATCGAGCACCTCTCAGGAGCATTCCCGCTGTGGATGGCTCCGGTGCAGGCTGTGGTGGTTCCGATTGCTGATCGCCACATCGACTTCTGTAACGAAGTTGGCGCAAAGCTTAAGGCAGCCGGGATTCGAGTGAATGTCGATGATTCTAATGATCGTATGAACTCGAAAATCAGGCAGGCACAGCTACAAAAAGTTCCTTACATGCTTGTAGCAGGTGATCAGGAAATCGAAGCGGGAACGGTCGCAGTGCGAACACGTACCGGCGAGAATCTTGACCCGATGCCTGTTGATGAAGTCGTCGCCAAGTTCATCAAGCAAATCGAGGAACGCTCATAACTGAGCCTTTTAGGTACGCGATTTCACCAGAAAAAACTCACAACAACTAATAGGTCCTCAATTTGACGACCTATTAGTTGTTGTGTAGCCTCGAACCGCTTGTTACGCGTTCAGCGGACCATCTGAAATGATGCCGATTGAACCGTTCCCCCGGCGTTGTTTCTAGAGCAAATATTTTTAGAGCGTGGCTTCCTCGTGGATGTCACTATGGACCAGTAACCCCAAATGACATCTGACGACATCACGATACATCGAGGACTAACAGGCGTTTACTTCGACAGGAGTGATACGACCTTCATCGATGGAAAAAAAGGTGTTCTCGAATACCGGGGCTACAACATCAATCAGCTTGCTGAGCATTCGACGTTCGAAGAGACCGGATATCTGCTGATCCACGGTAAGCTTCCGACTCAATCTGAACTCAATGAGTTCGACGCCGAGCTTAAGTCTGCCCGAGAGCTTCCTGAGAAAATTTTCGATGTAATTGATCTGGTAAAAGACTCGCACCCCATGGATGCGCTTCGGACTGCCGTTTCTGCACTGGCTTCGTTCGATGAAGATCGCAACGACAATTCTCCTGAAGCAACGATCCGCAAAGGTAACCGCCTTACTTCGCAGGTTCCTTCGATCGTGATGGCGCACCACAATATTCGCCAAGGCAAAGACCCGATCAAGCCAAGCACGACTCTGAATCACGCTGGAAACTTCCTGTACATGATGAACGGCGACGAGCCGAGTGCAGACACAGCGGCTTTGATGGACAAAGATTTTGTTCTTCACGCAGACCACGGTTCAAACGCTTCAGCTTTCACTGCCCGAGTGGTCGCCGGTACTGCCGCCGATATTCACGGTGCGGTAACTGCGGGAATCGCGGCTCTCTCAGGCCCTTCACACGGTGGAGCCGCCGAGAACGTCATGCAGATGGCAAAAGAAATCGGCAAGCCAGAAAATGCTGCCGACTATGTAAAAAACCTGCTTTCAAACCGTGAACGAGTCATGGGATTCGGTCACCGTGTTTACAAGGCAGAAGACCCACGAGCTGGTCACTTACGGGCTGGAGTAAAGAAGCTCAGTGAAGAGATGGGCCAGCCAGAGTGGTACCAGATCCTCGAAGCAGTGGTCGAGGCAATGCAGCCTTACGCTCGACGTGGAATTCACGTGAATGTCGACTTCTTCGCCGGTGTTATCTACTACCTGAACGGTGTCCCTCAGGACCTGTTTGTACCGATCTTTGCGGTTGGTCGAATTCCTGGCTGGACGATTCAGGTTGTCGAGCAGTTCCGCCACAACATTCTGATTCGACCTCTGCTTCAGTACACAGGCGAACACGACCTCCAGTACGTGCCTATCGCTGAGCGATAGGCGTTTGCTCCGGGCGTCACGCTAGTCGCGATCGTCACATCGGATGACTCTGCTCCGCGGCGCAGTCTCCCACCCACTCTGTGAGGAAGGACTCGTTTAGTCGCGGTGGTGACTTCAGCACTCTGCTCTGAGCTGCAATCTACCTACCCCCTAGCCCGTGCCTTCGGCTATTGGCCCGAAGGAAGAGAGGGAGGGACGGACAGGTTCGTTCGTTCTGTCTCGCATATAGAATCTCGGGATGCTTTGGCATCCCGTTTTTTATTCCAAAAATCTATGACAACGCTCAATGACAACAACGACCTCGAACAGCGGCTGATCGATCACATCGCTCAGTACGGACCAATCACGTTCGACGCGTTCATGGAAGCGTCTCTCTACGATGAGCAACACGGCTACTACCCGAGTAGACGTCTGCATCCTGGATCAACGCCAGTTGGGACCGATGGCGACTATTTCACCAGTCCTTCGAGCCACCCTGCCTTTGGGGCGCTTCTGGCACTTCAGCTAGAAGAGATGTGGCGAAATCTTGGCATGCCTGACGAATTCACGGTGGTCGAGATGGGCGCCGGCGATGGCGTGCTTCGATCAGATATCACCGAATACGTGCGACGTGAACTACCTGAATTCGACAATGCAATGTCATACGTTGCGACCGATCTAGTACCTCCTGCCGGGATCGACGCGGTGATCGAGAACTCAGCGTTGCCGGTAGGAATAACCGGATGCGTGATTTCTAACGAACTGCTCGATGCGCATCCGGTCAATCGATTTGTAGTTCAGAACGGCGAGATTCGAGAAATATACGTCGACTATCAAGATGGCAAATTCGTGGAGTCGCTCGGCGATGTGAGTGAACCTGAGATTGCTGGGAGGGTCGACCCATTCCTTGGGTTACTCCCTGAGTTCTACCGAGGCGAAGTAAATCTTCGACTCGGCTATTGGGCCGATTCGGTTGCTGCGACTCTCGAACGTGGATACGTCATGACTATCGACTACGGCTACGACCGTCCTGAGTTGTACAAGCCAACCCGCATCGACGGATCATTACGCTGCTACTACCAGCACACCCTTGGTCAGAATCCACTAAGGCGCATTGGCAAGCAAGACATTACTGCCCACGTCGATTTCACAGCTGTCGATCACATGCTGATGGTTATGGGAATAGAACGGATCGGAAAACCTTCACAGCAAGAGTTCTTATCGAACCTGGGTATCGATGGATTTCTTAGTGCAGTTAACGAACGAGCGATGGCTGGAAAAATATCTCAAACCGAAGCTCAAGAAGATATCGCCGGGATCGGTTCACTAATCGATCCTGAAGGACTTGGTCGTTTCAGGGTTGCTGTTCATTCCCGAGCGGCTGAGGACGACGGAGAGCGTTTACGGTCGCTAACGGGAGTAGTCGGAGGTGCACTGCTCACTGACGGTCACAACGTTCCAACGCTGAACGGTTCGATTGCAGATCACGCCAGGCTACTCCGGGCAAGCAATCCTTTTGTTTCGTCCAGCCAAACACAGCCGGGTGAAATGCCAACTTGGGAACAGCTATTCAGCGACGAACCATAGATACTTGTTGCATCTGAATTGGTCCGTCCGTTATCGGTGGATTAAGGTTAAGATTTGATACGCCAGCAAATAAGAGTGTGCTTGGACAGGTTTGCCCGGCGTAATTAGTGGGCTGAGTTGATCTAACGATCGAGCTATCGGAGTTGATGTTGAGCGACGAATCACAAGCCCAAATTCTTAAGAAAACCGTCCTTCACTCAACACATGTCGAATCGAACGCCAAAATGGTTCCGTTTGGCGGTTGGGACATGCCGGTGCAGTACGCCAATGGCATCATCGCCGAAATTAACGCAGTGCGAAACGTGGCGGGAATATTCGATGTTTCGCACATGGGTCGACTCGAATTTGAAGGCGAAGGCGCTGAGTCGTTTTTAAGCACGTTTCTTTCCGCTAATTTAACCGTACTGAAGATAGGCCGCGGTAAGTACAACTTCATCTGCAACGAAGACGGTGGCATCATCGACGACGCTATGGTTTATCGCACGGACGATCAAAGTTTTTTGTTGGTGATCAATGCAGGAAACGCCGAAGTCGATATGGAGTGGATAAATCCGTTAGTTGCGAAATCTACTGGCTTCAGCATGAACGTCGTGACCAACGAAACCGCGATGATTGCAATTCAAGGTCCAAAGGCAGTCGAAATCATAGATGGCCTGTCGAACGGCGAAGCATCCAATATCCGGCGATTCCGAATTGGCAGTGCGACGGTCGCTGGCATCTCTGCCACGCTTGCGAGAACCGGTTACACAGGCGAAGACGGATTCGAAGTCATCGTGTCTGCCGATCAGGGCAAGAAATTGTGGAACGTGCTTCGCGAATCGGGTGCGATCGAAAGTGGGCTTGGTGCACGTGATGTGCTTCGCTTAGAAGCCGGCCTGCCTCTTCACGGCAACGATTTGTCGACGGAAATAAATCCGTTCGAGGCTGGTTTCGGCAGATTTGCGTATTTTGAAGCTCCAAACTCAATTGCTGGCGCTGCGCTAAAACGTCTTTCAGAGACGGAAGCGAGTCGTGCACTGGTTGGCTTCAAAATGATCGGTCGCGGCATCCCAAGATCCGGCCTAAATATCCATGAATCTAACTTAGGCAACGTCGACGAATCGAACCTAATCGGAGTGGTGACATCAGGCACCCATTCGCCTACTGTTGACGGTGGTATTGGTATGGGCTACGTTGAGCAAAAGTACTCTGCCACTGGCACCAAGATCATCATCGATGTTCGAGGGCGACCTGTTGAAGCAGAAATTGTGGACATGCCCTTTTACAAACGCAGTTAGTGGATGGCTCGATTAGCTGGTTTACTGGTTACGAATTTGGCCTATATGTGGCCGATCAACGCCAAATAATAGCGATAGGAATGTGAACGCAGATGTACCCGGACGATCTCAAATATTCAAAAGAACACGAATGGGTGCGAATGAACGGTAACATCGCGGAAATCGGTGTAACCGTATTCGCACAGGAATCACTCGGCGATGTCGTGTTTGTAGATCTTCCCCATGTCGGTACAGACGTCGCACAGTTTACAAAATTCGGAGAAATCGAATCCGTGAAAGCAGTGAGCGACCTCTTTTCGCCAGTCGGCGGCAAGATCGTTGAAGTAAACGCCGCTGCTACTGACTCGCCTGAAGTAGTGAACGAAGAGCCTTACGGAACTGGTTGGCTGATCAAAGTTGAACTAGCCGATGCTTCGCAGCTTGACGATCTTATGGATTCCGCCACTTATCAGGCAACGTTGGAGTAACGACAACTTCAATGGCTTCATCTGCGAACACCTCCGTAAACCACCCGTACATCCCATCAACCGATTCCGAGCGAGCGGAAATGCTCGAAGTAATCGGTGTCGATTCTCTCGATGGTCTTATTGGCGATATTCCTATCGAGCACAGGTACCCAAAGTTAGATATTGATGCCGGACTTTCCGAGCAAAAACTTTCGACCTTATTCGGATCGATAGCAGCAGAAAATGCCTCGTCATCAAGCGGATATATATCCTTTTTAGGTGCTGGATCGTACAGTCACTACATTCCATCAACTGTGCGTTCGATTCTTCAGCGCGGCGAGTTTGTTACCGCCTACACGCCGTACCAACCTGAGGCCGCCCAAGGCACATTGCAGGTTGGATTCGAGTTTCAGACGATCATTTGTCAGCTAACCGGCATGGAAGTTGCGAATGCTGGGATGTACGACGGGCCAACGGCGTTTGCGGAGGCATGCCTGATGGCAGCTCGGGTTACGAAGCGAACGAAAATCGGAGTGCTTTCGACAGCAGATCGTCGATTGCCAGACACGCTTTTGGCGTACTCGAAGTACCAGGGTATTGAGATCGTTGAAATTTCAACCGATGCAACAGAAATTCCCGATGATCTCGCATGCATCGGAATTCAAAGTCCGAACTTCTTTGGCGAGATCGAAGATGTCGAACGGCTAACCAATCTGGCACACGAAAACGGCGCACTCTCGGTCGTGCACGTGAACCCGACTGCGCTTGGCATGTTCAAGGCTCCCGGCGAGTTCGACGTAGACATCGTGACGGCCGAAGGGCAACCGCTCGGAGTGCCGATGGCGTTCGGAGGCCCTTACGTCGGATTGTTCGCCTGCAAGAAGGCACACATACGTCAGATGCCGGGTCGAATTATTGGGCGGACGACCGATACGAAGGGACGAACCGGGTACGCGCTCACTCTCCAGACCCGCGAGCAGCACATCAGACGCGATCGAGCGACTTCGAATATTTGCACAAGTACGCAGTTGATCGGTTTGATGGTCACTGTCTACACAGCAACACTCGGCAAGCAAGGAATCAAAGATCTGGCGAGCCTTTGCTACCAAAAGGCGCACTACGCTGCATCAGAAATCAATGGTCTCGACGGTTTTTCTGTCGAGTCGTTGGGCTCTGGCGGCACGTTCTTCCACGAGTTCGTTGTTACTTGCCCGGATTATGTTTCGCATATCAACGCTGCATTATTGGATAAAAAAATCATCGGCGGACTGGATATATCCGATCGTTCGGACAACGGGATGCTCGTATGTGTGACCGAAACGAGTTCAAAGGCTGATATCGATAAATTTGTTCAAGCTCTGAGCCAGATCGAGGCTTCAGCATGACCATTTCTGCAAATGCTGGTGACATTGATCGCCGGCTATTGATGGATCGCTCAGTAACAGGCCGCAAAGCGTTCACTCTTCCTGATTCTGATGTTCCAAAACAGAACCTTCCCGATTCGTCGTTCTTGCGTGACCACGTTGAACTACCAGAAGTCTCACAGCTCGAAGTGATTCGATACTTCTCGGTGCTGAGTCAGCTGAACTTCTCGATCGACACGAATTTCTACCCACTTGGGTCATGCACGATGAAGTACAACCCGAAGATTAACGACGAACTGTCGAATCTGCCGGGACTTGCTGACATTCATCCATTGCAGCCAGATGAAACTGTTCAAGGCGCGATCTGTCTTCTAAAGAATCTTCAAGACGATCTTGGCGAGATCACCGGACTTCCCGGCGTTTCGCTTGCACCGCTTGCTGGCGCACAGGGCGAATACGCAGGGCTACTGATTGCACGGGCGTACCACAATGCTCGAAATGACTCGGCTCGCACGGTTGCAATCATTCCCGACTCCGCACATGGCACGAATCCAGCCTCGGCTGCGATGGCCGGACTGGACGTGGTTACTGTTCGCTCGGACGATCAAGGCAACGTTGATGTCGAAAATCTTCGCGAATTGACCAACGAGAACACGGCCGTATTCATGCTCACAATTCCGAGCACACTCGGGTTGTTCGAGCCAAACATTCTCGAACTAACCAAGATCATTCACGATGTAGGCGGACTCGTTTACGCCGACGGGGCGAACTTGAACGCATTGCTTGGCCTGGTGAAACTTGGTGACCTTGGTGTCGATATCTGCCATTCGAACCTGCACAAAACGTTCTCGACGCCACACGGAGGTGGTGGACCAGGCTCCGGACCTGTGATGGTTACTGACGAACTGGCAAAGTTTTTGCCGAAGCCTGTCGCAGAGAAGACCGACGATGGCTACGTTCTGGCAACTCCAAAAATGTCGGTAGGGTCGATCAACGGATTTCATGGATCGTTCTCAATTGCTGCTCGTGCCTACGCTTACATCAAGGCGCTCGGGCTCGAAGGGCTGCAGTCTGTATCTGAGAACGCAATCATTAGTGCGAACTACATTCAGGCGAAATTGCGAGATAAATACGATCTCGCAGCTGATCGTTACTGCATGCATGAGACGGTTCTTTCGGCGGCTCGCCAGAAGAAGCGCGGAGTTGCTGGTCTGGATATCGCAAAACGCCTATTGGACTTCGGTATTCACGCACCAACCATGTACTTCCCGATGATCGTTGATGAAGCGCTTATGGTTGAGCCTACGGAATCGGAATCGAAGGAAACTCTCGATCACTTCATAGCGGTCATGCGACAGATCGACGATGAGGTCGATTCGGAGCCTGAACTTGTTCATGAAGCACCGCACGATTTGCCGGTAACCCGACTCGACGAAGCCACGGCAGCACGCAATCCAGTACTTCGCTGGACAGCCGATTAGTTCGTTCTTTCGGTTTTATGTTCGTGCTCGAATCGCTCTCCTGACCGTACGTCAGTAACCGGTAGTGCGTTCGTTTTTGTCACCCTGAAATGAATTCAGGGTGACATTGAAATATCTTGGTCGAGCGGACGTATTTCACTCACCACTTCTGCTATCACACCGGTAAGCTTGCCAGGAATTCGAGTTTTTAGAACATTTTCGAGAGTAGCTACGCCGAATGCCGCACCGAATGATTGTCGATACCCACGTTCATATTTGGGAGATGCCGCCGATTGCACCGATCGGCCCGAGCGCACCCAATTTCAAATCGAAGCCTAAAGCTCACGGTAACGCGGAACTTCAGTTGGCTGATATGGACGCTAACGGAGTCGATAAGACTGTTCTAGTTCAGACATCATTTTCAACTTGGGACAACGAGTACGTAGCGGCATCGGCGATCAAATATCCAGATCGATTCGTTTCAATGGGACTAGTCGATCCGATGGACGAGCGTAACGCAGCGCAAGCCGTCTATTGGATGGACGAACGCCAGATGCAGGGTTTTCGATTTCATCCGCAATACTACTCGGAAGTCGATATTCTCAAACGGTCAGAGAACGACGCTATGTTCAAAGCGATTCAACAACGCGAAGGCATCATCCAGATCCACAACCGACCCGAGCACGCGCATCAGCTAGACTATGTTGCAGCGAAGTACCCGGGAATCACTTTTTTGATCGACCATATGATGTATCCCGAGCCGAATATGGCTCCGAATTGGGATCAATACAAGCCGGTTTTGGAGCTTGCTAGTCACGAGAATGTTCTGATGAAAATTTCAGACACTCACAATCGCTCGGAAAACGACCAGCACCCGTTCGCCGATATGCACGACGTGATTAAGATGGCGATCGATGCGTTCGGAATTGATCGAGTGATGTGGGGCACTGGATATCCGGGCTATCACCGGGTCGAGCACGGCTGGCTTTCTCTCGCCGACGAACTGAAATTAGTGAGAGAAGGCTTCGATTGGCTGAGCCAAGAAGAGCAAGATAAGTATCTTGGCGAAAACTCAATGCGCATTTGGGACTGGGGCCTGGTCTAATAACCTTCGTTGTTGACCTAATTTGATCAAGTGTTTATGTTCGCTAACTTGATTGTCACAGGTCATGCAGAGCACTTTTTGACAAGTAGAACGAAGGCGATTGACGAGAAATTCTGTGGATCGTGCGGTGAACCGATAAAAAT
>CAWVRY010000048.1:0-11929 GCA_963932695.1 uncultured bacterium | reverse complement strand
CTTCTTTATTCACATCTTCGGTAGTTAAGAAAAAGTCACCCTGTGACCTAGTAGAACGTGCCGCCGTCTTTGCCGTCGTCGTCGAGTTCGCCCGCTAGAGCGGCATCACGTTGTGCAAGCTGACCCTCAATTCCCATTTTGAGCATTCCGGCGTCCGAACTAATCGGGAACCACTGCATGCCCTGCTTGATACGTCGAGCTGCCTCTTCGCCAGACGCTGTGTGAGCGCCTGTGAACACTCCGTGGCGCTTGCCCGCATCGACAACCTTCTTCACGGCCGCAATGTGATCAGGATGCTTGTTATCTAGCCCAATCGGAACGCCCATGTTCTGTGCGAGATCGTTTGGTCCAATGAAACATACGTCCACGCCCGGAACTGCCATGATCTCGTCGATCTGATCTACCGCAGCAGGATCTTCAATCATGATCACCACAAGCGTCATCTCGTTGGCCTTCTTGAAAAAGTTAGGTCCGTATGCAATCTGACCACGTGCGCTACCGATTCCACGAATTCCGTCAGGAGCGTACTTTGCAGCCTGAACAATTTCACGAGCCTGTTCCGCATTTTTGACGTCGGGAGCGACGATTCCCATGAACCCGATATCGAGAATTCGCTTGATCCACACTTTCTCGCCGTAAGGAACCCGAGCGAACATCGGAGTGCCGCTGCCCTGAGCCGCCCTGAGGCAGTTCACAGCTGTGGACACATCAATGGCGTTGTGCTCAAAGTCGACGGTGATCCAGTCGAGATCAGTCATGTATGCCATAACTTCGATAACCGAGGGGTCGCCGGTAGTTGACCATGTACCAACTGTAGCTTCACCACGTTTCATCTTGTCTATGACTGGATTTGAGTCCATTTTGGAATCTTTCTTCGCTTGAGGAAGCTTTGCAGAGTGTGAGCTTGTAGTGTGCTACAAGTCGAACATCACTGGTGCTCACTTGGAGGTTGTTGAAGTTGTGAGAACACAGAGGTTACTACTTGCCTCGCTAGCGATAAACTAGCTTGCGGACGAATTTCATATCAGATCGCTAAGGAGAACCAGAGTTGGCCAGACACACCCGGCTGCAAGCATTAAATGCAGTTCACGAAATAGGCGTTGTGCCCGTTTTTTACAACGGAGATATCGCAACAGCTCAGAACATTGCGAAGGCATGTGTAAACGGCGGAATCAAGGTTCTTGAGTTCACTAACCGTGGCGATCACGCATGGGAAGTGTTCACGGCACTCGACCGATTCTGCGCAGCCGAGCTTCCCGACGCTATTCTTGGCGCTGGCTCAGTGCTCGACGCTGGAACCGCTTCGATGTACATCAGCTCAGGCGCAAGCTTCATCGTTGGACCAGTAACGAACCCCGACGTTGCGAAGGTATGCAACCGGCGAAAAGTCGGTTATGTCCCCGGCTGCGGTACTGCCTCAGAGATTTCAGCCGCCGAAGAACTCGGCTGCGAAATCGTAAAGGCGTTCCCCGGTAGCGCTGTTGGCGGCCCCGGTTTCGTTAAAGACGTTCTCGCACCTATGCCGTGGTCATCGATCATGCCTACCGGGGGAGTCGACATCACCGAAGAGTCGCTTAGACCTTGGTTCGAGGCTGGTGTCGTGGCTGTTGGAATGGGATCGAAGCTAGTTTCTGCCGACATTCTAAAAGATGGTGCTTGGGACAAGCTCGAACAACGCAGTAGGGACACCGTCGCCCTAATCAAGTCCATTCGGGGTCTTTAAGACCCTTTTTTCAGCTTGTATCGATAGCCCATCGAACGATCATTCGATGACTAATTTCAATCATAAATAAAATCTAGTTCGCTGTAGAAAAAGTATCGGAGATAGCCAAATGGTCAAGGTAGTTACGTTCGGAGAGGTGATGCTTCGACTCGCAACAATGCGACGAGAGCGATTCACTCAGGCACGTGAGTTCGAAGTTACCTATGGTGGCGGCGAATGCAACGTCGCAGTTTCGCTAGCACAGTTCGGCGTCGACGCAACTTTCGTTACGGCAATCCCCGACAACGATATCGGACAGGCCTGCATTAACTACATCCGTCAGTTTGGTGTCGATACTTCAGAAATCCTTCGACAGGGCCAGCGGCTCGGCACTTACTACCTCGAATCAGGCGCAGCAATGCGAGCGTCGAAGGTTGTTTACGACCGTGCAGCATCTTCAATTTCTGAAATCAAGCCCGGTGATGTCGATTGGGCGAAAGTGTTCGATGGCGCCGATTGGTTCCACTTCACCGGAATAACACCAGCGATCTCAAAAAATGCTGGAGAAGTGTGCATAGAAGCCGCAAAGGCAGCCAAAGAACTTGGGATCACGGTTTCGGCTGACATGAACTATCGCAAGAACCTGTGGACTCCAGAAGAGGCACAGGCAACGATGATTCCGATGATGAAGTACGTTGATGTTTCGATCGGCAACGAAGAGGACGCTGAGAAGTGTCTCGGTGTTGCTGCTGAAGGTGTCGATGTGACGGTTGGTGAGATCGACCCTGAAGCCTATAGGCCTGTCGTTCAGGAGCTTGTAGACAGGTTTGGTTTCAAGAAGGTTGCGATCACGCTTCGTGAGAGCTTCTCTGCGGACGACAATGGTTGGAGCGCTATTTACTTCGATAGCGACGAGATTCTCGTTGGTAACAAGTATCCAGTTCGAATTGTCGATCGTGTTGGTGGTGGCGATTCGTTCTGTGCAGCGATGATTTACGGTCTGAATCAGGACGGTTGGGACTCTCGACAGGTTCTCGATTTCGCTGTTGCTTCGTCGGCTATGTCACACACTTTCCACGGCGACTTCAACCTCGTTAGCGTCAAGGAAGTAATGGCAGTAGCAGGCGGCGACACCTCAGGCCGAGTCCAACGGTAGCCTCGACGAGGCGTTTTATGCGAGATCGTCGGCTCGTTGGCTGATAGCTCTGCTGAGCGATTAGTTTGATAAATATAAACACCCTGATGAGAAATTTCTCATCAGGGTGTTTATATTCGTTCATCTATATTCCAACAACCAACCCTGTCATGCTGAATTCATTTCAGTATCTATCGTTGGCTGGGCGTATTTTCTTGGAGAGATTCTCCTCTTCGGCTACGCCTTATTGCCCTCGGTCTTGATAACGACCTCGAATCCGAGAATTGCTGAGCCGTGAGCTACTGTGCCGTCGGTCTTGTTCTGAGAAGCCTGACGGTGTCCACGTTCAAACGCCTGCGAGCTTACCCAAGCCTGGAACGACTCTTCGCAGTCCCAGCGGGTGTAAACGAAGTATCGTTCTTCGCCTTCGACAGGTCGAAGCAGTTCAAATCCTTCGAAACCGGGTTGGTTCTCTACCTCGCCTGCCCTTTGCGCAAATCGCTTCTCAAGCTCTTCGCCCTTGCCTTCGCCAACCGCGATAGCGTTGATCTTCACAATACTCATTAGTCGTCTCCTAAAAGCCAGCCCGACGACCCAGAAAGTCGCAACAAAAAACCTATACATAGATCGTAAACGATGCGCAGTTCACTCGACTAGCCGGATTCGACTAAAGAAAATGTGCACTTTGCACTCACCCCATGTTCGCTAGAACTTCTGCGGTGATCTCGTAGCTAAGAGATTCTCCAGCTTGCCAGCGTTCATATTCATCGATCACGCAGTCGGCGAGGCGGACAACTTCATCTCCGACAGTTCCGCCTATGTGGGGTGATATGACTACGTTTGGCAACCGCCAGAGAGGCGAGTCTTGCGTTGGCGGCTCCGGAAGTGTCACATCGAGCAGAGCAGTTAGATCGGGTCGATTTTCTAAAACTCTTATCAGATCGTCTTCGACTACCTGTGCACCGCGACCCGAGTTGATAAATGTGGCTCCATCTCGCATTTCAGCGAAGTACTCGTGGCGTAGCTTGCCTATGGTAGATTCGATATCAGGTATGTGATTGCTGACCACTAGCGAACGTTTGAAAAGTTCAGCGAGAGAGACCGACTCAACGTCCAATTCCACCGCTCGTTCATCGGTCAAAAACGGATCGTAAGCCAGCACTTTGATCGGATATGTGGCGAGCAGGTTCCTGAGCCGGGTTCCTATCTTGCCAAGGCCAATAAGTCCGACTGTTTCACCAAAAACTCCCGATCGAGTAAACGACTTGGCATCATGCGTTTTCAGATGGGCATAACGTCGAGTGGCCCGGAAATATCCGCGTAGCGACAGAAGAACTTGCGACAGGCACATCTCGGCGACTGGAATCGCATTGATGTCCCATGCTCCAACGAGCGTGATATTTCGATCGATCAGCGGTGTTGCAAACGACTTCACGTTGCCAGCGGCGTAGAAAACAGCTTTCAAATTGGGCATTGCCTCGAAGTGTTGATCGTCGAAACTAGGCATGCCCCATGTTGAGAAAATAACTTTCACATCGGCGAGATCAGCGGCGTGTTGATCGAAATTATCGCCCGTGATCACAGTCGGGTAGAGGTCACTGAGTTTCTCAATTCGAGCGCGTCGACCCTGCCCAAAAACGTCACCATCTTCGGAAGGGTATTCGTAGAACAGTGCTGATTTTGTGCGGCCGTCGCTACTCATTCCAGTTCACCGTCGGTTTCATGGTTTTCTATCAGCTCAACCAGCTTGATGGGATCGGTGTGACCGATGACCTTTGCACCGGTGTCCTTGTTGATCACCGTGAGCAAATCGTCGATATGATCGGCGATTCCTCCGGTTCCTTAGAGTACGCCGATGATTTTCGCTTGGTCGTAGGCGATTGCGACTTCACCGAGCGTTCCAGAACGTCCGCCAACGATAACCACGGCGTCGCATGTTTGGATGTTCTCGACCTCGCGTCCCATCAAGCCGCTGCCGGTGTAGACGATGATGTCGTAGCCACGAGTTGGGGAATTGTACCGCTCGATGTGTTCAGTCAGGCTCTGCGCTGGCGAAATTCCGATCGTTAGACCGTCCTGATATTTCGATACGAGCACAGAGTCGTGCGGAAGTCCGGGTGCGATTCCTGTGACCAGCGTGTAGCCGCGCTTGCCCACTTAATCACCGAGATCGTAAATCTTCTCTCGTGCTGATTCAGGAACTTCACCACCGGTAGATCCCATTACTCTGAACACCATTTTTGGAAATTCGGTGAGATCGGCGTGATTGACGCTTATTTTGTTTTTATTGATAGACATAAGCCAATTATCTTCGTCCCGACCTTGCCGAAGGGAGCTTGCATGTTCATTTGCGGTTGAGATTGCTCGAACGAAGTTGTTGGTTAATTCGTAACTGAAATGAGCGACCTGTCGTCCTTCAAATGCCTCAGGATGATATTAATTGCTTGGTATAGACGCTTGTAAAAAATGTGCCAATGACATCACCTAATAACCCATAGCCACGCCGTCGCGCCGTGGGTCTGCTCCGCCTAGCATCGATCCATGCTCGGTGAATTGAATGCCCTGTCCGCCTCCAACAGCGTTGTGCCAGTCTGGTGCCACGTGAACACGGTGACCACGACGTGCAAGATCTTCTCGCATGTGAACGGGGAACCTGTTTTCTAGAAGCAGCATTCCGGTGTCGTAGTGCCTGAACCGAGGGGCCTCGATCGCTTCCTGAACGTTCATTCCGGCATCTATGTGGTTGTGTATCATCTGCGCCGTCGTGTGCAAAATGCCCCAACTGCCCGGCGTGGAAATCGACATACGAATCCCTTTTTCACCAGAGGCGTCAGTGGCATCTTGGTAAATCTGTGCCGGTGCGATACAGAAATCTTGTTCCTTGCCGGGTCCAATCAGGTTTGGCGAGTCTGTCTCAGGATTGATGTCGAACCATTTGCACATGTTGTTCATAAACACCCCAGTGTCGCCAGCAACAACAGCCGACCCGAACGCACCGCCGAGAGTCTGTGTCACTGTCACGACGTTGCCTTCAGAATCTGCGGTAACAAAGTGAGTCGTTAGACCGCTAGCGTATTCGGATTTAACGCCTACAGGAGGGTGGTCGACACGAGATCGCTCCCATCGTTCAGCCGGAGGTCCTAATGTTTGAAGCATGTTTATTTCGGCAGCTTTATCTGCTGCGTACTCCGCCGAAAGCAATCGATCCAACGGAATTTCGACGTGGGCGGGATCGCCAGCGTACTTGGCTCGGTCGTCGGCGGCGATATACACCGCCTCGACTAGCTTGTGCAAAGTGTCGCTAGATCCGTACGTAAGTTCATCGAAATTGCTTAGGATGTTTAGCGTTTCGAGAATTTGAAATCCTGAAGAATTGGGCGGTGCTACTCGAACTTCTAGCCCTCGATAATTCGTACTAAGTGGCTCCTGCCAGTACGCTCGGTATGCAGCTAATTCTTCTCGGCTAATGATTCCACCATCTGCTTTTAGCCCTGCCTGAATCCGATCGCCAAGTACGCCTTCGTAGAACTCTTTTTGTCCGCCTTCTGAGATTGCAGCAAGCGACTCGGAAAGTTGAGGCATACGGAATACCGAACCACCACTGAGTCCGTTTCGTTCGACCAATACAGCCTTTTGTGACGAATCAAATCGGTCGATTCGAACGAGGTTTTCCTCAATCATCTCCGCATTGAACGGCGTTAGTGCAATGCCCTCTTCCGCGTACTGAATCGCATCACGCATTACTCTCGAAAGCGACAGAGATCCGTACGTGTCGTGCATCGTCATCCAGCCTGAAACGTTGCCGGGAACGAGCGGTGCCATCGGGCCTGTTTCAGCGTTTAGGTGGTCGTAGATCTCGGGCCGAGCTGCGTTCGGAGCGTGACCCGAGAAGTTCAGAATGCGAGTGTGCTTTTCTTTGGCGACGTAAACCATTGCGATGCCGATTCCGCCAACTCCCGACATGTATGGCTCGGCAATGTTCAGCGTCGAAGCCACGGCGACTGCGGCGTCGAATGCATTACCGCCGTCTCGAAGCACATCGAGTCCTGCTCTTGAGGCGTACGGGTGCGCTGAGGAAACCATGCCCTTGATTCCAGTTGCGGGCGCACGAGTGGAGCGACCGTGAGGGGACGCACCCTTTGGGAAGAGCGCATTTGGATCGATTTCTTCGACGTTGTACACGGATTCGCCTTTCGATTTTGGCCAGTTATTGTTGACGCTTATGCCAGCGAGATTAGATGATTACGGGAATCAATTCGTTCTTGATCGGAGCCGTACGCCATCGAATAGTGCCCTTTATATCCGGCACTTTCGAGTCGATTGAACATATTTGCGAAATCTAGAGTTCCTTCGCCGGGAATCAGGTGAACTTCGTAGTCGCCATGATTGTCGGCCAATCTCACTTCGCCGATTCGGTCGATACCGAAAGCGTCTAAGAATCCATCGATGCCGTCTGGGACTAGATGTGAATGATTTGCGGTGAAAGCCCAGCCCATGTGCTCTGTTGGAATCTCGTCGAAGTACTCACGAGCCTCTTCGACTGTGTGTGCCATATAGTGAACTTCAGCCTTGTCAGGCTCGAAGTTAAGGTTTTCGAGAAGTATTTTCTGACCAGTATCGGCGCCGTACTTGCAAATTCGTTTGAGTCGATCGAGTGACGCTTTTTTTCGTTCAGGAATATCGCCGCTGAAGTGATAACCGGCGTGAACGACCGTCCATGCGCAATCCAGCGAGTTCGAGAGATCGACGCTCGCTCGCATGTACTCCTCGACTGCACGAGAAACGTACGGCGAGAACTCAGCGACGTTCACGGCTGAGAGCGTGTGCAGTCCTATCGAAATGCCGTTCGATTCGCACATGTCACGTACTGTGCGAGTTCGTTCAGGTGTCCACGAGTCCATGTGATTCGGCCCGGCGTCGGCGTTGAAATCTAGGAAAAAGAACTCGTTATCTATCGCCCACTGGATTGCGTCTTCCAATCGGGTCTTACCTGCGTCGGCACCTATGCGATCTTTTAGAGACATTCCTGTGATCCTTTTACTAACCGGTATTCGTTCTATTTACGCCTAAAAAATTACGTATCAGTTCCAGTTCTCGTAGAGACGGCTATTTTCCAGATTTACGACTTCATATGGCAAGCCGGTGGCAGCCGCGGCGTCTTTGCCATCTTCGAGTACCAGCCATGTTCCGCCTTTGCCGATGGCTCGACCGTTCAGCATGATCAGTTCGCCAGCTACGAGAGACATCGATGCCTTGCCAGTGCCGGCGTTTATCACCGTCACATCAGCATCTGCGCCTTCAGAGAAATGGCCCTTGTTGAGTAACCCGAGCATTCGTGAAGGTGTGTAACTAAGTTTGATCACCGCTTCATCCATGCTTAGCGCGCCGAACTGCACGAGAGCCATCGTGCGTTCGATAGCTACGTTGCGAGGAAGCGAACCGCCATCGGTAGAAATAGCGTCGACCCTGAAAGTGCCATCATCGTATTTGGCAGTAGCGAGGCTGAACGCACTGGTTGGCGGGTTCACCGGATAACTGAGCGAAGCATCGGTTGAAGCGGCTTCCCAAATATCGACTGCCTCTTTGCCGGTGACAGCGATCACACGCCCGCCTCGTTCGACCAACGCCGAGCCGTAGCCGTCCATGAGCGACGCCTTTACGCCTTCGTCTGTAGTCGGATAACCGCGAGCTTTTAGACAGTTTTGAGCCACGTTATAGACCACATCGCCGTTTTCGTCACAGAGTCCGTTCGTGCCGTTAGCTTGCGCCAGATACGCCTCGGTGATCCATTGCGATCGCATCTTCTCGATCATTCCGAGAGCTTCTTGAACTTCCTCGTGCGGCTGATCGATCATTCCACGTGTGTAGGAGTTGATATGTGCGACATGGAGTCGACCTTTTCCAGTAATTCCAGGCACCTCACGGAGTCCGGTCATGTCGCTTCCAGAATCTTTTGTTCCGACGTGAAATGCGACCCATGCCAACTGTTCGTTCGCAGCCGTAACTACATCGCTCGAAGCTTCGGGAGTGAAGGGGTGGTAGCCGCCAAGCATTTTTACTCCGAACCCGCCGCGTTTCTTCACATCGGCGATAGCGTCTCGGAGAACCGCAGGTCGTGGATCATCCTCCGAAACAGTTTCGTGCGGAACCAATCCCATAAGAGAAGCCACGTTGAGTCCGGCGCCACGCTGAATCATCCCGGTGACCATCGCAGTAGGGTCGCCAGCGAGATCGAGTGCGGTAGTGGTTCCCGATTCGACAAGCATGGCGTGACCATAAGCGCGGTCGACGTTGCTGTTGAACGGACTCGACAGGTGGGCGTGGGTGTCGATGTGACCCGGCATCACGATCTGGCCAGGGACGTCGATTATGTCATCGGCCATTTCCGGCGCTATCGACCCTGCTATCGAAGCGATTTTTCCGTGTCGTATACCAACATCGAAATTGCCATCGATATTGTTTTTTGGGTCAATGACACGACCGTTTTGTAGAACCGTGTCGAAGTGCTGTGAAGTGGCCAAATCGAGAGTGAATCCTGAACGAGAGCTGATAGCTGGTGAATTGTTTTCGGCGATTCTACAGAGGCGTAATGGTTCACAGTGGTTTCACCAGCCGTAATCGGCCCGTAATGAACACGGTAACCCCAGCGTAACGATGCCGAAGCGATCCTATTTTTATCGAAGTCGTGCCGACGAGATTCATAACTAACTATTTGGTTGCCTGCCGCATGTTGCGAATGAATCCTTCGGCAGGTTTCGCATCTGGCTAATTTATTATAGTTTTCTGACGGCTTTGTGATAAAAACTAGTACATTGCGAGCATCTTTTTATGCTTCAATCGGAAGAGCGCTATTGGAGAATCAAGTGAGTCTTAACAAACCGTAATTAATATTGATGCTTCTGGGCCTTGTGGCTCTAGCGATCATAGGTTGTCGTGGTGGAGATGACGAGCAGTCTGAATCGACCGTCGCACCGGCACTGACTTCGACCGTTAAGGCATCGACTTCTGGTGACACGGGAACATCGGACACTGGCATGCTTGAAGTTCGAGTTACCGACGCTCCTGACCCTTAGATTACTGCCGTATATGTAACCACAGACAACTCCGGAGGCGGAAGCTTCGGTGGTGGAAATTCAGGTAACTCGGGTGGAGGAAACTCTGGCGGTGGTCCACCTGACGACAAAGGCAAGAAACCTAAATAGACTGATTCATTTGTAAAGAATCGACAGAACACCCGTGACACTAGTGCCACGGGTGTTCTGCTTTAAACGCTGGGCGTAATGGCGTGACACCGCTCGCAGAGATGATAGGGACAGGTTTACACTCCGCACTTCCGAGTGAACATGACCTCCCAAGACACCTCAATTCCAATCGAAAACACCGAAACCGATCCGCAAGGACGGCCTTCGTTCGACGCGTTGATTGTCTATGCAGGTCGAGGCTTACGCGATATGGGTCGAGGCCTGATCGCTGTCATTCTGGCGATATATCTAGCCGAAATAGGACTTTCCATCCCACAGATCGGACTCGTTCTTGGCTCAAGCTTGGTCGGCGGGTTTGTGCTGTCGCTCGTTGTGATGTTCAGCGCCAACGTCATATCAAGGCGAGTTTGGTTTGTAATCATTGCCCTTGTTACTGCTGGGGCTATGGTGATGCTCTTCTTCACCGAAAACGTCTGGCTAATCGGACTCGCATCGTTTTTTGGTTCCTACGCCGGAAGCGGTATGCACTGGGGACCGAGTCTTCAGCTAGAACAATCGTCACTAACAGAAGTGACCGATTCACGAACAAGAACAAGAGCATTCTCAAACTTATCGGTATCTTCAGCGGGAGGTCGGGCACTTGGAAGCGCGCTGGTTGGAATAGCAACTTATCTGATAGGCGTTCGGGATTGGGAGTTGATCGACGCCTACAAAGTGCTGCTGGCGATCTACCTAGGAATCAACCTTCTAAGCGCAGTCGTTTACCTGGGGCTTTCTTCTGCAATTGAATCGAAAGCAAGCGCTGGCGATCTGCTTGTAAACCCATTCAAAACGCCTTCTCGAAAACCGATACTGAAGATTTCCAGCCTGTTTGCTGTCGATTCGTTTTCGGGTGGAATGATTTTCGATGCCTTTTTCGCGCTTTGGATGGTCGATAAGTACGGCATGAACGAAGGCACCATCGCCGCGATCATGATTGTTACCCAAGGGCTAAATCTAGTTTCGATATGGCTTGCACCATCGGTAGCGAAGCGAATTGGGCTTCTCAATACGTTCGTCTGGACTCAAGTGGCGTCGAATATCTGTCTAATTGCGTTCGCGTTTGCACCTGGTCCGGCTATCGCCGCTGGAATTTGGATGCTTCGTGGAATATTCGATGAGATGGACGTTCCGACCCGACAGTCGTACATGATGGCGCTTGTGCCACCGGAAGAACGCACCGTTATGGCTGGATCGGCGAATCTGGGTCGTGGACTGGGTCGAATGCCAAGTTCGACTGTTACAGGGTTCTTGTGGGCTGGTGCGTACACGGTCGCACCGTGGTTGATTGGTGGCAGTCTGAAGTTGGCGTACGACTTCGCCATCTACTTCTCGTTCCGAAACGTCGAGATCCCAGAAGAAGAAGAGTAGGGATTGAGTCAGTCGGACCGGTATGCCGCCAAAAGAGATCAACCGACTTCCCGAGTGCATCCGAGCGATCTGGCGAGTGTGCGCGTCGATAGATCCTAAAAATCAATTCAGGATGACATGATGGTGATCTTGACTACGGTTGCCCTAGCCCCTCCCGGCGTACATCATCGCTTTGCTTAGGTCGACTACCTTGTGCGGTATGCCGGTTGATTCAACAGCCTCCACGCCTCGTTCGGTCGTGAGTATCGTTCCGCCTGAACCGACCACTCGACCCGTCAGCATGATCATCTTGCCCGCAACTAAGCTGTAGCTTGCTCTTCCGAGGACCGGGTCGATGATTGTCACATCCGCATCGAAGCCCTCTGAAAGACGCCCTTTTGAGCCGAGACCGATCATTTTCGCCGGATTCAAACTCAGCTTAGTAACCATTTCAAGTGGTTCTAATGCCCCGAACTTCACCATTCGCATTGCTTGTTCTAT
>CAWVRY010000047.1:0-12248 GCA_963932695.1 uncultured bacterium | reverse complement strand
CAACCGACATAATCAAAGAAAAGCTAGCCGACCGTTAGCAACGTCTGTTCGGTCCACTTCCGGATGGAAGGGCTAGGGTAGGAGAACTGCGACACGGAGCCAAGTCATCCGATGACGAGCGCGGCTAACGAGAATGCGTCACGCGACCGAGCACCCGATGACGCTCCGAGTTAATATGCCTGTGTGATGTGCCTGTCGCTGCAATCCGGGAGAAAGACCCTGAAAATGAATTCAGGGTGACATTGCTCTTTGGGGGTTGATTCGAGTGTCGGATGAAGTGGAACAATCGGTCATACCCCACAGTGGGGGAGTTAGAGGGGGAGACTGAGTCGTTAGACGACGATGGAGCCTAACGCATCACGCCCCAAACCCGCCTTGCAATATGTGGCGAGACCGCCAGTCTGGCACTAACATAGATAGCTGATGAATCACCGCGCCCACTTAGGCGCCACAGGAATTTTTATGGAAACCGTATTTAGCCTCATACTAATGGTCACTGCAATCACGCTGATTGCAGTGTTGCTCTTGCAGGCCCGTGGCTCCGGTTCCTCACTCTTCGGTGAAGCTTCCAGCACGTTCCGATCACGTCGAGGCGTGGAGCAGCTCCTCTTCAGACTCACCATAGTGCTGGCATTCGTCTTCGTCGGCGTTGCAATCGCAAACGTCCGCTTCAGCTAACAAGTAAAACAAAGCAACCGTCCTGTTCTGGGCACGAATCTCACAGGCGCCATTCGAGCGCCTGTTTTTTTGCCATTTTTTGGACACAGAATGCTCAGAGGCGCGTGTAAAATCCATCGCGATGCCAACATCCCAGCAAGCTCCTTTCATCGTTGAACTCGACACACCCGAAGCCCTCGATTCAGCAATCGTAGGCAGCAAGGCTGCTTCCGTAGCTGATCTGGTGAAAAAAGGAGCGACAGTTCCCGCCGGATTCGCCATTCCAGCAAACGTATTTACCGAATTCGTTTCGTCACTAAAAACCGATATCGCCAACGCTCTATCTAACGTAGATATCGAAGACATTTCATCAGCGTTCGATACCTCAAACGCCATATTTGAACTACTAAAATCTGCGCCAACCCCGACAGGCCTCCTCGAAGCCATCGCCGATCGAATCAGTGGCGAAACCGGAGCACTCGCAGTTCGTTCATCAGCCACCGCAGAAGACCTCGAAGGCGCATCCTTCGCCGGTATGTACGATACTTTTCTGGACGCCACCGACGCCAAGTCGGTTCTCAATCGAGTTCGAGACGTTTGGGCGTCTTACTACACCGGTAGAGCCATCTCGTACCGGGAACGCCAGGACATCCCGCACGAAACTGGCTCAATGGCTGTACTCGTTATGAAGCTCGTTAATGCCGATGCTGGCGGAGTGGTTTTTACTCGCGATCCGCGGGACGGTATTGACCAAATACTCATCAACGTTACGCTCGGTTTGGGCGAAGGCGTCGTGTCTGGTGAAGCTCAGGCAGATTCGTTCACACTTAATTCTGAAACGTTCGAGATCATAAACAGAAACGTCCTCGACAAAGAGTGGATGTTCGTCCAAGGGACGGGCGGATCAACTGACAAAGTTCCCGTCCCTGCCGATAAACGAAGCTCACCGGCGATATCCAACGCACAGCTTCTCGCCATAGCGAAATCTGCAAACACAATCAAACAGGCATCCGGTCACGACAGAGATATAGAATTTGCCGTCGTTGGAAAAACAGTCCACATCCTCCAGTCACGTCCAGTTACCACAGGAGTCAAGCCGGAAACTGGCCCGTCCGTCGAAGTCGAATGGGACAACCCCGCCGATGAAAAACTTCATTGGACATCGGGCGGTAAAACTCCCACACTTCCGCTGGTATCCGACTACATAAAGATGTCTGGGATCGCTGAAAAACGCTCAGTCAGCTTCACTGGTCAGTACATGGGTAGGCGTGATCTAAAAAAATGGGTTCAAGGCTACGTCTACATAGCTGAAACGCAGCGCGACCCTGAAGAACTAAAGGCTCTCGGCGTAAAGCACCACCTCATGGGCAGGCGGCACCTAGCCAAACGGTCGACTTATTTCTACGATGTCGTCGAACCTATACTCAAAAAAAATCTCGCAGAAATCGAAGCCGCCCGTCCTGCGAACGACGCGCCCATTTCCGTCCAAATCTCGTACCTGCGACGTGCAATGCAGCTTGCCGCAGATCATCAAAGCGATCTCCACTGGCGTTGCTGGGCAGGATTCAAAACGAAGGATGATCTGGGCAAATTGTTCTCAGAGATCACTGGACGACCGGAAGTCGAAGCATCAGATCTGATCCTCGGTATCGATCACATGACAGCCAAATTGTCGGCTCGAATGATCTCGCTATCGAAATTAGTAAAATCAGATGCCTGGCTAACGGAAGTATTTGGATCTCGAAACTACGACTCTCTATTCGCACACGGCAACGGCAGTCGCCCGGCCGTAGCCAAATTTCGATCTCGTTTTAGAGATTTCCTGAAAATATGGGGTCGCCGGAACGGCATTGGATATGGCACCGCTTGGCAGCCAACCGACCCGTCGTGGAACATGAAGCCTGATATTCCTCTCGACTCAATAGGTTCGTTCGTACGCCAAGATATCGATGAATCGGGACGATCTCGCGCTGACCTCGTGGCGAAACGCGAGGCGGCGATCGCCGCTGTTCGTAAAAAAATCGGTCGAAACGCCAAACTCCGCAAGACGTTTGAATTTGAACTTTATCGTGGGACTCAGCACATCAGGATGATGGAGAACCACAACTACCTCATCGAGCAGTGCACCTTCGGCGAGTACAGAGAAGCGATCAACCAAGCGGGCGAAGCGCTTGTCCGTGAAGGCTCGATCGACACGGCGAACGACATTTTCTACCTAACGCTCACGCAGCTTGAAGAAGCTGCCGATGCGAACGACTACCGACGGCTCCGCGGTCTCACTATTCAAGCGAAGGATGAGTACGCAGATAACTCGAAACGGACTCCGTTCGAATACCTCGGCACGAAACCGCCTGAAGAAGAAAAAGACGAAACCAAACAACCTCTTCGTGGTCTCAGTGAAGACGGCGCAATACTGCACGGCGAACCATCGTCAGCAGGTTCGTTCACGGGAATTGCGCGAGTCGTAATCACTCGAACTTCAAAACCACCGGATGTTCGCAAGGGCGAAATTCTCGTTACCGAAAATACCGGACCCGACTGGGTTCCAGTGTTTCCACTGCTCGGAGGACTAGTGCTAGACGGTGGCGACAATTTCCAGCACGCTTCGCTTATCGCTCGCGAATACGGAATTCCCTGCGTGATTCAAACGAAAGAAGCGACAGCCAAGATTGCTGATGGCCAACTAATAAAAGTAAACGGCACCGCAGGAACTGTCACACTAAACCCTATGGTTTAAGCCTAAATCCGTAAGGCACTCAACTTCTCTCCCAAAGCAAAGCAAAAGCCAAGTGGGAAAACCTTCTGCGGGGTACTCGTCTACGTTCCTACTTGCGGGTCCAATCCGTCTCACTACCGGTGTCGGAAATCGAAATTCCGGCAGCATCCAGTTGATCTCGCACAGTGTCAGCATCGCCCCAGCGTTTCTCGGCCCGAGCGTCCTTACGCTGCTGAACAAGTGCATTGACTTCCGTATCACTAAGGCCTGTCACCTTCTTCGGTGGAGCAGCCAGAGTGAATCCAAGCGCACCAGTCAACTCACGAACCAAATAAGCGGCAGCTGAAACATCGTTCCCGTCTGAACGGGTGCGATTCATCTTTCGGCAAAGGTCGAAGATCGCGGCCAATGCCTGAGGAGTGTTCAAATCGTCGTCCATCGCATCGATAAACCGACGTTTAAACGGTTCAGGATCTAGCGATTTCTCTGAAATCACAGGCACAGCTTCGACAGCTTGCCTGATGCGTCGCATAGAACGCTCGGCATCACCGATCAGCTTCTTATCGAGAAGTGGATTTGTTCGGTAGTGACTCTGCAGAATCCAAAGTCGAATAGCGTCAGAACTAAACTCTTCAAGAGCCGAATTCACGTTGAACGCGTTACCCAATGACTTACTCATCGCCGCACCAGTAGTGCGAAGCAATCCGTTGTGCATCCACAAGCCAGCGAAAGGGGTAAGACCAGAAGCCGACTCGCTCTGAGCGACCTCGTTTTCGTGGTGTGGGAAGATCAAATCAAGTCCCCCGCCGTGAATGTCGATCTGTTCACCCAAATGCTTGAACGCCATCGCCGAGCACTCGATGTGCCAGCCGGGTCGACCCGGTCCCCACGGACTTTCCCAATTCGGCTCTTCAGGTTTCACTGCTTTCCAAAGAGCGAAATCGGCAGGATCTTCCTTGCCGCCTTCTTCGTTGCGATTGCCTTCGAGCATTTCGTCGATATTCTGACCGCTCAACTTGCCGTAATCGGACTTACTACGAACTCGGTAGTAGACCGAGCCATTCAGTTCATACGCAGCTTCAGCATCGATCAACCGCTTGATCAGTTCAATGATCTCCGGCATATCCTCGGTGGCTCGGGGATGCACTGCCGCACGTCGAACATTGAGCCCATCGGCCGATTTGAAGAACGACTCAATGTACTTTTCTGTGATTACTTCCCAAGGAGTTTCATCAGCATTGGCACGATTAATAATCTTGTCGTCAACGTCTGTGAAGTTCTGAACCTTCTTGACCTTGAAACCTCGAAATTCAAGATACCGATCAAGAACATCGAACACGATGCTGCTAAGCGCGTGCCCCAAGTGAGAGTCGTCGTAGACCGTCACCCCGCAAACGTACATTTTGACTTCTTCGCCTAGCGGTTTGAATTCTTCTTTTTTGCGGGTGAGCGAGTTATAGAGCTGAATCATTCGTTTTTGGGAACTACTTTTGATCTAAGATTTTGTGGCGGGAACTAGTGTAGCGATGGCTTGAGCAGCAATGCCCTCGCCCGCGCCGATTGCACCAACGTGATCAGTCGACGTTACTTTTACATTAATACTGGAATTTTCCAGCCCGTTTATCACGCCAATATTGGCCGCCATATCGGGTGACACCGACGCGAGTAGCGGTCTCTGAGCAATGATCGTAGCATCGACATGCGACACCAGCCATCCAGCTTCGAGTGCGAGCCGGGCAGACTCAGCGATAAATTGCGCCGAATCAAAATCCGCATATCGTTCATCTGACGAGGGGAATCGCCCCCCTAGATCGCCCAGACCAGCCGCACCGAGAATCGCACTGGCGATCGAGTGAAATAGAACGTCGCCATCGGAATGGCCATCAAGGTGCTGATCGAACTCGACGTCGACTCCACCAAGCCGTAACGGACCGCCATCCTTAAGCCCGTGACCATCGAAGCCAATACCAAACCGAGAGCCTTCAGCTACAGCACCTGATTGCGCCACGGCACCGACTTGTCGTCTGCCGAGAATCAGAGTCGCAAGCTCAAAATCCTCCGGAGTAGTGATCTTTATGTTGTCGTTAGATCCGGTGAATATCGCAACCAGTCCACCGACCGATTCGACCATGGAGGCATCGTCGGTTACGTCCTCATTGGTCATCTCGTGTGCTGTCTTGAGCACATCAAACCTGAATATCTGCGGGGTCTGAATCGACCACATCTCCGACCTATCGGGAGTCGAAGTGACCACTCGGTGCGGTGCCGTTTTGATAGTGTCTTTCACAGGAACGGCAGCAATTCCCGCTCCTATCTTCATCGCAGCTCGTAAACCACGCTCGACCATACCCTGGTCGATAAATGGTCGTGCGCCATCGTGCACCGCCACAAAATCTGGTGAGCCACCGTCTAGGCCAGCGAGCAGATCAAGCCCGATCTTCACCGAATCCTGCCGACGCTCTCCACCGGCAACCACGGCGGCAACTTTCGTAAATCCACCAACATTGACCGCTTCATTGCCAGCCTCAAGATTCTCGGACGACATTACAAGAACTACGGAAGCGACTTCATCGAAGTTTTCAAATACACGCAGCGAATGAGAAATCACAGCTTGGCCACCTAATATGGCAACTTGCTTGTCTATGCCCTCCATGCGAGAGCTTCGACCTGCCGCAACTACCACGACACCTAAACGACCTCTTTTGCTGGTCATACGAACAATCCCATAATCCAATCAATGCCCCAAACACAGGCGTAAGCAACCGATACCGATTTGATCGATTTAGCGACAAACACAATTACGACGAATCTCTTTATCGGGTACCCAATGCTACCCGCTGCAACGCCGATTACATCGAATAGTGGGTTCGGAATTACCGCTCCCAAAAACAAAATTATTCCGCCACGCTTACTAACCCACCCATGAATCCGAGGATAGAAGCGGTTCCGTTCGAAAAATGATCGACCAGAAAGTCCTAGCAAGTACCCTGTCAGTTCGCCAAGCGCCTCTGCCGACGCCGAAATCAGTCCAATCGCCAACGGGTTCAATCCGAAGTCTGGAGCTGCGGCGATGCACACTGCCGCTGGTCCGGATATCGGCACAACAATCAATCCTGCGGCGATGAAATTGATGATCCAAAGTCCACCATACCCAGCATTTTCAACGTTCAGAGAATCGGTGGCCCACATCGCAATGCTGATTGTCACGAATGCAATAACAAACGTGATCATCGCTAATCGAAAAGCGTACTCACGATTGTTCGACAGCCACAGCTGGAAACCCTCTAATTGGGCGCTATCAATGTCCGATCCACCGCCAATTTCAGGCGCTGAGTCGAGTTCATCCGGTATGTCGGATTGAGAAGATTCAGACATTGAGGGGGCTAATTATCCCAAATACGAAGGAAAGAGTGGTGATGGAAGATTCGGAAGACAAAATCTAGAGTAGATCGACGAGCCAAGAAATCGACTGCCGACACCCCTCAACAATGATCACAAACTTGACCAGCTTGCCTATTCCCACCCATAAAAAGAATTTTCGAATCGGGTATCCAAGCGATCCCGCCGCAATCCCACCAATATCGAATAGTGGAATCGGTATCACTGAGAGAATAAATAACGCAAAACCACCACGTTTTACGACCCAGGCATGAATGCGATTGTAATAACGCGATTTCTGGATGACACTTTGGCTACCGTAACCTGCAAGATATCCGGTAATTTCACCGATGGTTGCACCAGTTGCGGCAGCGATCGCTAAACCAAAGGAATTCAAGCCGAGCTCAGATGTCGCAGCAGCACAAACAGCTGCCCAACCAGGGAGTGGAACAATAACCGCTGCTGAACCAATCAGATTTGCGAGAAATGCTCCCCAGTAACCCGCCGATCCGATTTGAACCAGATCGAATATCCATGCCACGGTGCCGCCAACTACGGACACGAGCACCACGGTCCAAAGAATCGTCTGGTAAGCGCGATTATGTTTCGCTACAAATTTAGCGAATTTCCCACCACTTGAATTGGATCTCTGAGATTCCGTAATCTGATCTGACTGGTCTATCACATTGGAATAGTACGTCACGTAACGCGAATAGACTTCGCTTCACCACCCGATTAAGTAAAAACGAGGTCTATTCTCACAACTATTCCACTCAGATCCAACGAACGATCAGCTACTTGGTAACCGCTTCTTTGGCCGTCTCGTCCGTCAGTGGCTCGCTGGTCGATTTCGTTTCAGCAGTACTCGTGCCCTCAACAAACGTAATTTCGCCATCAGATTCACCGATCACAATGTGAGATCCTTCAGGAAACTCTCCCGCAAGCAACCGCTTCGACAATGGACTCTCGACGTAACGCTGAATCGCCCTCTTGAGCGGACGCGCTCCGTACATACGGTCGAATCCGGTCTTAGCGAGCCACTCTCTAGCATCAGATGTCAGGGAGATCGAAACCTTGAGATCCTGAACTCGTTCAGATACCTCACCCATGAACTTATCGACGATCAACACAATGTCGTCCTGAGTCAGCGAATCAAAAACGATGAACTCATCCAAGCGGTTCAAGAATTCAGGCTTGAACTTCTGCTTCAAAGCATCTTCAACGTTCATTCTAGAACGAGCGCTTTCCGACTCTTCGAGTGACTGCTTGTTGAACCCAAACGCCTGTTGAGAAACCCCTTCAGACCCCAGATTGCTTGTCATGATGATGATCGTATTTCGGAAATCCACAGTTCGGCCGTGGCTATCCGTTAGACGACCATCATCCAAAACCTGCAACAACGTGTTGAATATGTCAGGGTGCGCCTTTTCAATTTCGTCAAACAGAACGACCGAAAACGGACGCCTCCGAACTGCTTCAGTGAGATGACCGGCTTCTTCGTAACCAACGTACCCAGGAGGCGCCCCGATCAACTTTGAAACAGTGTGCCTCTCTTGGTACTCCGACATGTCGACTCGGATCATATTGTCCTCGTCATCAAACATGAACTCAGCCAGCGCACGAGCAAGCTCGGTCTTACCAACACCAGTAGGGCCTAATAAGATGAAACTACCAATCGGACGCTTAGGATCCTTCAGGCCCGCCCTCGCCCTACGCACTGCATCAGCGAGAACTTCGATTGCTCGATCCTGACCTATCACATGTGTGTGCAATCGTTCTTCCAGCTTCAGTAGACGATCACCCTCGCCCTCGACCAATCGAGTAACCGGAATTCCAGTCCGCTCGGCGATCAAGCTCGCGATGTCCTGATCGGTAACTACCTCGCTAATTACGTGAGTTTTGTCCCACTCACGTTTCGCTATTTCGTACTCTTCAAGCGCACGTAACTTTTCAGCCTTGGCGTGCGCCGCCTTTTCATAATCGCCACGTGCCGAAGCCGACTCTTCTTCGTCGTCCAAACGTTGCAGTTCAACCTTCATATCGTTCAATTCAGAAGGCATTAGTTCGTTTTGGATACGGTTCTTCGCCGAAGCTTCATCAATCAGGTCAACAGCCTTATCCGGCAACAATCTATCTGAGATATATCGAGCCGAAAGCTGCACTGCAGCTTCCAATGCCGACTGCTCAATCGTGAAACCATGGTGCTGTTCATAGCGAGGTCGCAGAGTTTCGAGCATCTCTATAGCCGTCTCAATGTCGGGTTCTTCAACCCAAACAGGCGAGAACCGGCGTTCCAAAGCAGGATCTGCTTCGATGTAACGACGGTACTCGTTAGGAGTAGTTGCCCCAATGGTCTGCAATTCACCTCGTGCAAGCGCAGGCTTCATCATGTTCGAAGCATCAAGAGCGCCATCGCCGGCACCAGCACCTACAACGGTGTGAATCTCGTCGATGAAAAGTACTATCTCTCCAGAAGCCTGACGAATTTCGTCCATCACGGCCTTCAAACGTTCTTCAAACTCACCCCTGAACTTCGCCCCAGCAACCAATGAGCCCATTTCGAGCGCAATTACCCGACGACCTTGCAGGCTCTGCGGAACGTCGCCGGCAACAATTCGTTGCGCAAGTCCTTCAGCGACCGCGGTCTTACCGACTCCGGCATCACCTATCAGCACTGGATTGTTCTTGGTACGACGAGTAAGAGTTTGCATCACTCGACGAATTTCGAGATCACGACCTACTACCGGGTCCAGCCGACCCTCACGAGCCAGATCAGTCAAATCAACGCTGTACTTCGAAAGCGCTTTGTACTTGCTCTCGGCACGCGGATCAGTGACTCTCGCTGAGCCACGAACTTTCAATAGCGCCTGATAAACACGTTCTTCAGTGATGTTATGACCGGTAAATATTTCAGCGATGTCACCACTCGACTCTTTAGCAATAGCCACCAATAAATGGTCGGCTCCGATCAACTCATCCTTGAGTCGGTTGGCCTCTTCTTTGGCTACTTCAATAACCTTCTGAACACGAGGCGTCGGGTAAATCTGAGGTTGTGGCGAAGAACCGCCAACTTTGGGCGATTCTTCGAGTTTCACTTCGAGTTCTTTCAATAGATCGCTCACATCGACCCCGAGTTCCTCAAGGATCTTCGTCGAAAGTGAATTTTCGATCTGGAGCAGACCCGAAAGCAGGTGCTCAGCATCCCACTGACTATGATGCATCTGCACCACCAACTGCTGCGAGGCGCCCAAGGCAGCCTGAGCCTGCTCCGTAAAATCTTCTTGTTTCAATACCATCGTTTTTCGTATTCCTTATTTAGTACTGCAAATACTCATGCCGTCTGGTCGGTTCAACAACCGATTGGCTTTCCGCCCTACTACAGTCGAAATGGAGTTTGAATTACTAGCCCGGTAGCTTCGTCTGACCTTCCCGTAACTTGACTATTTCGACCGTCAAGTCCTGCACATGTGATTCCAATCGATCGATCCGGTTCAAAAGTTTCGACATTACTTCGATGCCGGCAAGATTCAATCCGAACTCTTCCTTCCACCGCAATATCTGCTGAATCAGCTGAACATCACGGTTTGAGTAGAGCCGGGTTCCGCCGCTCGACCGCTGCGGAGTCACCAACTCCCAACGTTCGTAATTGCGAAGCGTCTGCTGGTGAACCCCACACATTTGAGCAACGATTCCGATGGCAAAAACCGGATCGTTGTGCCCCATCGTCATTCGAGCGACTCCTCTTTATGGTCCAGAACATCAATCAAATCGTCGGGAACTGGCCTGCCGTTACGAATATCGCGAAGTTGTGAATAGAGCCGTTTTTCTTTATCCGAGAGAGTGTCCGGAAGTCGAACCCTGATCGTTGCATACAGATCACCAGAATCATCCGAATTCGCCTTAGGCAATCCACGCCCATTGATCTTGAACGACCTGCCGTTTTGAGTCCCTGCCGGAATATTCAACGCGATCCGACCGGTCATAGTCGGCACTTCCGCCTCACCGCCGAGAATCGCATCGAAGAGTGGAACGTTGATGTCGGCTCGGAGATTCGCTCCTTCACGAGAGAATCGTTTGTCGGGTCGAACTTTTACAGTAAGAGTTACCTCGGTTTTAGCGTCAGGACGCAACCGAATCTTCGTACCGTCCAACACGCCCTTCGGTACATCGACTTCAAGATTGCGCTTGGCCGTACCTGAAGTGCCGATCGAAATACGCCGGGAAGCACCCGTGTAAACCTCATCAAGTGACACGTCGATCGCGCCCTGGTGCTTGATGATTTCAGGCGGACGCTGCTGCCTCCTCTGCTGCGCACGGCCAGCCCCTCCGCCAAACATATCGGCAAACCCACCAGCAGCCTGACCACCACCGAACAGGTCATTCATATTGAACCCGCCACCACCCTGACCCGGACCACGCCCGCTACCGCCGCCCATATTACGCATCTGGTCGGCGTGCTTCCAATTGTCACCGAACTGGTCGTAATCTTTCCTATGAGCAGTATCACCCACAACGTCGTACGCCTCATTTACCTTCTTGAACTGGTCTTGAGCGCGCTGGTTGTTCGGATTCACATCAGGATGAAGCTTTCGGGCCATCCGTCTGTAAGCCGTCTTGATTTCTTTTTCAGAGGCACTTTTATTCACCCCAAGTAGTTCGTAGTAGTTCTCTGCCATAAGTCGCTTTGTAGATTTTCGGCTGCATTAAGTCAGATGCACCTAACGTGGTTTCCAATTCAATTTGTCGTAATAATAGCACATCTTACTATTCGTTCAATATAATATTTGATAGTATCTTTATCAGATTTATTTACTTGACTAATGTATGTTTTAGTAAATTACTAAATCAACTACAAACGGAGCCACGCAATCTATTTGCGGCCAGCAAAGCAGGAACAACTGCCACATAAGGCGTGTAAGGAACAACAAAACAATGGCTATTCAAAAAACGACAATATTTCGGCAGCGTCCGGAATTTCGATGATCTCTTCAGCAGATTCCTCGGAAATAGCGCTGGTGTAGTCTCCAACTCCGAGCCCGAGGCGTGGAGCATCCCCCTTGATGTACTTCATGACGGTGACAATCTCGTCGTAACTGCGTCGGTCCCCCGCACTAGCAAGGAAGACATCAACGTTTCGGTCGACGACAACGTTCTTACGATCAAGGCAGAAACCGGCGAATCCCTAAACAAGGAAACCAATGGCTATCTGCTCCGTGAGAGGCGAACAGGTTCCTACTACAGAGCGATACGACTTCCAGAGACAGTCGACTTCGAGAACGCTAAGTCGGCCTTCAAGAACGGCGTCCTCAAGATCAAGCTCCCGAAGCTCGAATCTAATAAAGCGCGAAATCTCGAAATCTCAGCAGTGTAACAACGTGTCGAATTAATGAACGCCCTCCCTCCAAAGGGCTGAACACGAAATGAAACCAACGAATTCAATCGCCACTCGCCACGTAACCGGTGAAGCGATAACCTAAAGACCTCGACAAATCCGCAC
>CAWVRY010000046.1:0-13153 GCA_963932695.1 uncultured bacterium | reverse complement strand
AGAAGTTGAAGTTGTAGAGACCGTCATCGTCGAAAAAGAAGTCGAGAAGCCAGAGTCAAAACCTTTGGTTATTTACTCAGGGCGGAGCGAATCATTAATCGGTCCGTTGATCGCTGATTTTGAAGAAGTGACTGGCGAAAAGGTTCAGGTGAACTATGGTAAGACGGGTATGCTTGCCGCCACATTGTTAGAAGAGGGTGGTAACACACCTGCAGATATCTACTTCGCACAGGACCCGGGTGGTTTAGGTGCTGTAGATTCCTTGTTAGCAGAGCTTTCGACGGAAATTTTGGAGTCGGTTCCCGACTGGGCGCGTGATCCCGAAAGCAAGTGGGTTGGAACATCGGGTCGTGCACGTGTGGTTGTTTACAACACAGATATGCTGACGGAGGCGGACCTTCCTGATTCGATCGAAGATTTTGTAAAACCTGAGTGGAAGGGTCGAATCGGCTGGGCTCCAACCAACAGCTCGCTTCACGCAATGATCACTGGCATGCGGCAAGAGTGGGGTGAGGAACGTACAAAGACTTGGCTCGAAGGTATCGTAGCGAACGAACCTAAGATTTATGCAAAGAACACTCCTACAGTTGCTGCGACTGGTGCTGGTGAAATTGAAGTTGGTTTTGTAAACCACTACTACCTTCACCGATTTATTGCTGAAGAGGGGGAATCGTTCGCTGCTCGGAACTACTACACACGGGCAGCTGATCCGGGATCAGTAATTCTTGTTGCGGGTGTTGGACTTATTGAAGAATCTGATAACAAAGACTTGGCTAATCAGTTCATAAAGTTCCTTCTTAGTGCATCTGGTCAACAGTATTTCTCTGCCCAGACGTTTGAATTCCCTCTCAACGACAATGCAAAGCCTAGCAACTTACTTCCTGCTCTTGAAGACATAACTAAACCTTCGATCGACCTCGGTGACTTGATTGATCTTCAAGGCACTCAGGATCTACTCCGAGAGGTTAACGCTCTTCCTTAGGGAGCTCGCGCAGATTAGATCTGCACACACATGTTGATCCAACCGTGTAATGCATTCACGCTGGAAATGTCTTCGCAGGCATCACCTTTTGAAATCCTGGTGGTGCCTGCGTGAACATTTCTGGTGTTATATCGGCAGGATATAAATCCGCCGATGGAAAACGACCGCCAACGCTATTAGTAGTGTCTGCGTCTGTTGTCGCGTTTGCTGCATTAATTCCGGTTGCTTACTTATTGATTAGATCAATCGGTGTTGGTTCTGAATGGTTCGACATTATTTGGCGCCAAAGTACTGCTGCCGTTTTTGGTCGAACATTCCTACTTATCGCATTGGTTACAGTTATTTCTGTAATAGTTGCGGTGCCTGTCGCCTGGCTTACTGTGAAGTCTGATATTCCTCTCCGCCGAGTGTTATCGGTAGCTTCGGTTTTGCCGCTTGTTGTTCCAAGTTTTGTGATGGCGACTACGGTGATTGAAATGTATTCACCGAAGGGTGTATTGCAGGGCTGGCTTTCGGGACTAGGTGTTGAGCGCTTACCTGATATTTACGGTCTGGGTGGTGCGACTCTCGTTCTTGTACTAATGACGTATCCATACGTGCTTTTGACCGTTCGAGGCGCGTTACGCAGAATGGATCCTGCTTTGGAAGAGGCGGCTCGGGCAATGGGATACGGTCCGGTTCACACGTTCAGGTCTGTGACTTTGCCAATGTTGCGACCTGCGATCGCTGGTGGATCGTTGTTGGTCGCTTTGTACACATTGAGCGATTTCGGTGGTGTGGCGCTTCTGAGATATCAGACGTTTACTTCGACGATCATGATTCAGTATCAGTCGTCGATCGATCGCACTCTTGCAGCTGTTCTTTCATTGATTCTTGTCGCAATCGCAGTTCTTTTGCTACTCGGCGAAGGATTTACTCGTGGTCGTGGGGCTTATCACCGGAGCACCGTGGGGGCTGTTCGGGTTTCTCGACGAATCAATATTGGTCGCTGGCGATGGGCCGGGGCGGCCGTTGTTGGCGTTCCGGTTTTGATCGGGTTGGTCATTCCGGTAGCCGTGTTGATTCACTGGCTCGTTCGAGGTTTGTTGAACGATCAGCAGCTGTTGCCATTGCTTATTCCAGCCAGAAACTCGTTGTATATATCTCTTTTGGCTGCGGTTACGACTGTGCTGGCATCGTTGCCAATTGCAATACTTTCGGTTCGATTCAAGAGTCGGCTAAGTCGATTCTTTGAACGGGCGATTTATATTGGATTTGGATTGCCTGGTGTAGTGGTTGCGCTGTCGTTGGTGTTCTTTGGGATCAACGTGGCACGACCTTTGTACCAGTCGATTTGGATGTTGATATTTGCCTTCGTCGTTCTGTTTTTGCCGGCGAGTGTTGGTGCTTTGCGGAGTTCGTTACTACAATTGAATCCACGAGTTGAAGAAGCTGCCCAGAGTTTAGGGCGATCTCAATGGAGAGTGATTTTCTCGGTCACCGTACCGTTGGTCATGCCGGGCGCATTGGCTGGTGGAGCGATGGTATTCCTTCTTACAATGAAAGAGCTTCCGGCGACTCTGATTCTTTCTCCTATCGGATATCGCACACTTTCTTCTTCTATATGGTCGGCAGCATCTGAGGCATTTTTCGCTAAGACCGCTGCTGCTGCTTTGTTGCTGGTTTTGGTTGCTGGGGTGCCGACGGCATATTTGACGTTACGGGGACACAGTGACGGAGTCGATGAATCAGATCGAGTGGATGAATCCGATAGCCAATCACCGGCAGAAACAGCTGAGGTAGCTCAATGAAAATGCTTTGGCGTAGACAGAAGATCGATATTTCGGTGCAGCCGGGAGTGACGATGGGCGTAGCTGGTTCAGAGGCGGCAGGTGCTGCTTCAACCGAGGCCGGTGTGATTGAGCTACAGGGCGTCGAATGCAGCTATCCGGGATCTGATGCTCCGGCGATAAGCGAATTCAACCTGCTTGTGAAGCCTGGCGAATTTGTGAGTATTTTGGGTCGTAGCGGTGCTGGTAAGACAACTGCTCTGAGAGTCGTGGCTGGATTCGAACGGGTTTCATCTGGATATGTTCGTGTCGGTGGTCAGTTGGTTGGTTCATCGTTCGTCCATGTGCCACCAGATCAACGTCGGATCGGGTTGGTTTTTCAGGACTACGCGCTGTTCCCACATTTGACTGTCGCTAAGAACGTTGAGTTCGGACTTAAGGGGCTTCCTGCGGAAGAGCGTCGAGTACGAATTGCACCTGTTTTGAAGATGGTTGGGATGAGCGGGTATGAGTCTCGATATGTGCACGAACTTTCAGGTGGTCAGCAGCAGCGAGTCGCGATAGCGAGGGCGTTGGCTCCTGATCCGGTCGCTTTGCTTTTGGACGAACCGTTCAGCAACCTGGACCGGCAGCTGCGCGCTGCGCTGCGACGAGATATTAAGAGGATTGTGCGAGAGAGTGGGGCGACTACGTTGTTGGTTACGCACGATCGTGAAGAGGCTCTGGCGACATCGGATCGTGTTGCGGTGATGGGTGAGAACAGTATCGAGCAGATCGGAACTCCGGAAGATGTCTATCAAAATCCTGCTTCGGCTGCGGTGGCGAAATTGATCGGGCCGTGCGAGCTGATTCCTGGTGTTTTCCGTGGCGGAGTTGTAGTGACCGAAGCGGGTGTGTTCCCGACTCGGGTGACGACCGATATTCATATGGCGGATGGGCAGCAGGCTTTAGCGTTGATGCGGGCGTCGGAGCTGGAGATCGTTTTAGCTGGAGAAGAAGGTCAACGGACTTCGACCGTCGAGATGACGGAGTTCGAGGGTGAGTTTACTGAATACAGCATTCGACTGGATTCTGGGACGTTGCTCAGGGTTCGTCGACGGGCTGCGGACGGGATCGATGTTGGTAGCCGAGTGACGGTTCACACTCGTGGTGATGCCAAGGTGATCGTATTTCCGGTTTAGCCGGGACGGCTGCGATTCGCTGGGACTGAGAGCCGTTCGGCAATAAGTCTGAACGTGGCTTTTTACAGTGCGTGATTCTGTTTCAGAACAGCAACGTTCGACGATCTATCGGTTTTACGTGAACTTCTTGATTACTAGGCAGGCGTTTTGGCCGCCGAATCCGAAGCTATTCGAGAGGGTCACATTGACCTCTTGTTCTCGGGCTACATTTGGAATGTAGTCGAGATCGCAGTCAGGGTCGGGCTCATCTTGATTGATCGTCGGGTGAAGAACGCCGTCGTTGATGCTGCTGATGCAGGCGATGGCTTCGAGCGCTCCTGAAGCGCCGAGCGAGTGACCAACCATCGACTTGGTCGAGCTGATTGGCACGTTGTAAGCGTGTTCGCCGAACACTGCTTTTATCGCTTTGGTTTCGGATGCGTCGTTGATCGGAGTCGATGTGCCGTGAGCGTTGATGTAGTCGATATCGTTGATCGTGACTCCGGCGTTAGTTAGCGCTCGGTTCATCGCTTTCGCGGCGCCAGATCCTTCAGGGTGAGGCTGAACGAGGTGGTAGGCATCGGACGATACGCCCCAGCCTCCGATTTCTGCGTGGATTGTTGCGCCACGTGCCTTTGCGTGTTTGAGGCTTTCGAGGATGAGGATTCCGCTACCTTCTGAGGGAGCGAATCCGTCGCGCCCTTTGTCGAATGGTCGGCTTGCTTGGGAAGGCTCGCCGGACCAAGTTGAAAGAGCTCGCATGGTGCTGAATCCACCCATGCCTATTTCACAAATTCCAGCTTCTGTGCCTCCGGTGACGATAACGTCTGCATCACCGCGGCGGATCACCTCGGCTGCTTCGCCGATTGCTTGTGTGCTGGCTGCGCAAGCAGTGACACATGTATTTGTGTAGCCGGTTAGGTTAAATCGGTGCGAAATGTTCGCTGCTGCCATGTTCACTAGCATCATCGGTATGTAGTAGGGACTCATACGACCGACACCGCGCTTTACGCGGATCTCGGCTTGCTGGTCGGTTTCTGGGAGTCCCCCGGAACCACTACCGATCAGAACGCCGATGCGATCGAGGTCTTCTTTTTCGAAATCTAATCCGGAGTCTTCGACTGCTTGGGCGGCGGCAACAACTGCGAACTGAGAGAAGCGAGCCATTCGGCGGGCTTCCTTACGATCCATGTGTTCGGTGGGGTCGAAGTCCTGAATCTCTCCCGAAACTCTGCACGGGAAGCCATCGGGGCTTACGAGGCTGATTTCACGAATTCCAGATTGACCGTTTTTGACGCCGGTCCAAAACTGTTTGACTGAGTTACCTAGGCACGTTATTGCGCCCATACCGGTAACTACTACTCTTGTTTTGCTGTTGCTGGTCATATATTCGTGTCAGAACTTTGTTTCTAAGGTTTCGGAGGTAGTTTGATGTCGGGATAGAGTTCAGGTTCGATATTGTGTTCGATCTCAACAATTTCCGCGGCGACAAATAGCGATCCGGTTCCGAGAATTAGGTCGTTCTCGTTTGCAAGATTTTTTGCCGCACTCAACGCATCTGATGTGTTTGATGTGGATTTGTGCACCTCAATTTTACTCTCACCCAACAATTTCGATAGTTCCAAATTGGTCAGAGATTTAGGGTGTCTCGACTCGGTGGTGATGAAAATCGGGTTGAAATGTTGTAATTCCCGGGCAATTGCCGCCGGATCGTGTCCACGGACAGTGCCAAGGATGACGAATATTTTTTTACTGTGTGGGAATAGCGTTTTTACGGATTTTCGTAGGGCGCGGGCTGAATCGACGTTGTGTGCACCATCGACGAAAATTGGAGTCGGATCGGTAGTCACAAGCTGGTTTCGGACTGGCCACTGAACGTTTTCGATTCCGATACTGGTTTTTTCTGAATCTATTTCGATTACCGTAGATTCGAGTTCGGAGATGACGGCAATGGCGGTGCTGGCGTTGTCGACTTGGTGAGCGCCTAGAAGTTTCAGATGCAGAGTGAATGTCGAGCTACGAGTTTTGATCTCAAGTTTTATGCCTTCAAGGCCGAGATTTTCTTCATTGGTGATCGTGACAGCGGAGTTCGATTCGATAAGTTTCGATCGTTGGTCGGAGGCTTTGGCGCTGATAACTCTCAAGGCGTCGGGGTGCTGAGGGGCTGTGACGACCGGCACGCCTTGTTTGATGATTCCGGCTTTCTCTCCGGCAATCAGTTCGATGGTGTCGCCGAGTATGGCCACGTGATCGAGGCTGATTGGTGTGATCACCGAAACTAGGGGAGTGATGATGTTGGTGGAATCAAGGCGCCCGCCGAGTCCGACTTCGATCACGCTGATGTCTACGCTCGAATTGGCAAAGTGGCAAAAGGCCATTGCTGTTTCCATCTCGAATACCGAAACGACTCCGATATCGCCATCGGCTGTAACTTTTTCCACGGCTTGCCATAGGTCGTGTACGAGGTTGGTAAAGTCGAATTCGGAGATCGGTTCACCGTTCACCCGGATTCGTTCTGTGATTTTGTGGATCGATGGTGATGTGAATAGTCCGGTTTTGTAGCCGTTGGCGGCGAGTGCCCACGCGATCATCGCCGAAGTGCTGCCTTTGCCTTTGCTTCCAGCCACGTGGACGTATTTTTTCTCGTGATGCGGGTTACCCAAATACGAAAGTAGACGTTTGATGCGTTGGAGATGGAAATCAGGCGGGTCGTTGGCGCGAGACTTTCTCTCGAAGTCGGCGAGCGACAATAACTTCGAAACGGCTGACTGATATTCGGCGCGTTGGCGTGATTTGCTCGACATCGCTAAAGATTATCTCTGGGACCCGGTGGGAATGTAACTTCGAACGCCCTGAGGAAGTACGACTTTGGGGGTTCGATTGTTAGTATTGTCGTTCTGAAACCTGATTCCCCTGACGACGCAGCTACGTTCGACGTTTGTAGTTCGAATAACCACTACTTGAAGAGGCTTGGCGAATTCGTGAAATACCGCGACATTATTGAGAACGCCCTGAACGGCCATGGTGCCGATTACTGTGAAATCCGAATCGAAGAGACGGACAATTCACGCCTGACGTATCGAGGTAAATCCCTCGACACTATCGCTCAGACGAGTGGGCTTGGCGGGAATGTTCGGGCTGCTACTAAAGGCGGCTGGGGCTTTGCGAGCTTTAACAGTTTGGATGAGCTGAGTAAGAAGGTTGCCGACGCAGTTGCGCAGTCGAAGGCTGTCGGCGGATCGAAGACCGAGATTGGCGAGGTTGAGCCACACGTCGATGTAGTTCCGGCATACATCGTTGAGGATCCGACTGAAATTTCTCTGGATGAGAAGAAACGTCAGATGGACCACTACAACGATTTGGTGTGGTCGGTCGATGGCATTAACAGCGCCGATATCATCTACGGCGACATGTCTCGCAAGACTTTCTTCGGTAGCTCGGATGGATCGTACATCGAGCAGCAACAGATTCATGTCATATCGAGAATTTCCGCGCAGGCTCGTAGCGGTGGAGATGTGCAACAGGCGGGATTCAGTCTTGGATCTCAGGGTGATTACGGATTGATTCGTGGACTCGACGATAAGGTGATTGACGCTGCGAAGCGGGCCGTTGCACTTTTGGATGCGAAGTCACTTGAAGGTGGAGAGCGAACAGTCGTTCTCGATCCCGTTCTTGCTGGAGTGTTTGTTCACGAGGCGTTTGGTCATCTTTCCGAGGGTGACAACGTTTACGAGAACGAGAAGCTCAAAGAAATTATGTACATGGGGCGTAAGTTCGGTGGTAAGCACCTGAACTTCACTGATGGCGCATCGATCCCCGCACTACGTGGCAGTTTTAAGTACGACGACGAGGGCACGCCAGCGACTCGAACAGCGCTTGTTCGAGAGGGTGAATTGGTCGGTCGGCTGCATTCTCGAGAGACTGCAGCAAAAATGGGTGAGCAGCCGACAGGCAATGCTCGTGCCATTGGTTACAACTTCCCTCCAATCGTTCGAATGACTAACACGATCATCGAGCCTGGTGAGGCGACATTAGCTGACTTGCTTGAGGGCGTTGATGATGGTGTTTATGTGCGTAATTGGTACGGTGGAATGACGCAGCACGAGATGTTTACCTTCTCGTCGGGCGAGGCGTACATGATTCGTAACGGCGAGATTCAAGAGGCGGTTCGTCCGGTGATGCTCACTGGCAACCTGTTCGAGACTCTAGAGAATCTTGATGGGATTGGGAATGATCTCGACATGAACCAAGGCGGTGGTTGTGGCAAAGGCGGACAATCTCCTCTTCCAGTTTCGAACGGTAGCCCCCATATACGAATTAAAAAATGCCTCATTTCAGGGGCGTAAGTGCGTTTTAGTCGACAATTTCTAGTTACTTATCCCAAGAGAAAATAATTTGAGCGAATCGCTATTAAATGCAGCAGCAGACAAGTTCGATGAGGCCGAGGTCTACCGAGTCGAAATGGAGAGCCATCCGGTTTCATTTGAGTCGGGCAAGCTGAAAGAAATCATGCGCCGTGACACTTCAGGTGTTGCTTTGCGGGTGATCGACAACGGCAAAATCGGCTTTACTTCGACTACCGACGCTGCTCGTGAGAGCGAGTTGGTTGACAGAGCGGCGACTCTCGTACCGTTCGGGTCTCAGGCTTCATTTAGCTTTCCTTCACCTTCTGAGTACCCGATCGTCGACATTGTCGATCCGGCGCTTCCTAAGGTTTCGCAACAGTCGATGATCGACACTGGCGAGGGCTTGATTGCGAAGTTGATGGACGAATGGCCTGATTTGCTGTGCGACGCCCGAATTGGGTGGTCGGCCGGGCGTGGTCGGATCATGAATTCGGCTGGAATTGACGAGACGTACGAGCAGACGAGCTACTACTGTTCATTGGGCGCTCAACTGATACGCGGTACTGACATGCTGAACGTTTGGGCTGGGTACGGGTCGAGTCATCTGTTTGGTGAGGTTGAGCTTGATCGATTGCTGCAGACCGTTCGTCGGTCGTTGAGGTGGTCGAAGGAGACCGCTGTTACAACGTCTAATACTGGCGATATGCCAGTTATTTTCACTCCTCGCGGAGTTGGAGCGACACTGCTTCATCCGTTGTTGTCGGGCTTCAGTGGCAAGAACGTTGCCAATGGCTCGTCGCCGCTGGGCGATCGTTGGGGTGAGAAGATCATGGATGAACGAATTTCGATCTACGACAATCCGCTAATCAATGGCGCAAGTGGTAGCCGTCCTTTTGACGACGAGGGAATTGCGAGCCGTAAGCTCGGACTTATCGAGAATGGTGTGGCTGGTGGTCCGTTGTTGGATCTGCAAACGGCGGGTCAGCTTGGAATGACTTCTACAGGTGCAGCTGGACGTAGTTTGGCGAGTACGCCTTCGCCAAGTTCATCGGTCATAGATATTGCTTCAGGCAAAACGCACTTTGAGGACATGATTTCCAGCATGAAAGAGGGACTTATTGTTGAGGAACTTCTTGGTGCTGGCCAGGGCAACGAGCTTGGTGGCGACTTCAGGGCGAACGTTTCTTTGGGCTTCAAGGTTGAAAACGGAGAAATTGTGGGTCGAGTGAAGGACACGATGATTTCGGGCAATGTTTACAAGGTGCTCTCTCAGGTCGAACATGTGGGCGATTCTTCGGACTGGGTGTTTGGATCGATGCGATCGCCAGCGCTTCAGTGCCTCGGTGTCGAAGTGGCTGCGAAAGACGAGTAAGGCTAGAAATACTCATGGGTCTCGACGAATTTCTAAATAAACTGCCCGAAGATGAGGATGCTCCGATCAACTACGCGTCGTTGCCTGAGCTGTCGCGCCTGACAAATCCCGAAGGTGAAGAGTTTGGCGAGCTGTGGCTTGAATGGACTCCCGAGCGTGTACTCGACATCGTGGAGCGAATGGTAGCTCTGTGCGAAGAGCAGCCGGACGTTGAGTTTGAAGTTATCTACAAGCAGGGGTTAAAACACCTGGATTCCGCCGTTCGGGCTGCCTCGTTGAAGGGACTCGAAGAGAGTGATGATCGTGCGCTGATTCGTCCGCTCGTGGACATGTTGAAAAATGATCCGGCGGTTGAGGTGCGTGCAGGTGCGGCAGTTCCGCTGGCACACCTTTCAGCATTGGCTGAGACCGGAAGACTTGGACCTAGGTACAAGGAATCTTTGATCAAGAATTTGTATAGCGTCTTGGATGATGAACGGGAAGTTCAGGATGTGAAGTTGAAGGCGTTGGAGGCGGTGTCGGTTTTCACTGACAATCGACTTGATGCGCATATCGAAGCGGCGTGGTCATTGGGAGATATTAGCTCTCGACAAAGCAGTCTTTTCGCTATGGGCCGCACGTCTGATCCGAAGTGGATCGACCATGTAATACCTGATATGGAACACGACGTTGCTTCGATTCGGTATGAGGCAACTATGGCGATGGGTGAACTTGGAGATGAGCCTCATTTACGTGCGCTTCAGGGTGCGCTTGATGATGAGGATTTGACTGTTCAGTTGGCTGCTATTTCAGCGGTTGAACGCATTGGTGGCGATACGGCGAGGGAACAGCTTCAGCAGTTGTTGGTAAGTACCGAGCCGCGTGTTGTGGAGCTCGTTCAACAGGCTTTGCAGACGATGAAGGATGAGGAAGACCTCGATGAGGTTGTGACTCAGGAGATGGCTCGTTCTATGTTCGGGGCGACCGATACATTGCCAGGAATAGATACGGAAGGCTACGAGCCTGCTGAGATTGAGGGTTGGGCGAATGCGCCTGCTCCGAGTGAGGTCGATGATTTCGGCACGGGTGTTACGGACGAGGCGGAGGAACTGGGTCTGGATCGTGGCGATCCATTCGATATCGATTTGCCGCCAGAAGATCCGTGGGATCACGAAGAGAATTTCTAGGCTGCTTTAGTCGCTCTCGTAATTTCGGTAGGTTACGTCGTCGTCGAACGACTCAGTCACGCGTCGCAGTCCCCACCCTCTAACTCTCTCCCGTCAGGGGGGGCAGGACCGCAGGTCGCTGCTTTGCGTTAGCTCTGGGCGTCATGGGGCGACTTGGCCGCTGGTCGCAGGTCTCATTAGTCGCGCTCTTCATCGGATGACTCGGCTACGCGTCGCATTCTCCTACCCTAGCCCTTCCATCCCGAAGGGGAGAGCTGAGGCGTTGATCGCGCTTCTAAGACGTAACTTGGCTTCGGGTCAGCGAGGGCTATTGTCTTCTGGCTTGACGAAATGCCAATTGGGCTGCGCCTAGGAGGCTGACGTCGTCGCCTAGTCGGGTTGCTGTGAGCGGGATTGTTCCCCCGTAGCCGGGTAGTGAGTGGTCGATTACTGATTGTTGAAGCCTATCCCAATGACGCTGCAAGCCTTGAACCACGCCTCCACCGATAACGAGGGCTTCGGGGTTGAATACGTTCATCAGCGATCCTAGCCCGATGCTTACGTTTTCTATAGTTAGATCGATCACTTCTTTCGCGATCGGATCGCCATCGTCGGCGGCATCGAAGACCATTCTGGAAGTGATGTTTTGTGGATCTCCACCTGCTAGATCAGCAAGTGCGCCTTCACCGGTCCAGCGATCTCGGGCGGTTCGGGCGATGGCGGGTCCTGAGGCGTTGCCCTCGAAACAGCCGTCGCAGCCGACGTTACATTTGTAGGCGCCGGTTCTAACTGAGAGGTGCCCGACTTCACCGGCACCTCCGGACGACCCAGTGACCATTTCGCTGTTGGCAATGATTCCTCCACCTACGCCGGTACTAATCGTTACGTACACGAGGTTTTCTGCTCCGACATGATCACCGAATCGAGTTTCAGCGAGGGCGGCGAGTGTTGCATCGTGACCAACCCAAACGGGTAGTGACATCGAGTCGGCAAGCTGAGGCTTCATCGTTTTGTCGTGCCAGCCGGGTAAGTTTGGTGGGTGGTTGTAGGTTCCTGTCGCAGGCCGAATCGGGCCTGCGGTCGAAACTCCGACGCCTACGATTTGTGCCTCAGTTGGCGCGGCAGCGAGAGCGGCTTTAAGGAGTTTGGAGAGCCGGTCACTGGCGTCTTCGATTCCTCTTTCGGGATCTGTGTTGATCGATCCACGGTCGGTCATTCGACCTTCAGAGTCGATTAGGGCGGCTCGAATGTTTGTTCCGCCAATGTCGGCGGCGAGGGCGTACTGAGTTTTTGAAGTGGTCACGGTCGAGATGGTAGCAGTTGGTGGGGTGTTATTCGCTATTGCGTTAGGCTCCGGGCGTCGTCGAACGACTTGGTCACACGTCGCAGTCTCCCCCACTCTGGGGGAAGACCGTGTTAGTCGCTCTCGTCATCGGATGACTCGGCTCTGCGTCGCATTACTCCTACTCTAGCCCTTCCTTCTGGAAGGGGACTGATTGCTGGCTGTGGATTGGTTGAGTGGTGTGTTGTTTCTTCTTAACAATTTGTGCTTGTTGTGGGTGCGGTTCGCGTTCATCATTGAACGATGCCCGAAATTGTTCACAATATAGATTTAACCTCAGTCCCCCATCAGCCCGGTCAATCGCTCGACCTTGAGGCGAAGCGCCAGCGCGCTTGGAACCGCTTGTCGGACGAGGAAAAAGAATGGATTCTTGAAGCTTGGGATCTGACGGCAATGATTCCGTCGGCGCCTGCTTTTAGAGAGTTGAAGAGCGCGGGTGACCGCGTGCTGTACGTTTTGGTTGGAACCGAGGAGAGCCTGACTCCATTGGAGTTGTGCTATCTCATGATCGCTCGTTGGTTCCGGAACATTGATCCGGCTACTGCACGGGCGAAAATGGCTCAGTTGGTTAACCAGGGTGCAGCTCGGTACACGGGTATTGGCCGAACGATGGGTACAGAGGTTGGCCTTGAGCGACTCGAAGAGTTGGCTCAGGCACGAAGTCGGGCACCAGGTGATGATGATGACAGCGAAGAGCGTTCAGACCACCGTACTACGACTTCGAGAAGCCGAATTGTCGATCGAGGCGAGTCGGCGAATTCAAACTTCGGCAATCGACGGTCACCGACCGGACGTTACCGCAGTGAGATCCCAAACGACGGTGGTCGACCTGGGAAACCAAGAGATCTCGATGGAGATGGTGGCGACCAACGTAGCTCGGGTCGTGATGGTCGAAGAGACGACTCACGGGGCGAACGCGGTAATGAGTGGCGTGGTGACAGGACCGACGATCGTGGTCGAGAATTTAGAGCACCAAGGCGCGATGACCTAGACGAGCGAAGTATTGACACCCGAGGTCCTAGTCGTGACGACCGTGG
>CAWVRY010000045.1:0-14267 GCA_963932695.1 uncultured bacterium | reverse complement strand
TGGAACTTCCCGTTCGCTATCCCGATATGGAAAATGGCTCCGGCACTGGTCTACGGAAACACAATCGTTCTCAAACCTGCCTCAGCAACTCCGGGAGTCGCAACTCTCATCGCTCGAATGTGGGAAGCTGTCGATCTACCAGCCGGTGTGTTCAACCTCATCACCGGATCAGGCGGAACAGTCGGAAACGAACTCATAACGAACGACAAGGTAGCCGCAATATCGTTCACTGGTTCGACTCGCATCGGAATGAACATCGCAGCCGAATCGGCAAAGCGTGGCAAGCGATACCAGCTCGAAATGGGTGGTAAAAACCCGGTAATCGTTCTCCCCGACGCCGACCTTGAACAAGCTGCTGAAATTACCGTTTCAGGGGCCATGAAGTACTCAGGGCAGAAGTGCACGGCAACATCCCGTGCGATCGTGGTCGGCAACGTCATGGAAGAGTTCACAAATCTCGTTGTCGAAAAAACAAATGCCCTCAAGATCGGCGCTGGTGCCGACCCGCAATCGATCATCGTTCCTGTCATCGATCAAGCATCGAAAGACAACATCGCCTCGATGATCGCACGCGGCGTCGCCGACGGAGGATCGATTCTTGCCGGTGGCGGAGTTCCAACCGGTGCTGGATTCGACAAGGGAACCTACGTTGAACCAACCGTAATAAACAACGTTGCGAGCGACGCTTTTGTCGCCTGCGAAGAGATATTCGGCCCAGTACTGTCGATTCTCCCTGCTGCTAACGCAGAGGATGCATTGAACATCGCCAACTCTGTCGAATACGGCCTGAGCGCAGGTATCTTCACCAAGGACCTCAACTCCGTTCTCGATTTCGCCGACCGCATCGAAGCGGGTGTCGTAAAAATCAACGGCGAAACCGCAGGACTAGAACCGCAAGTTCCGTTCGGTGGCATGAAGTCGAGCTCCTCTGGCGACCGTGAACAAGGCAAGGCTGCAATCGAATTCTTCACCCAAACGAAGACGATCTACGTCGACCGTAGTGCAACTTAGCCTTCATCCCTGATAGCTTATGGGTCCGGTGATCGACATCAAACAATTCGACCACCGGACCGTGCTAAGTCGCTCAATCGCGACTGCCACACGATTGACACGATTTCCGACAACGGGGGTGAATCTATGCCAGACCGCAGTTTTAGCGGGGTCTTCCCGATCCTTCAAATGCCGTTCAATGAAGCGGGCCAAATCGTTTTCGAAGATCTTCGATCCGAAGTCGAATACGCCATCCGCGGCGGAGTTCACGGCGTGGGAATCGCCTATGGATCAGAAGTAAACAAGCTCGACGATCACGAACGCGACGAAGTTCTCAGCGCGGTGGTTGATCAGGCAAACGGTCGAATCAAAGTCGTGATGAACACAGGAGCTCCATCCACCGTTCAAACCACCCACTACACGCGAGTCGCCAAAGTACTAGGCGCCGACGCTGTAATGATCGCTCCACCAGCTATCGCAGACATTCCAACACCTCTCGTTCGCCAGCACTTCATTGATGTCGCTGAAAGTGCCGAAATGCCCATCTATATGCAAGACATGACAGGCGCAGGCATGTCACCAGCGTTGCTTGCCGATCTTGCCAACCAAAATGAAAACCTCTGCTACGCAAAAATCGAAACCCTTCCCACCCCCAATCGATTCTCCGAAACTGCCGAATTGGCAGGAGGCAACATATCGATGTTTGGTGGCGCAAACGGAGTCTTCTTCATCGAAGAAATGCGACGTGGAGCCAATGGAACAATGCAAGGCATCGCCCTGTGCGACATCGTCCGGAAAACTTGGGATCTCTTTCAATCGGACGAGGAACAAGCCGCTGAATCGCTATGGCACCACTATCAGCCGCTGGTAAAGCTCTACACGCTTGCCGAAGGCCAACTCTACTGGGTTGCCAAAGAAATTCTCAAACGTCGAGGAGTGTTCACCGAAGCGTACCCACGACTGCCAGCAGTAAAACCTGACGACGGAATATACCGTCAGCTCGACGCACTTATCGAGCGACTCGGAGTTGCTGCGATTTGAACGAGTTACGCACCTCGGACGGAAAATCGATCAAACCGCAGCTAGAGATGATTAGGGGCAACGAATTGGTCCCGTCCGTTCCTTCCCCGGCTGCCGGATATCGATTGCGACAAGCAACCAACGACGATATGCAGTCGTACTCTCGAACGTTCGCCACGGCATTCGAAGATGCCGTTCCCTTTGGCGATCTGATGAAGCACACGCTACCTGATGGGTTTTTCGTAGTCGAACACATGCCGACCGGTACTGTTGTCGCTGCATCGACAGCCGCCGTATACGTCAAGTCGCAATACCCCGACGGTCACAGCCTTCAGTGGGTCGTAGCACATTCCGACCATCTAGGAACCGGTGCGGGGCAAGCGACTGTCGCGGCCGCCACCCAAGTACTTGTCGATACAGCGCCAACTTATTCATATCTCTCTACGGATGATTTTCGATTACCAGCTATCAACATCTACCTAAAACTTGGGTGGAAACCGTTGCTGTTCGAAGATGCTCAAATTCAACGTTGGGCACGGATTTTCGGATTGCTCAAACGAGATTTCAAAGAAACCAATTTTCCAACGACGCCACCTAAATAACCACGAACATTACCACGATTCGAAAGACTCAAACCCATGCCTTGGGATCCCTCCCAGTACTTGAAATTCGCCGGCAATCGACTTCGTCCTGCAGTCGACTTGTTGAACCGAGTTAAACTCGAATCACCATCGATTGTTTATGACCTCGGTGCCGGAGCAGGCAACGTAACTGAATTGCTCGCCACACGTTGGCCTGACGCCCGAATTATCGGCATTGATGATTCGGAAGAAATGCTGCAGCAAGCAGCCGAACGCGCCGCCAATATCGAATGGGAAGTCGGTGATATCGGATCATGGGCGCCCAAAGAACCAGCCGAACTTATATTCACAAACGCTGCACTGCATTGGATCGGCGATCACACAGATTTGTTCACCCGTCTGATGTCGTCTATCGCCATTGGTGGAGTCTTCGCCGTGCAGATGCCTCGAAACTTCGGAGCGCTCTCGCATACGTCGATTTCGGAAGCAGCACTAAACGGACCGTGGCGTAGCAAACTGAAACCTCTGTTGCGCCCAGCCCCCGTCAAGCCACCGCCGTTCTACATAGACCTGCTCTCGCCACTGGCAAGCTCTATGGATGTCTGGGAGACCGAGTATCAACAGGTGCTCACCGGCGGTAATCCAATAAAAGAGTGGACTAAAGGGACATGGCTCAAACCACTTCTTGATGCACTCGATGAACCGGAACGATCAGACTTCGAAAACACCTACGCCGAAATCGTTGCAAAGGCGTATCCAAAACAAGCCGATGGCTCGACGATATTCCCATTCAAAAGAATGTTCATCATCGCCCAGAGATAAGCTTTTTGGCGAATAACAGAATTCGCTCATAGCTTGCCCAGTTATGCTCCCATACCATTTGATTTCCTGAGGGCTCCGAAGGATCTGGCCCAGGGTCGAGTAAATTCCTCTACCGCCAACTAACTCTCTTCATGAGGTGTGCATTCATACGGAATCGAACATACTCAAAAATGATGCGGGGCGTAGGTTCGTCCTAGGCAAATTACATTCCGGGAGGAGCGACAACTACTTCATCGTATGAGTGGCGTGACCCGACCATGCCCGAATGCTCAAACACATCGAGCGCCGATTCATACAGATCTTTCTCGATAGCGATTCCACCCGACCACGTTCCAAGCTTCTGATAAGCACCAACAGCTGCGGCAACCGCCGATTCAGCCATATCAGGGAAGAAGCTAGCCTCTGCCTTTGCGATCTCGGCAGGATCAGCCGTGTTCACCCATTCCCGAGAAGCCTTGAATGCCGCGGCAAATCGTTTGGCATCGTCGGTATTCAACCAGTCCCAACGTCCTACCATACTTGAGAATGCGGTTGGACCTACAGCCTCGCCTACCGACGCAACAATGTATCCCTCTCCGTCGTGTTCAAGCTGCTGCGGGAACGAGCCCTGTTCGTGAAAATAATCACCTTCGCCGTTACGCCACTGGCGCATCATCACATCGCCACCAGGTGAATCAATATCGTCGACTGCCGTCAAATCAATACCCATCTTATGAGCACCGTAACGAAGCATCGCTTCAGGCTGACCACCGTGAACATGCAGGAACGTACCGCTCAAAAGCTTTTTCCAAGAGAAATCAGAATCGGCTTCACGTCCCGCAATAAAAAATCCGTCGTAACGGTTTATCTGTGCGAAATGAGCAAACGGCGCCCTTGAGCCGTTGTCCAACGGACCCCAACTAGCCGAAACCGCCGCCTGAGCAACGTCCATTCGACCCTCAGCAACCGCCCCACCACTACTTCCACCCTCTTCTACAACGTGGTATTCGCCCGTCAATCCTTCTTTTTCAAGAAATCCCCCAGCGATAGTGCAGATCATTGGGCTGTAAAAAGCCGAATGGCGAGATGCCATGATGTTGAGCTTAGTCATTCTTTTTTTCCTGAGTGATTGGTGAGCACCGTTAGTCGAACCTAGACCAGTGAGCCAGATTCTAACGCCTTGAGAGGGATCCTGAGCTACTGCCAGATATGCAATATGACATCTTCATTGGAGACGAAATCATTGAGTAGATAAGTAGATCAATCTTGAAATCTAGTTATGCCACTGACGCCTACGTGCGTATAGCGCGTCACGTATGGGTATGCATGAGGGAGTGGCATACGCCTTGAATCTTCAATGGCAACAAAACTGAGTTAATCAGTAATATTCGATCAGCGTCTAGCACCGGATTCAGCGGACACCGAACTCAAGTTAATTGAAAATATCAGAAGAGCTGGACGTTACGATCATTGTTTTAAGGAGTGTTATGTACGCGAACTGTGCGACATCTCTAATTTGCTTCCCAAGCGGCTCGAAAAACACATGATTTGAGAGATTGGACGAACACATCAGTGATTTTTCGGGGTCAACTGCGGTTTGTACTGACTCATATTCGATACATATGCATTCAGTCAATTTGATATCGAAAAAGTTATCCTTGATCGCATAATGCACAGTTCTAGCCACCGGAACGAAAATAATCGAACATTCGAAATTACAGATTCTCCTTTGATTATGAAAAACAGATCGGGATTTGAACGGATGCTGGTAACTGCTGCATTGCTTATTACGGTTTTGTTGATCGCACAGTGCACCACTTCAGACCCTAAATCGACTACCACGTCGATTGCTGCTATAGCAAAAGTCTCACCCACAGTCGCACCCACCCCAACATCCACGCCCAGCCCAACTGCGACGCCCTTGGCAACCCCAACTGCAATTCCGCCAACATCTACCGTTACACCTCCAGACGATCTTCAACGCGGCGGCACGCTACGATTTGCAATTCCAGAAGGGCCACCACACAGTGATCCCCATCTGACAGCCTCGTCATCATTGGCTAGCTGGGGCGCAGGCCTCGCCTACTCCCGACTTTTCAAGTTCGACACAGTCCACGGTAACTCGACCGTCGTTTGCGATTTATGTGAAATGTGGGAACAAACTGCACCGCTCACATTCAAAATCCTTCTTAGAGACGATGTGACGTGGCAAAAACTACCGCCGTTAAACGGGCGACCATTAACGGCACAAGACGTCATATACAGTCTCAATCGTCAAGCAACCGCCGATTACGCAAACTCACCATTGTTATCAAACATCACCGAATTCACTGCTGTAGGCGAACGAGAAATCCTGATTCGGTTAAATTTTCCAGATGCGGAAGTACTAGAAAAACTTGCCGATTCCCATTCACGAATTGTCGCCAAAGATGCGGTTGAGTTGAATGGCGATTTACGAAGAGGTCCAACCATCGGTAGCGGTCCTTGGATCGCCAGCGAAGTACATGCAGATAACACGATTCTCATCGCCAACACCGATTACTATAACGATCAATTCCCGTACCTAGATGGCATCAACATCCAAGTGATCCCATCCGAATCAGTCAGAGTCGCGGGCATGCGATCCAAGGTCATCGATCTAGCCCAGGCAAGTCATGACTCCATTGCCGACGCACGTGAGAGATTTGAAAATATCTACTACATCGGCATAGAAAATCCCGCCGGCGGCGTAGAGATTGCACTAAATACAAATCGCAGCCCAATGGACAATGAAACCGTGCGAGAAGCGATGATGTTCACGCTAGATCCGTACCCGATATTAGGTCAGTCAAGTAGCGGTTTCATCGAAACTATAGTCGGCGGTACTTACATGGACTCAAGTCTCGGGCTTCCATCCCACAAAGGCTGGTGGAAGATAATTTCCGAATTTGAAAATCGCTTCAACGACCTAGACGCAGCAAACGCTCTACTCGCAACCGCCGCTCTCAAACCAACCGACAACATCATCATCAAAGTCGGTGAGTTCGGTCAGGAATACATCGATCAAGCAACCGAAATAGCAATAGGACTCGCTTCAGTAGGAATTCGAGCAGAAGTCAAACGAGTTTCGACTCGGGTATTTGGAGACGAAGTTTGGATCGCTGGCGACTACGACATCATGGTCGGAGCACCGCCGCCAATATCGAGTACAACTGCATACCTGTTCGCCGTTCATCACTCCGATGGCCCTTGGAACACAACCGGCTATTCCAACCCTAAAATCGACCAACTAATCGAAGCGCAAGCAAGAGAATATGACTCGGCAAAGCGCAGCGACATACTGTTCGAAATCCAACAGCTGATCCTCGCCGGATCACATCGATTCATGGCGACAACCAAAACCACTCATTGGATGCTCTGGGACTACGTCCATGACTTCAAGCCGAACACCCCAAGAGGCGACACCGACTTCCTAACAAGGATCTGGCTCACGCCGGAAGAGTAGCTAGCTTTTGCGCCGCTCTGCACTTACGGATAAAAGATATCCAGGGTAGGAGAAGTGCAACGATCTACCAAGTCGTCCGACGACGCCCGAAGCTATCAGACTCCAGCGTCGCGAATCTGAGTCATACGATGACGACCACGACTAATAACGCCCGGACCAAATCACGCCCAAAACCCGCTACTTCGCCAGATAATCCCGCAAAGCATCGCCCAAGCCAACCCAGCTCAGTAGTGCGCACTTAATGCGAACAGGGAACTTCCGAACACCGCCAAGCGCCTCGATATCGCCAAGAATATCGGCCTCTGCGTCAGTGATCTCTTCGCCCTTCAACAGACGACGCACCGCACTTACTGCAGATTCAACCTCGGAAGCAGATTTGCCTTTGACCAGCTCTGCCAGCAACGAAGCCGACGCCTGGCTAATCGCACAGCCTCGCCCCGTAATGCCAACCTGCGAAACAGCGTCATCTTCGACCTTTAGCTGAATATGAAACTCATCACCGCAAAACGGATTATTGACTTCAAGGTCGATATCCGGTTCTTCAACAGTCGCGGTATTCCTCGGGCTACGATAGTGATCGAGAATGATCGCTTCGTACAGCTCGTTCATATCCTCAAGGCCACCCGTGCCACCTGTCATCGGCTGAAATACCCTTCGGTTTCACTAATCCCGTTGACCAATGCATCAACTTCGGACTTCGTGTTGTAAATATAGAAACTCGCCCGAGCAGCAGCCACCACATCGTAGCTCCGAACCAATGGCATCGCGCAGTGGTGACCAGTTCGGATCGCAATCCCTTGCTGATCCAACGCAGTGCCAAGATCATGCGGATGAATCGTTTCGTGAATGAACGAAATGACACCACCACGTAAAGCCGGATCCTGTGGTCCCAAAACCTTTACGTTGTCCAACGAAAGAACTTGCTCCATGGCATAAGCAGTCAGTTCTTGCTCGTGGTTCCAGACGTTATCCATCCCAAGTTCAGTCAAATAGTCGACCGCCGCACCCGTAGCAATCGCATCGGCGATGTTCGGTGTTCCGGCCTCGAACTTGTAAGGGAGATCATTCCAGCTAGCGTCCTCGTAAGTTACTTCAAGAATCATGTCGCCACCGAACATGTAAGGCGGCATCGCATCGAGCAACTCGTACTTGCCCCACAAAACACCGATTCCTGTCGGAGCGAGCATCTTGTGACCTGAGAAACAAAGGAAATCCGCATCCAACGCCTGCACATCGACTGGCATATGCGGAACGCTTTGCGCCGCATCTACGAGAATCACTGCGCCAACTTCGTGGGCTCGTGCAGCCAACTCGGCAATCGGGTTGATCGTGCCCAGCACGTTCGACATATGTGTCGCTGAGACGAGCTTCGTGCGAGAGTCGATCACGCTCGCCGCACCATCAAGATCAATAACGCCATCATCGTTGTGCGCCAAATAACGAAGCTCAGCGCCCTTCTTGAACGCCAGCTGCTGCCACGGAACGATGTTCGAATGGTGCTCCATCGCGGTAATCACGATGTTGTCACCTTCACCAACGTTCGCCTCGGCCCAAGTTGCGGCTACGAGGTTCAGTGATTCACTCGTGTTGCGAGTCCAAATTACTTCCTCTGAACGAGGTGCGTTGATGAATTTGGCGATCTTCGTCCGAGCCAGCTCGTAAGCATCCGTTGCCTCTATCGAAAGAGTGTGGACTCCTCTATGAACGTTCGAGTTCGTCTGTTCGTAATAGTCAACCAGCGATTTGATCACCTGACTCGGCTTTTGCGAACTAGCTGCGTTATCGAGATAAACCAGATCTTGGCCGTTTACCTTCCGCTTGAGTATCGGAAAGTCAGCACGAATCGCATCGACATCGAACACACGTGACCCAGCAGTCAAAGTCGAATCGCTCATGCTGTTCCTATCGTGTCTGATTCCTCAAGAAGAATCGGAATGCGCTCATCCGTAATTCGCTCAACGAAATCATTCAAAGCTTTTGGCTCGAACTCGTTGAGCATTTCCTCAGCGAATCCTCGAACCAATATGGCTTTGGCAGCCTCTTCATCTACTCCACGTGACTGTAGGTAGAACAATGTGTCCTTGTCGACATGGCCAGCCGTTGCACCGTGAGCCGCTGTTACGTCATCGGCGTAAATTTCTAGCGACGGCTTTGCGTCGATCTCGGCACCACGTGACAGAAGCAAGTTTAGGTCCTTCTGCGTAGCATCAGATTTCTGTGCGTCGCGCATCACAACTACTTTTCCACTGAATACAGCGTGCGATTTGCCCGACAAAATCCCCTTGTAGAACTGGTTCGACGTGCAACCGGGTTTGGCGTGCGTCGTACTGATCTCTTGATCCTGCTGCTGCGAGCCGCTGGTCATGTACAGACCGTGCAACGTGCAGGTAGCTCCGGGTGCATCCAACAGCGTGTGAACGTCGTTTCGTGCGATCGATGCACCAACTGCGAAGCTGGTCGAAGTGAAATTCGAATCGCCCAACTGCCTGACTCGGGTCGTCCCGAGGTGGAACGAGGATTCATTCTCCATCTGCACTCGATAATGCCGAATCGTCGACTGATCACCAGCAAACAACTCCCCCACCGGGGATGCAAATTGAGCCGAATCCGAGAGGTTCAGGTAAGTCTCGATCAATACGATCGATGTGTTCGCTCCGGCGTCGACTACCATTCGCGGGTAGCTAGCTCGACTTTCAGCATCGTCTGAAGTAACAAATACAACCTGTATCGGCTGTTCAAGCTCAGTTCCGTCTGTAATCGCAAGATAAGCGCCATCTTCGATGAACGCAGTGCTCAATGCGGTGAAGGCGTAATCCTCACGACCGGCAAGACTAGCCAGCTGCGATTCAATGTCGCCTTTTCCAGAAGATATCGCTTCTGCAAGCGACCCAGCGTCGAGACCTACAGTGTCGTGCAGATTCGAAAGTTCTGCACTGAACTTTCCATCAACCACAACTACCGTGTTCCAAGCATCGTCCCACGGTCCCGCTGCCTTGATCTGGTCAACACTGACCGATCCGCCAACGGTGTAAGCAAAATCGGCAGCCGCCAACGGCTGAAGATTCGTGTACTTCCATAGCTCGTTGCCACGACGCTTCGTAGGGAGTCCGAGTTCAGAGAAGGTCGCCCAACCCTGTTGGCGAACAGTCTTCAGCCATTCGGGAACATCTGAGCTCCCGGCAGCCAACGATTCATATGCACCCGAAAATTTCTCAACGGCTGCTGCTGGTGTTGCAAGCGTCATATTTAGGCGTTTGCTCCAGCTGCTTCGAGGTATTCCTGGTAGCCGTCTTTCTCCACTTCGAGAGCGAGATCAGCGCCACCAGTTTTTACGATCTTGCCCTTGACCAGAATGTGAACAACATCTGGAGTAATGTAATTCAGCAGTCGCTGGTAGTGGGTAACGACGATGAACGAACGATCAGGCGAACGCATCGAGTTCACGCCTTCAGCAACGATGCGAAGAGCGTCGACGTCAAGACCCGAGTCGGTCTCGTCAAGAATGGCGAGTGCTGGTTGCAAAACCTCGAGTTGAAGCATTTCGTTCCGCTTCTTCTCACCACCCGAGAATCCTTCGTTTAGCGAACGTTTTACGAGATTCGGGTTGATTCCAACCGCCTCTACTTTGTCGTCGAATAGCTTCGAGAAGTTTCGTACCGACATCTTGTCTTCACCACGAGACTCAGCTTTTGAGTCAAGTGCAGCCTTCAAGAACTGCCAAGGTCGAACACCAGGAATCTCGGCTGGGTACTGAAACGCAAGGAACATACCGAGGTGTGCACGCTGGTCGGGTCGAAGTTCGAGAATCGACTCGCCTTCAAGCGTTACGTCGCCATCGGTTACCAAGTAGTCAGGTCGACCCATCAGGACGTTAGCGAGCGTGCTCTTGCCGGAACCGTTGGGTCCCATGATGGCGTGAACTTCGCCCTTGCCCACTTTCAGGTTGATTCCCTTAAGAATCTCTGAATTTTCAATGTCCACTACGGACGCGTGCAGATTGTTTATCTCAAGCATTTTTTGTTTTGGTTACCGGATTCGAGCTAACTTGCTAGCAATAAATAAAAAGAAAACGTGACTAAGTCACCCGACGGCGCCTTCTAGCGACACCTTGAGAAGCTGGCTCGCTTCGAGTGCAAACTCAAACGGCAGCTCCTTAATCACATCACGGCTCCAGCCGGTAATGATCATGTGGTGTGCCTCTTCTTCAGATAGCCCACGTGCCATCAGATAGAACAGCTGATCGTCACTCACCTTCGAAGTTGAAGCCTCGTGCTCTAATCGAGCCGTTGGGTTGCGAACTTCGATGTACGGAACGGTGTGAGCGCCGCACTCGTCACCAACCAACAGCGAATCACACTGAGTGTGGTTCACAGCGTTCTCGGCACCCGGCATGATCTGCACTTGGCCCCGATACGTGTTGCTGCCTTTACCAGCAGAAATACCCTTCGACACTATGGTCGATTTGGTGTTCTTACCGATGTGAATCATCTTCGTACCGGTGTCGGCCTGTTGATGATTGTTTGCGAGAGCAACTGAGAAAAATTCGCCGACCGAGTTGTCACCTTTAAGAATTACGCTCGGGTACTTCCATGTGATCGCCGAACCGGTCTCAACCTGCGTCCAAGAAATCTTGGCATTCTTATCGGCACGACCTCGCTTGGTCACGAAGTTGTAAATACCGCCCTCGCCGTCCTTGGTTCCGGGGAACCAGTTCTGGATAGTCGAGTACTTGATTTCAGAATCGTCAAGCGCAACGAGTTCAACAGTGGCTGCGTGAAGTTGACTGGTCTTTCGGAATGGAGCGGTGCATCCTTCGAGGTACGAAACATAAGCGCCCTTGTCGGCGACGATCAACGTTCGTTCAAACTGACCAGAACCTTCAGTGTTGATACGGAAGTAGGTCATCAGTTCGATCGGGCACTTCACTCCGGGTGGAATGTAAGCGAACGATCCGTCGCTGAACACAGCGGCGTTTAGTGCTGCAAAGAAATTGTCGGTGTAAGGAACAACTGATCCCAGATATTTCTTGATGAGTTCAGGATGGTTCTTCACCGCATTGCTGAATGAACAGAAGATGATTCCGAGTTCGCCCAGCTGCTTCTCCATCGTAGTAGCAACCGATACCGAATCGAATACGGCGTCGACAGCAACTCCAGCGAGAGCAGCACGTTCCTGCAATGGAATACCGAGCTTCTCGAATGTTTCGAGCATTTCAGGGTCGACATCATCGAGGCTCTTTGGAGCTTCGTTCGTACCCTTTGGAGCGGCGTAGTAGTAGATATCCTGGTAGTCGATAGCCGGATAGTCGATCATCGCCCAGGTCGGCTCAGCTTCGGCTTTTTCCAACTCGACCCAGTGTCGGTACGCCTTCAGTCGCCACTCTAGAAGCCATTCGGGCTCTTCTTTCTTTGCAGAGATGAGTCTCACGATGTCTTCGCTCAGCCCTTTGGGGGCGAGATCAGTCTCAACATCAGTAACGAAACCCCACTTGTACTCACCGCCAGAAAGGTCGGATTCGCGCGAGATCGTGTTCTGGTTAGTCAATAAGTTGCTCCGTAAAGGATGGTCTGAGGGCTCAGACTAGGCATTATTTCGTCGCCATTACGCCAGTTTTGAACTCAAAACAGCCGCTTTTCTATTCCTGACCCATTCGGTACGCATTTAGTTTAAAACCGACAAGCATAAGCGTCAACGAATTTCGTAACTACAAAGCGAAGTTGGTGCACGTGCGAACTGCACAACATTTACCTGCGATAACGTATCTTTTTGTCCAACTATCGGAGGTTTTTACCAAACTACGCCAACTCGCCCTTAAACTAGACGCTTCGTAATTCGATCAATAACTCGAATCGGTTATTGAAAACGTGACCAAGTCACCCAGAAGAGAGAAAAACACTCGTGGAGTACGAAGCAGTAATTGGCATCGAAACGCACGTCCAGCTTAAGACGCGCAGCAAAATGTTCGGTACGTCCAGTGCCGAATACCAGAATGCCGAGCCAAACACGCTCGTCGACGAAGTCAGCATGGCACTCCCCGGTACCCTACCCGTCGTGAACGAAACTGCTGTCGAATACGCCATGATGATCGGCATGGCGATCAACTGCAACATCGCCAGAATCACCAAGTTCGACCGCAAGAACTACACGTACCCAGATCTCATGAAGGGGTACCAGATTACCCAGATGGACGAGCCCATTTGCTACGAAGGTTACGTCGATCTGCCAATCGAAGATTCGATACGAGTTCGGATTAACCGAGTTCACATGGAAGAAGACGTCGCCCGACTCATTCACGTCGAGGGTCCACGTGGCGGCACCGTCCATTCTCTGATCGACATCAATCGTGCCGGCACTCCCCTTATGGAAGTCGTAACCGAACCTGACATGCACACTTCCGAGCAGGTCGAGGCGTACATCAACAATCTTCAGCACATAATTCGCTACCTCGGCGTCGGCACTGCAAACATGGAAGAAGGCTCGTTCCGCTGCGACGCCAACGTTAGTGTTCGACCTAAAGGCATGAAAGAACTTACGACCAAGGTCGAAGTGAAGAATATGAACCGCGTGCGAGCCGTAGTGCGTGCTGTCGAATATGAAATCGAACGCCAAATTGCTGCCAACGAAAGCGGCGAACGAATCGTTCAGGAAACTCGAGGCTGGGACGACGGAAAAGGCATCACCGTTTCGCAGCGAAGCAAGGAAGAAGCAAACGACTACCGTTACTTCCCCGAACCAGATATCCCACCGCTAATCATCAGCGAAGAGTGGATCGAACGCACTCAGGCAGCAATGCCCGAACTCCCAATTCCGCGCAAAGCCCGCTTCGTCAGCGAATGGGGTCTAAGCGAATACGATGCGGATCTTCTCACCGCTCTTCGTTCCACCGCCGATTATTTCGAATCGGTTTGCGAAGGCGTCAAAGCACTTTCCGCCGACGCCAAACGGGCGTTCGCTAAAGCAGCATCGAACTGGCTAACCGGCGAGATGGCTCGAATGATGAACGAAGATGAACTCGTGAACATGGCCGATACCAAGGTATCCCCCGACGCGCTGGCCACTCTTGTTGAGAAGTTTCGCAAGCGCGAACTAAACAATAACTCCGCCAAGCAAGTCTTCGAGATCATGTACAAAAAAGGCACCGCACCTGAGAAGATCATCGAAGATCTTGGACTGAGCGTAGTGTCGGGTGCCGACTCACTCGGACCGATCGTCGATGAAGTAATCGCCAACAACGAAAAAGCGGTCAACGACTATCTAGGCGGCAAAGAAGTCGCCCTTAAGTCACTTATGGGGCAAGTCATGAAAGCCACACGCGGCCAGGCCGACCCAGTACAGGCAACCGACATAATCAAAGAAAAGCTAGCCGACCGTTAGCAACGTCTGTTCGGTCC
>CAWVRY010000044.1:0-14290 GCA_963932695.1 uncultured bacterium | reverse complement strand
AAACTGTAATTTCAGCTTTTTGACCGTCTTCTAGCAAGTCTTCACGGTTGTTTGTTCCGATGAAGGTCTGTGACCATGCAACATCAGACATACGCTGACTTTCATCTGCGTACGAGCTGATCGTCGCAGTGCTTGCACCAGGAACAACGTCCGGGTCTGTTGTCAGCTATCGATTCTGCCGGAAATCGATTCGCTTGGCAGACCGGCTGTTTGTGCTGATAACCACTACGATGCCGTGTTGGCACCACCGAAACATCAACAACTCGAAAAAAGTAGGTTCCGGTAAACGGACTTAACAAAAAAACACCGTCTGAGTAATCACACCCAGACGGTGTTTCGTGCTTACGAAATCGGGAATACGTCACTTGCGAAACCCCGCATGTGACCAGACCGACCTTTTCGAAAGGTTCTTCCTTGCTTGATGGAAGGGAGTCAGAGGGAAGGTGACGGGCTCCCAAGCTATTTGATGGCGCTCGAAACCTGACGGCTACTTGCCGAAGAAGGACTTACGTGACTCGTAGTTCGACTTCACATCGATCAACACAGTCTTACCTTCATCATTCAACTGGCGTGCCCTCAATATTGCAGGCCCAAGTTCTTCTGGCTTCGATACAGGAAGCCCAACACCGCCCATGCCTTCAGTGATCTTGGCGTAGTCGCCATCCATGAAGGAAACGTCATGCTGCTCGCGCGCTGTCGGAAAACCACCTGGGTAAGTAGCCATGCCACCGTTGTTCAAGAGAACCGTGGTGATAGGCAGGCCCATTCGAGCGGCAGCTGCTGTGTCGGTACCCGACATGCCCCACGCACCGTCACCCATGTAGTTCAGGCAGAACTTGCTAGGGTCGGCGAGCTTCGCACCAATCATTAGAGGGATACCGAAACCGAGGTGAGTTGTTTTACCCCAGCCGATGTAGCTGTTCGGCGTAGTAGCAGTGTAGAACGGAACCATACAGTCCCGAGGTCCACCGGCATCGTGGGTCACAACACTATTCTCGTGATCGAGATTCTTATTGATCTCGTTGATTACCCGGTATGGGTTCAAAGGAGCTTCATTAGAATTGAGAATAGGCGACCATTCAGCCATCCACTTTTCTTTAACAGCAGCGATGTGCGATGCAACGCCGGTGTCGCGTCCACCTTCGCCGATCTGAGCCTTTACCTCTTCGATTAGTGCCTGAAGAGTCAGCTTTGCGTCACCGATCAGACCGATATCTGACGGGGTTCCTTTATTCACATCTTCATTATTAATGGTGTTATGGATGATCTTCTTTCCAGCCGGTACTTTACGCGTGTAGCTGTTATTAGAAAGACTCGTACCGATGCCGAGTATTACATCGCTTTCATTGATCCATTCGTAAGCCGGGCCGGTTGTAGCGCCACTACCTGCACCGAGTGCTAGAGGGAGTCGCTCGTCGTACCCGGACTTACCTTCCATAGTTGTGAACACTGGAATGTCGGTAAGTGCAGCGAACTCAGTCAACTCTGGAGAAGCCTGCGCCATCAGCACACCACTGCCTGCCCAGATCATAGGACGATCTGCAGCGAGCAACATCTTGACGGCATCTTGAATATCGGTCTTCGACGGGACTGACTTGCTGGCGATCGGTGACTTGTAGTCGAGAGCGTCGGCAGGCACTTCCATTGCACAAATGTCGAGAGTCATTTCAACAACAACCGGGCCACCGTTGCCGTTACGAAGCGCTTGGAACGCTCGTCGCATCACATCTTTGATCTGTGATGGCGTGTCGATAGTTTGAACCGACTTAGTCACACCAGACCAATTGTCTCTTGCAGAGAAGTTTGGGCGCACGTGACGTTGTTCGAGTGGGTATCCACCTGGCAGTACTAGGATCGGAACATTGTCGCCAAATGCCTGCGACAAGCCACCCATCGAGTTTTCAGCGCCTGCTGCGTGCTGCATCGCAACTACACCGAATTTATTGCCATTGTGCATTCGGCTGTAGCCGTCGGCAGCCATGATAGCGCCGCGCTCATGCCTGAACATCACAGGTCGTATTCCAGCTTTGGAAGCTTCCTCGATTAATGCATTGCTCGGGAAGCAAGTCATTTCCGTTACGCCCTCTTGTTTAAGGATCTGGGCGATGAACTCTGTTCCGTTCATTCAAAATCTCCGTATTTACCCCGGAAAATCCACGTTGGGATCCGGCTTGACCACGAATCGTTGTTGTCCGAGGCGTGGCGATTCTAATCCTATTGGCGGGTTACTACAAAACTCTGTGTAGGAATTTCCGATGAACATGGGGTGTTGAAAGTGGGCGTTAATTGCCTTGAAACTACCGAGTTGAACTGAATTGAGACAAGTGGCTCGAAATAGGTGAGGATTCGTACGCAGTCGATCATATTGAATTTACCTACTGGGTATAACGGGATAGCGTGCCCGACGTGGGGTGACGATACCTAAAGTGGCAAGCACGGGGCGGGTGAATATGAATAGCAGAAACCGTCCAACTATTCCAAGCAGTTTGAAAAGGATGACAAATGCTTCATCAGAAACTCTTATATGTAGATCGAGCTCGAATGCAATATTTTCAAGCTGTTCAGGCTGTGAACACAGCACCTAACGCTATCGAACGCGATCGTCCTGGGTCTGCTCAGCGATAAGCAACGCAGATGTTGCAGAACTCGCAACGTATCGAGCGCGGTGCGAAAGCCGCTCGGGTATTGGCGAAGAGTCGCCGCAGGGTCGACTGGAACTTGCCAGATACCTACTAAAGCGCCTAGCGATCGAACAGTTCGCACTTGAACGAAATAAGGTCAGTTGATTCAACTGGCCTTTTTTCTTTGGCGAATACTGAGTTGATTATGTTTCTTCGGTCGCCGGTTGAGGGCGTATTATGCTTTGCGAAACAAAACCGCTTGTTCTTTATTTTTGAATTCTCCAAGGGAGCCTGACTATGGGTGCCACGACTGGCCCACTGTCTGAAGAGCTGCTTGCTCAGCTTAGGAAGATCGACACTCCAACCATCGCCAATGCACTTGAGCTGATGGACATACGACCGCGCACTGAAGGATTTTTACGACCAGAAATCAAATCGCAATCGCCCGTAACCGAAACATTTGTCGGCTACGCCGTTACCGGAGTCATCTCCGCACGACAAAAATCTCCGAACGCCCTTGAGCGTAGTGACTACTACCAGGCAATTTTGGATATTCCTTCGCCTCGGATGATTGTGTTCCACGATTTAGATTACCCAGAAACCATTGGTTCCTACTGGGGTGAAATCCAGGGCAATATCGCTTTGGGACTGGACTGCGTAGGTGTCGTCACCGACGGCGGTGTGCGTGATTTGAAAGAAGCCGAAGAAATGGGCTTCCCGTTTTGGGCGAAAGAAGTACTTGTTTCTCACGGGTACGTTCACGGCGTTGCATACAACGTGCCAGTCGACGTCGGTGGTGTTTACATTCAACCGAGCGATCTGATCGCTGCTGACTTGCACGGCGCTATCCACATTCCATTAGATGCGGCTCCACGACTACCAGACGCCGCCGCTGCTCTCGCCGATCAGGAAGACGCTGTGATTAGCGTTGCGCGCTCGGGAAATGTGACTGTCGATTCGCTAGCTGAAGCATGGGCCGAATCTGCACGTCGCGGTGCGAAGAACAGCTACTAGTTATCGCCGGTTAGATTAAGAATTTGGGTTGGAATGACCGAGCATCTCGCTCGGTCGTTCAATTTAACCCGGAATTCCGTTGAATTCTTTACTAAATTTCGTTAACAAACATACGATTTGATTTGAGACACTTAATGCAAGACTCAAACTTGTATTTTCTGTGCTGGAACATTCTCCCTCAATGATCGTTGTCGAAAACTTAACTAAGTCCTTTGGCGGTCGAGATCTACTCTCGACAGTCTCATTCAGTGTGTCTTCACACGAAAAAGTTGGCGTGGTTGGCGCCAACGGCGCAGGAAAGACAACACTCCTTAAGATGATCGCTGGAGATGAGCCGTCTAGCGGAGGACAGGTCAATATCTCTGAAGGTGAGATGGCATATCTTCATCAGGAGTCGGATGTTGCACTCGACCGGTCTCTCGGCGAAGAGATGTGGACTGCGCTTCCAATAGTGAATTCTCTGCGTAAGCGTATGGATGAGATCGATACTTTGCTTGATCTCGAAGATGGCGACAGTCAAGCCTTAGTCATCGAACTTGGCGACGCTCAAGATCAGTTTCGTTTGCTCGGTGGAAACGGTGTAGATTCCACTATCGCCCGAGTGACGACAGGGCTGGGCTTTTCCACCACTGACATCGAAAAGTTATGTGGTGACTTTTCTGGTGGTTGGCGTATGCGGATATCTCTGGCAAAAATATTAATCAGGCGTGAAGCTCACTTGTTGCTTGATGAACCAACGAACCACTTAGACTCTGTGGCGAAAGACTGGCTGGCTGAGGAGCTTGCGGGATATCCCGGCGCCATTCTGATGGTCACCCATGATCAAGATTTTCTTCAGAAGGTTGCAACCCGTATTCTCGATGTCGAACATGGCAGTGTTCAGTCGTACCCGGGCACCTTTTTCGAGTATCAACGCGGTAAAGAAACTCGCATGGCGCAGCTAGATGCACAGGCGAGTCGACAAGAACGAGAAGTCGCTCGGCAAGAGCAGTTCATCGACCGATTCCGCTCGAAAGCCACGAAGGCAAAGCAGGTTCAGAGCCGAATCAAAGCACTAGACAAAATGGATCGTGTTGACCGGATGGTCAAATCGAAGGCGACAAAGTTTCAGATCAAATCGTCTGGCAGAGTCGAACTTAAGGTGCTGAAGGCAAATGCCATTTCACATGACTGGGACGATTCTCCAGCATTGCTCGATGTATCGCTAGAAGTTGAACGTGGCCAGAAAATAGCTTTGATCGGTCACAATGGCGGTGGTAAAAGCACGTTGTTACGCATCCTCGCAGGAGAAGTTACTCCGTCTGAGGGTGATATCAACTGGGCTGAACGAGCCAATCGTGGTTACTACGCTCAGCATCAAGACGAGTCGTTGAACCCAAATGTGACAGTACTCGATGCTGTTCGAGAGTCTGCTCAGGATCAGCCTGACGGCGCGCTTCGTGGAATTCTAGGTCGTTTCCTGTTTTCCTCAGACGACGTTTACAAGATGATTCGGATGTTGTCGGGTGGCGAAAAGAGTCGAGTCGCTCTGGCGAAATTCTTAGTGCAGCCGAACAACGTATTGCTACTCGACGAGCCTACGAACCACCTAGACGCCGCAACTCGTGAAGAACTATTGAGTGCGCTTGGCGACTATGACGGAACGATAATCTGTGCGAGTCACGATCCGGCAATCGTCGAAGAGATCGCTACGCACGTGTACACCGTCGAGCACGGCGAACTTGCAAGAAGCGAAGCTCACGGCTAAACGACTGACTTGATCGAGCTTGGTTTTTCCGCTATTTGTTCTGAACTGATTCGACCGGGTTCACCGTAACTCGATGAAGCGGTATGTCGCCTGTATTTATGAACTGGTGGCGAATGCCGCCCGGGACTAGCACGGCATCACCTGTTTTCACCGGATACTCTTTGCCGCCGCACACCAAGATTCCGGCGCCTTCAGTGATGAACGCCTGGTGTTCCCACTCGTGCGTGTGGTCTGGACTTGATTCGCCGGGGCCATGCTTCACGTACAGCATCACATACGACGACACGCCGTCACCGGGGCCGAGTAGCGGATTTAAAGCGCCTTGTTCGTTGCGTATTACTGGTTCCATGTTTTTTCTTTCTAGGGTCTATATCGGGCTATGTGTAGATCAGTATCGTAAGGTAGGAAATTAGACTTTTCGCCAGAACGGCTCTCTTTCGCGCTGGGTATCGAGTATCGCATCGTCCCACGGCTCCATTGTGTTTCCTTCAGGCTGAGGAGTACGCCCGCTCCAACCGATTCGCTTATGAACTCGAGTGTCCTTGTAGTAGACGATATAGCTGATTGTGAGCAACGAATTGAATAGGCGAGGTTCTTTCGATTCAAAGTTTCTTATTGCGTTATCTTGTGCTTCAACGTCAAGCAACACAAATTCAGAATTAGCTGATTCGAACGTTTGCATCGCCTTCGTGAAGATGCCTTGAAACCTTGACTGCTGACCTGACAATCGAAGGATTTCAGCCGTTATACCCATTTTCCCCGCCGAGGGTACATCGTCGACTGCTGGGATTAGACGGTCAAGAATGGCTGCCAAAAGATCTTCGTTGACGTTCGTGGTTGAAGTGTTGTTGGTCATGGCGTTACCCCTTCAAATCTTGTCGATGCTCAACGATGTAATCCGCGGTTCTAAGTGCCAGCGCTTGAATCGTTGGAGTTGGATTTACGGCTGCACCGGTTACAAACACACTGCCGTCAACGATGAATAAGTTATCGACATCGTGTGACTGTCCCCATTTGTCGACCACCGACTTATCAGGATCATTGCCCATCCGGGCAGTTCCCATGAGATGCCAGCCCGACTGGCGCATCATAGGATCGACGAAGATATCTTCTGCTCCGGCAGCTTCGAGGGCTTTCTTGGCGTTTTCGATAGCGTGGTCGAGTTGGTCGCGTGAATTCTTACTCAGCGTGTAGTTGAGTCGAGGAGCCGGAATGCCGTCGGAATCGGTCAGCTCGGGGTCAAGATCAACCGTATTGTGTTCTTCAGGAAGGTCTTCTCCGATAACCGCCATCCCCATCACGCTTCCCAGCCGCTTCTCAAGCTCCCCGTGATGCCCTTCGCCCCAAGGCACAGGGTCTCGGAATCCCCCTTTAGCTATCCAAGCGGGTCCTAAACTCCTCTGGAACTGATATGTGTAGCCACGAACGAATCCACGGCTCTTGTCAGTCTCGTAAAACTCCTGACTTAGACCAATGTTGCCAAGTGGACCTTTCCACGTATCCATCTTTTCGGGGAAGATTCCAGAGATCATGGCGAACGGGTGGAACATTAGATTTTTGCCCACTAGCCCAGTTGAGTTCGATAGACCAGCCGGGTGTGAGTCAGAAGCCGAATTCAACAGTAGTCGGGGAGTTCCGATGCCATTGGCTGCCATGATGACTGCTCTTGCGCTTTGATGCTTTTCGTTTCCTTTGGAATCGATATAGTCAGCGCCAGTTGCTCGCCCAGAATCGTCAGTGGTGATTCGCCTAACCCTTGCGCCTGTTTCGATCGTTGCACCGCTTCGGAGTGCACGCGGCCAGTAAGTAATATCTGTGCTTGATTTTGCTCGTTGGAAGCAACCCATGTGGTTGTGACCGCAAAAGTTACAGGCGTCTCGACCTTCGCCGTATCGCTGGGAATTGATGTAGCTGTCGGATGGCCACCAATGCCATCCCAGCTTCTCGAATCCGCTAATTAGTTTCTTACCGTCTTTGCCGATTGGGAGCGGTGGCATTTGCCGTGGACTTCGAGGTGGATTGGCAGGGTCGCCGTTAATGCCTGAACAACCCATCACTTCATCGTTCAGATCATAGAACTCTTCAAGTTCTTCGTAGGTAATAGGCCAGTCGTCAGCCACACCGTCGAGTGTCTTCACCCTGAAATCGGAAGGATGGAATCTCGGAGTGTGAGCGGTCCAAAGAATCGTGCTTCCGCCAACGCCGTTGAACATCACCGGCGTAACCGGTGAGTTCGAATCGTTCACTGGGTAATCTTCGTCGCGCTGCCGAACGTTCGGATCAGGAGCCCAGTTGGTCAGCATTTCGAACTCATAGTCCTGAGAAGCTGAAGCGTACTTGGAAGGATCTTGCCAATAGCCCTGTTCAAGGCACTTTACGTTGAATCCTGCTTCAGCAAGCCAAGCCGTTGCTGCTCCACCAGAGGCGCCGGCACCGATCACCAGAATGTCTACGGTTTCTTTGGAAGATTCGTTACTTGTGGTCATGTGGGCTTTCTGGCTTTGATTGGCGTTAGTCGATTGGCTGAACGCGACTCGACGGAACTTAAAGTGGCGATTAACGGCATAACGACTGTCAAGATTCGTTTATGAGAGGCAGTGTACGCGTGTTTCGAGCGATGTAAAAAGCCCTAGTTTGCTACTAAAGCACCAACGATGGATGTATGATTTGCCGGCTTCAGATGAACTAACAGGAGAATCAGTTGAGCGGCAATATCAAAGTTACCGATGTCAAGATCGTAAACCTTCGAACCGTCAAACACGTCGGAAAGATCGAACCGGCGTGGAGTCCCGGGCGTGACATGTCGTTCGACATCGGTGGAGGCTCCTTTACAGAAGTTCACACCGACGCTGGGATTACTGGAATCGGACCCGGAATGCATCCTATGTTTGTCGATGAAGTGAAGGAGTACCTCGTAGGTCGAAGCGCTTTCGCCGTAGAAGATCACGCTGCCGCTCTCAATTACTACGTCCCTAATCTCCACTATCAGGGAACTGCTGGTGTCGACATGGCACTGTGGGACATCATCGGCAAGGCTGCGAATCTTCCGCTGTACAAACTCTGGGGCGGCGAAAAAGAAAAGATCATCCCGTACGCCAGCATGGTTGCGCTTTCGACACCTGAAGAGCGAGCCGAGCAGGCATCGTCACTGAAGGAGCAGGGCTGGCAGGCGATGAAAATTCGCATACACAACGAATCGATTAACGACGATATTAAGATTGTTGAAGCAGTACGAGACGCCGTAGGCCAAGATTTCACGATCATGGTCGACGCTAACCAAGCGCAGAGCAGCGGAACGTGGCAGCCGGGAGTGATGTGGAACTTCAAGAGGGCTTATGAGACAGCAGTCGAACTGCAGGATCTCGACGTGTACTGGCTTGAAGAGCCGCTGAAGCGATATGACTTCGAAGGACTCGCAGAGCTCAACGCCAAAGTCGAAATGCGAATCGCCGGTGGTGAGAACAACCCTGGCTTACACGAATTCGTCCAGATGTGCGAAATGGACACGTACAAGCTGCTCCAGCCCGAGAGCATGGTCATGAACGGAATGACCAATCTACGTAAGATTGGAAATCTTGCTGAGTTACACGACAAGGAAATCGTTCCGCATCACGGTGGTGGAAGCATCGGCGTGATTGCGCATCAACACCTCGTAGCATCGTGGCGACACGCTCCGTTTATGGAGTTGTTGCACGACCCGCCGATTGGTCACTACAAGAACAAGTTCTCGATCATGGCGAACGCACCAGAGGTCGATTCTGAAGGTTTCATGCCTCTACCTACGGGACCAGGTATCGGAATCGAAATCGACCCAGATCTAATCATCAAAGACTAGTTTTCGAACTCAATAATCGGAAACGAAATTTTAGGAGCGACATTCAATGTCCAACGATCAATTTGCATTCGTAGGAACCTACACACGACTCGGTAGCGAGGGCGTTTATACCCTGCGTCTAAACGGAGAAACCGGCGAACTGACTCAAGTGTCGGTCGCTGGTGGACTAGATAATCCTTCGTTCGTAGCACTCGATCCTACTGGCGACCACCTATACGCGGTCTCCGAGAGCAGCGGGTTTAACGGTTCGGGTGGCATTACTGCGTTCAACGTAAACCGCTCGACCGGTGAACTGACCCAGATTAATCAGCAATCGACAGGTGGTCCAGGCCCGTGTCACCTGATGGTCGATTCGACCGATTCGATGGTGATCGTAACGAACTACTCTGGCGGAAGTGTTTCGGCACATCCGATCAATGCCGATGGATCGGTCGGTGAGCACACCACGTTCATTCAGCACGAAGGCTCGTCGATCAACAAAAATCGTCAGGAAAAGGCGCACGCCCACTCAGTCAATATCGATAAAACAAACCGGTTTGCGTTCGTTTGTGACTTAGGTAAAGACCAAGTATTGACCTACGCAATGGACGTTGAGAACGCCAAGCTATCGCTTTCATCTACTGTGGATGAGGTTGCGGGCGAAGGTCCACGCCATTTCACGTTCCATCCGACGAATCAGCAGGTTTATGTGTTGAACGAGCTAGGTTGCACTATCACGTTGTACAACCTTGGCGATGACGGTGTCTTGGCGCCAATACAGACGGTTCCGACACTCCCAGAAGGCTGGGACGGCGAGAACACCACTGCGGACATTCACACTTCTCCAGATGGCGAATTTGTTTACGCATCTAACCGTGGACACGATTCACTGGTCATTTACTCGATCGACAAATCGACAGGAAAAATGACTTTTGTTGGCCATGAATCGACGCAAGGCAAGACGCCTCGAAACTTCGCTATCACTCCAGATGGCAAGTTCTTGGTGGCTGAAAATCAGGACTCTGACAGCATTGTTTCGTTCAAACGAGAAGATGATGGCACCCTGACTCCTACGGGATCGGTAATAAGCGTTCCAGCGCCTGTTTGTCTTCAGTTTCTATCAATCGACTAGCAACCAACTTTGACCGCCCTGATCTTCTTTGGGCAGGGCGGATTCCCCCGCCCAAAGGAAGTTCGACTTGAAAATCACTGACGTTAAAGTGTTTCGAATGGCTACGCCTGTTCACAAAACCGCAGGCACAAACTGGCTGTTTGTGCGTATCGACACTGACGAGGGAATTTCAGGTTGGGGCGAAGGTTCGCTTCAGTACAAGGATGCCGCCCTTGAGGCCGAAATCCTTGATTTTGCGAAGTTCCTAGAAGGTCAAGACCCGAGACGAATCGATTGGATTTGGACCTCGCTGTACCGGCGCGTCACGTGGGCTGGTGGTCCGGTTTCGATGTCGGCCATTGCAGCTATCGACCTCGCCCTATGGGATTTGAAGGCAAAATCGCTTGGTATTCCAGTTTGGGAACTAGCTGGCGGCAAGCACCGTGACAACGTTCGCGTCTATGCCAACGGTTGGTTCGAAGACCTCACCGAACCAGTGCCGGGAGTTCCGGCTGAATTGGTGGCAAGGCAGGCATCGCCGAAGTTGCACGCTGAAGCAGCACTTCGACTCAAAGACGAAGGTTGGACTGCGCTGAAGTTCTACCCATTTGGTGGACCGCAGACAACGACTTCTGCGCAGATCAGTCACGGCATTGAGTTGGTGCGTGCGGTTCGAGAAGCAGTTGGACCTGACATGGAGATTGGGATCGACGTGCGAGCCCGGTTAAATCCGTGGAGTGCTGGTCGAGTTGCACAACAGTTGGAACAGTTCAACATCGCTTGGATGGAAGAGCCGATTCTCTACGACAATGTCGATGCTATGGCAGAGTTTGCTCGTTCAGTAAATGTGCCGGTGTCGACGGGTGAACAGTTGTACAACCGCTGGGAGTTCCGTCCACTGCTCGAAACCAATACCGTACGGATGATCCAGCCTGACATCTGTCATTGCGGTGGGTTTACCGAAATTCTCAAGATAGCCAGCATGGCAGAGGCGTACTACGTGCCGGTCGCACCACACAACTCGAACGGCCCTCTTTCAACACTGGCGAGTCTGCATCTACAAATGAGTATTCCGAACTCGTTCATGCAGGAGATATTTGTATCGTTTTTCGATCGATATCAAGAAGTACTGACGAAGCCGATCGACATCACCGACGGGATCGCCACCGTGCCTGACGGGCCCGGCTGGGGTGCAGATATCAATCTGGAAGCTTTGTCGAAATATCCGCCAACTGATTTCGTACAGATCCAAGACGAACCGTATCTGGATTTTTAGCTAGTAGAGCTACTCCACAATGGCCTGTCGTTCTAACTCAACCTCTTCGAACCACGTTTCAAGTTCAGCAAGCATTCGGCTGGCAATCTCTGGGTTACCCGCAGCTATGTCGTTTGTTTCGCCGGGGTCAATTGATAGGTCGTAGAGCTCAGGTGCTGGCGGCACGGGAACGATCTTTTTCGGCTCGGGCCAGTTGAACTTCTCACTGAAGTTTTCGGGGTAGTACTTGTACTCGATATCTTTTTCAATGTAATCGTCGGCAAGCTGCTGGTCGGCATCCGAGGCATAAGCGATATCGAGGGCAGGGCGGACTAGCTTCCAGTCACCATGGCGCATCGCAGCGTTGGTGACGCCGATTGGTGAATCGCCGTTCCATTGCCAAAATCGTCGTGGCTGTTCCTGCGGTGAATCGCCCTTTAGGACAGCGGTTACGTCGTAACCATCGATTGGCTTCTCGCCGACGCTGGTCGAACCCGTCAACGACAGCAGAGTTGGCAGCCAGTCAGTGAAACATATTTGATCGTCAATCTCGATGTCTTGCGGCAGACCGTTCGCCCATCGAGCGATCATTGGCACTCGAATGCCACCCTCGTAAACCGATCCCTTGGAGCCAGCGAAACCGTTGTTGTATCGGGAACTATCGAGCGAGACACCGTCCGGAACCTGATCGTATCGATGACTGAACGCCGGACCGTTATCGCTGGTGAACATTAGCAACGTGTCGTCTTCGATTCCTGATGTACGGAGAGCCTCACGTACTTTGGCGATTCCCTGATCCATCACTTCAATCATTGCGTAAATCAACGCGATTCCGCGCTCGAATCCGGCATCTATGTATTTCTGCGTGACCTCCTCCGGGGCCTGCAATGGCGAATGGGGCGCGTTCCATGTAATCATCAGGAAGAACGGTTCATCTTGGTGACGACGGATGAAATCTGCTGACTCGTCGGCTAGAACGTCAGTTAGGTAGCGGCCATCCGACTTTTCTAGCGTGCCGTTTCGATCGAGATTCCAACGGTAGTAGTCGGCCCATCCGCCTCTGAAACCTGCGAATTCGTCGAATCCTCGGGCGTTGGGATGAAATCGAGGATCAAGCGCACCGTTGTGCCATTTACCAACCATCCCGGTCGCATATCCTGCCGACTTGAACGAATCGGCAATGGTCGCTTCTCCAAGGGCTATACGGTCGTTTCCGAGAACTTCTTGAGGAGTGACTGCCCCTGTGCGGATCGGATATCGACCCGTGAGCAATGCAGCCCGAGAAGGAGAGCACACAGCCGACCCCGCGTAGTGCTGTGTAAGACGAATGCCTTGAGAAGCAAGTTCGTCGAGGGCAGGGGTGTGAACTCTTCCTTCGGAATACAATCCGAAATCGCCATAACCCATATCATCGGCGACCATCAAGACAATATTTGGACCGGACAATATTTTTCTCACGTTCTGCTTACTGGTTGGCTGGTTGTGTCTTTTGGCATTGGAATCTTGCCAGCGGAAATATAGCAACATCCTAGATGCCAAAAGTAGTTGCGGGTGTCGGATTCGACCTGAAGACGATATTGTTTACCGCCGAATAGTGATCTGAACCTGATAGCGAAGGCGGCTGATTTAATATGGCAATGGAAACCAAACGACTGGGCAGAACGGATCTGGAAGTTGGAAGGCTCGGTATTGGTCTGTCCGAAGTTGGGTTCAATCTCGAACTGTCCGACGTCGATCAAGCGCGTGACGTTATCAATCAGGCTCTCGACAATGGCGTCAACTTCCTAGACACGGCAGCCTGCTATGGAATTAGCGAAGAACTGATCGGAATGGTCGTTTCGGAACGTCGCAGCGAGTTCGTTCTCGCCACTAAAGCCGGGCACTATCTTCCCCGAGGCGAAGGCGAAGACTGGACGTACGATCTGATTATTTCGTCGATAAATCGTTCGCTTGAACGAATGAAAACCGATTACGTTGATCTCGTCCAACTTCACTCTTGCACTGTTGAAATCCTCGAACGTGGCGACGTTATCCGAGCGCTGCAAGACGCTAAAGCCGCTGGCAAAACCCGGCACGTCGGCTACAGCGGTGACAACGAGAACGCCAAGTGGGCAGTGACCAGCGGTCTATTCGACACGCTGCAAACCAGCTTTAGCCTGGTTGATCAATCGGCACGAACGAATCTGTTCGCAGATGTCGAAGCAAACGACATGGGTTTGATCGTTAAACGACCGATCGGAAATGCCGTTTGGGGCGCCGCTGCCGACCCTCGACCCTACGAGCACATTCCCGAATACACGATGGAGTACACCCGGCGCGCCGGTGTGATGGGTGAAGAAGGTCCACTTGCCGACGACCCGAACGACCGAATTCGACTGGCCTTGGGCTTCACGTTTGCTCACCCTGAGGTCGACGTGACAATTGTTGGCACACAGCGTCCGCATCACATGAAGTCGAATTTAGAGATGGTTTCCGAGCCGCTTGGTGTTACCGAGGATACGGTTTCTGATCTCCACGCACGTTGGGACAAATTCGCTGATGGTTGGGAGCAACGGGGCTAACCGTTTTCGCTTTCTGCTGGCTAGAATGGATATAAGTCAGCAGTGAGCGATTCACCTTGTGGGGGAGTGGCGAAATGGCAGACGCGCATGCCTTAGGAGCATGTGCCTTAATCGGCGTGTGGGTTCGACTCCCACCTTCCCCACCATTTCAGTTCAACATATAGGTT
>CAWVRY010000043.1:0-15292 GCA_963932695.1 uncultured bacterium | reverse complement strand
ATCTCGGCGGCTAGTGCACTCGCTCTACTGAACGTTGTCGATGGAACCTGGCCGATCTTCGTTGCACTGCTGTTATTCACCGGAACCGAAATCGGCTCGGGTCTCAACTGGGCATTGGTCGGTGATCTCTTCGGTCGCAGGAGATTTGCAACGATCAGAGGGCTGCTTTCTCCGATCTACAACGTCGCATTGTTCACGATGCCGGTCGCCGCTGGGTGGGTGTTTGACGAAACGGGTTCATATGAGATCGTGCTGTGGGTCGGGGCAGGTCTACTTATCGCTGCTTCGATGGTGTTCCTAACTGTCAAGAAACCTGTTCACAAGGAGCCTGTTGCCTGAAAATAGCGTACGTAGTCCTTCGTAGATATTTCGGAATTAAACAAAAAAAGACCCACAATATATGTGGATCTTCTATCTCCGAATATATGGTCGGGGCGACAGGATTTGAACCTGTGACCTCTGCACCCCCAGTGCAACGCGCTACCGAGCTGCGCCACGCCCCGATGACCCAAAGATAACATTCAGGCGCACCAAATGGTCTGGGTTATCGGTCAATCTGTTCTGTGAAATCGTAGGTAATCCGAGCAACGTGGTTGGTATAATTTTGCAGTTGAGCAAAGGAATGATGAAGTCAGCAACGGATATGACTCATCACTTTGCGCGGGATACCGATGGCTAACAACGAATCAACAACCTCGAACATGCGAACTCTCTTGGGCGATGCCGAAGAGCTGAACTCGCGCGTTGAGCAGATCGTGAGGCGACTTTGACCTTGCTGAACTTCAACGTAACGTCGATTCGTTAGAAAAACAGACTATCGAACCAGGCTTCTGGAATAATTCAGACGCCGCTCAATCAGTTATGCGCAAACTTGCTGCGGTTCGTGGCGAGCTAGAAACTTGGACTAACCTTTCGAGTGAAGTCGCAAGCACTGTTGAACTCTTCGGACTCGCTGTTGAAGAAGGCGACGACGCCCTTGGCGCACAGTTAGCAACTGATCTTAAGAAATATTCAAAATCTGTCGAATCTCTCGAATTTGAACTGCAACTCAGCGGTGTTAATGACGCCCGTCCCGCATTTCTTACAGTGACTCAAGGCGCAGGCGGAGTCGACGCTCAAGATTGGGCTGAAATTCTCCTGCGAATGTATACACGTTGGGCCGAGCGACGCGGCTTCGATGCTGAGGTGGTAGATCTGACTCCGGGTGACGAGGCGGGAATAAAGAGCGGCACGATAAAAGTCGATGCAAAATACGCTTACGGATATTTGCGATCAGAGGTCGGTGTACATCGACTCGTTAGGCTTTCCCCATTTGATGCCGATCACAGACGCCACACGAGCTTTGCTCGGGTCGAGGTTCTGCCTGAAGCAGACGAGTCAGAAGAAGTGCAGATTAATACGGACGATCTTCGGGTCGACGTGTTCCGCGCAAGCGGAAACGGCGGTCAGAACGTCCAGAAGAACTCAACTGCGATAAGGCTCACCCACCTGCCGACAAAACTCGTCGTCGCGGTCCAGAACGAACGATCTCAAGCTCAAAACCGTGAAATCGCAATGCGAATTTTGCTTTCACGACTCGTAGACTTGGACACGAAAGCAAAAGCTGAAGAACGAGCCAAGCTCAAAGGTGAACATGTTTCTGCCGAGTTTGGCAGACAGGTTCGCAGCTACGTCCAACACCCGTATCAGATGGTCAAAGACCATCGAACGGATTTTCAAACTGGCGATGCCCAATCGGTGCTCGATGGCGATCTCGACGACCTGTTGAAATCGTATTTGAGCTCCCAAGTGGAATCAGCGTCAGCTTCAGCGGAGTCTGGATCATGAACATATGATGACTTCGACGTCTAAATAAACCGAACGGAAAAGATATGCATCTGATGCTTGACACCAGAAACCAACAGTGCACAAATTCCGTAACTACCACTTGACGACTAATACCTCACTACGATTATCAGACGATCTCGTCGAACAGAGAAACTAAGTTGAATTCAGGATCTAAATTGATGCGAAGAACGGTTTTTGGCATGGCTCTCGGCCTTGTCCTGATAGCTGCAATTGCTTGCAGTGGTGGTTCAGACTCTCCAGCAGAGTCGAACGTACTACCAACATCGACACCGCCAGCGGCGCGTGCAAATCAACCGGCGATTGCGCCAGATTTGCAAGACACCTCTGACACAGAGGATGTAGCGGGTGGTGACGATCCTAAACAGGGCGGTGTGTTCACCACCCTCTGGAGCGATCCTCCAACTTTGGATCCGCATCTGGTAACAGACGGAACATCGTACGGAATTGTGATCGAAATCTACTCTGGACTCGTTCGATTGGGATCAAACCCGGCGAATCCGTTCGAGCCTGACCTCGCTGAGTCGTGGTCGGTGCTGGAAGGCGGAACCATATATGAGTTCAAGCTCCGAAATGGCCTAGTTTTCTCGAACGGTGACCCAGTTACCGCTCAGGACTTCAAATGGTCGTTCGAACGGGCTGCTCATCCTGACACAGCGTCCACAGTCGCTGAAGAGTTCTTGGGTGACATCGTTGGTATCCAAGATATCGTGGATGGCAACGCAGCAACCGCCGAAGGAATCGAAGTGGTCGACGAGCGAACTCTCAGGATCACTATCGACGCTCCAAAGGCATATTTCATCGCCAAACTCACGTACCCAACGGCGTTCGTACTGAACAAGAACAATGTCGAATCACTGGGGCGAAACTGGGTTGATGAACCGGTTAGTACAGGTCCGTTCACTCTCAAGGAGTACCGAATCGGCCAGCGTATTCGCCTTGCTCGAAACGACAACTTCTGGGACCGATCAGCTTATCTCGATGAGGTTGTATTCAACCTCGCCGGTGGTGTCGCTATGGCAATGTATGAGAACGACGAAATTGACGTTACTGGCGTTGGTCTTGCCGACCTTGAACGTGTGCAGGATCCTACCGAAGATTTGAACAAAGACCTCGTTGAAGTTCCACCAAACTTTGCAGTTTCATATGTTGGCTTCAACATCGATGAAGCTCCGTTCGACGATGCTAATTTCCGTCAGGCGCTTAACCACGCCGTCGACAAGCAGTTGATCGCCGATCAAGTTTTCTCGAATCTTGTGAAACCTGCGTACGGAATTATTCCTCCCGGATTCCCCGGATTCTCTGCTGAAATCAAAGGACTTGAATTCGACCCTGAACTCGCTCAGGATCTGCTTAATCAGTCGGCATACGCCGACCCTAGCACCCGACCACGAATCGTTCTTACGGTTCCTGGTACTGGTGGATCACCTGGTCTAACGACCGAAGTCGTTGCCGACATGTGGCGACAGAACCTAGGTATAGAGATTGAGATTCAGCAGGTTGAATGGGCAACGTACATTCAGGACCTACACCGAGGCCGTTTGCAGGCATGGAGCGGCTTGTCTTGGCAAGCTGACTACCCAGACCCGCAAACGTTCATTGATGTGCTTTTCCGATCGAACAGCGCAATCAACTACGGTGGCTACTCAAACTCGCAAGTCGACGAATACGTTGTGGCGGCACAGACCGAGCAGGACGCTACCAAGCGAGTCGAGTTATATAACGACGCTGAACAGCTCGTCGTTTCTGAGGCTGCATGGCTCCCACTTTGGTGGGGAGTCGACTCGAAGGCGCTTGTGAAGCCTTGGGTTCAGGACTACCAGTTCTCGTCGCTAACGATTGCGAAGTTCAAGGACGTTTGGCTCGATAAGTAGGGCTGACACTCAGTTAGAAACAAGATTGCCCCGGTAAAACATGACATAGGTAATATGTCGTGACTCGGCTTGCCAGCCGAGTGCCGGGGCAATTATTTATCACCGACCGATCGACAATTTGATCGAACCAACTACCGCTCGTCGCAATGAAGGACTGTAACCGCACATGCTGGCATACATTGTCCGACGTTTACTATGGACTCCCGTGTTGCTGGCTCTAGCGGCGTTCTTTGTGTTTTTCATGGGGACTTGCGCCCCTGGAGATCCTGCGGAGCTTCGACTTGGACCGAGAGCCACACCCGAGCGCATCGAAGTGGAGCGAGCTCGACTCGGACTCGATAGACCGCTTCTTTTCCAGTATGCAAAATACGTCAATGGTATTCTCAAAGGCGATTTTGGCGACAGCTATCACTATCAAGGTCGTCCGGTACTCGAACTCCTCCTGCCTAAGTTATGGGTTTCGGTTCAGCTGAATATTGCTGCTCTGATCGTCGCTATCCTCATCGGATTGCCACTTGGTTTCTATGCTGCAAAAAAACAAGGGACTGGGCGTGATCCTGCCATCGTAATTTCGATGCTGATTCTTTACGCCATGCCAATATTCTTTACTGCTCCACTCTTGATCCTGTTCTTCGCTGTAAAACTTCATTGGGTCCCGGCCGCCGGATGGGACGGATTCTTCTCTCTTCAAATAATCCTTCCGGCGCTCACCATAGGAATTCCAGGAGCGGCGATTTTTGTTCGACACATGCGAGCGAGCACCCTTGAAGTTGTTGGACAAGAATATGTCCGCACGGCGCACGCGAAGGGCATGTCGAACTTCGTGGTGAACTATCGACATATCGCTCGAAATGCGCTGTTACCGATTCTTACGATCATGGGTTTCACGCTGGCAGGAATGTTTGGTGGCTCGCTGATCGTCGAACTCATCTATGGAATTCCTGGTGCGGGGCGATTGTCGCTCGATGCAATATTCCAGCGTGACTTCCCAGTGCTCACAGCTTTAGTGCTGCTCAGTTCCGGAATGTTGGTACTCGCAAACCTTGCAATCGATATCGCTTACACGATCGTCGATCCACGGATAAGGCTGCAGTAATCGCATGGAGAACAACCCAACATTTGAAGGCCCGAAAGGGACAGGTCCTAAGCTAGAGCATGTTGCTGCGGCACGTGGACGCGGCCATTGGCGTGACGTATGGTCCAAATTCCGTCGCCGCCGACTCGCGCTCGTAAGTTTGATCCTGATTACGTTCATCTATCTACTGGGTATTTTTGCGCCGCTCATTCAGACTCACGACTATCAGGAAACCAACCTGAGACGGACACAGCAGGGGCCGAACATCGAAAACTGGCTCGGCACCGATCGAGCGGGACGAGACCTGTACACCCGCGTTGTATGGGGCATCCAGACAACTGTCATCATCACCGTCACGACGTTCGTAACTGGAAGTCTGTTTTTGGGCGTGTCGATTGGGCTAGTCGCTGGATATTTCCGCGGTTGGATTGACGCCGTGATTATGCGAGTCGGGGAGGTCGTGTCGGCGTTTCCGGATATCTTGTTAATTATCTTGCTCGCCGCTACTTTGAGACCTCGGATCATTGAATTAGCGCGGAATATCGAAGATTCGACGGGAATATCGGGACTGGTTAGCTCCGGGATCGTCGACTATGTCGTGATCGGTATCGCTCTACTCCCGCTGAGTTGGTTTGGAATGATGAGGCTGGTTCGTGGTCAGGTGCTCGTTCTACGAGATGCTGAGTACGTTCAGGCTGCCCGCGCCATGGGAACTTCGACGCCTCGTATTTTGTTTAGGCACATCCTACCCAACGTGGTAAGCCCGATCATCGTTTCGGTAAGTTTCGGTATCGGTGCGATCGCATTGTCAGAGGTTGTTTTGAGCTTCTTCGGACTCGGTGTTCAACCACCTCGACCTAGTCTTGGCGTGATGATCGGTGAGGTCACAGCTCGTGGCGGGGCGAGTGTTTCAGTGCTGCGAGATCACCCCGAGCAATTGCTCGCGCCGATCATTGTTGTATGGCTTTTGATCTTCTGCTGGAACATAGTTGGAGATGCCTTAAACGACGTGCTCAACCCCCGAGCTCGCTGAGTGGTGCCAATGGCACTTTTTCTGGGGTTAGGGAGAGGGCTCTGGCGCGTCGGGTTTAGTGAACAGATGGCATTGCCGTCCCTCATCTGCGGCCACTTACACGGAAACGTCTTCCTTCTTGATACGAACTGATCGCACTAACGTCGTTACACGGTATCGACTGTGGCGCCGATCACGCACCACTGTTTCCGTGTAGCCATTACCGTGTAGGTGTACACGGCTGAATGAACCGGGGGAAACGCTATTCGCCTCGTCGGTTAGAAAGCACTCTCGGAGTCAGGTCGTGAAGCGTTTCGTGTCCTGAAAAGTGACGTTCGAGTTCGCTCACCATTTCTTCAAAAAATCTGGTTCGAGATCGTTCGGTAGTTCCGGCGATATGAGGCGATAGGAAGACGTTCGGTAGTTGGCGAATTCTCGATCCGACTGGCACTGGCTCCGGGTCGAACACGTCCAAGCAGGCCGTGATATCTCCGATTTCCAAGCGTTCGATAAGTGCATCAGAATCGACTATTGGGCCCCGAGAAACATTCACGAACACTGAGCCAGGCTTCATGCTATTGATCTCGTTGGGTCCGAGCATTCCGCGCGTACTCGGCGTCAAAGGTGCGAGGCAAGCTATGACATCAGTCTTCGAAAGAACAGCATTAAGTGATGTCAGCGTAAATCCAAGCGAGCTAGCCAACTCCGGGTGGACGTACGGGTCGTGAACCAGGAGTTTCACATCGAACGGCTTCAACAATTCGATGAGTCGTCGAGCGATGTAGCCAGCTCCTATCAATCCGACGGTCTTCCCTGTCAACTCTTCGTTCTGAGCGAACTCGGCTGTCGAGTCACGTTGTTCGGGCGTGCCCCATTGCTCGCCTGCAACAAGACGGCGAAAATGTGCGCCAGCGTTTCGTAGTCCGATGAGCATCATCCCGAGTGCCCACTCTGAAACTGGATATGACGATCCGTGGGTGGTATCAACTGCCCGCACCCCGTTCGACAACGCGGCTTCGACGTCGATTCGTTGTGCGAAGCGATCGCCTTCCAGCTCACCGATCAGTTTGAGTCGCGGAGAAGCCGAAATAACGGATTGATCGATTCGCGGTGATCCGTGACACACGACAACTGCATCTAGCTTAGAAACGAACTCCGTAACTTCTGATTTCGTTGAGTCTGAAGTTGCGGGTACGTCGTCCCAGCTGGTGTCTTCGTCGCACTCATGCCAATGGAAGTCAGCAAATTGCTCAAGCCGTTCGAGATCGATGGTGGCGACGTATCGATTGCGGACTTCTTTGTTGCAGACAATTCCCACTTGTGGGCGAGATTCGGACATTGATAAGTTTCCTTCGACAGGAGAGTCGAGTGTCGGTCGTCAAATTTGGCAGTAAGTGTATTTCTGTGGTGCTACTATGGCTGAACTCACAGGCAATTCGTGAGTGGTTTTGTGTTTTGGAGCATCGTAGATGAGTTATTTCAAGTCCCGTAGATCCGCAGTTGTCGCCCGAAACGGCTCTGTGGCAACCAGCCAACCTCTCGCTGCCCAGGCCGGTTTGCAGATGCTCAGAGATGGCGGAAACGCTATCGACGCAGCCGTCGCAACAGCTGCCGTGCTCAACGTGGTTGAGCCTATGTCGACGGGGATTGGCGGCGACATGTTCGCTCTAATCTGGGATAAGAACGAACGCAAGGTTGTTTCACTCAACGGTTCAGGCCGACAAGCAGCAGCAGCCAATGTTGCCGATGTTCGCAAGGCTGGATACGAGTCGATCCCAAACAACGGTGCTGGAAGCCAGTTTGCAGTCAGCGTTCCGGGCACTGTTCATGGCTGGGAGACCGCTCTCAACCAGTACGGTCGAATGACTCTTAAAGAAGTCCTTCAGCCAGCAGTCGACTACGCTCTAAACGGTTACGCAGTGTCGGAAGTTATCGCTCATAGTTGGGGCGGTGCCGAAACTATCGCTAAGTTGAACCACCGACCGTCAGGTAAGGAATTGCTTCCTGGATCCGCTGCAAATGGTGCGCCTAAGTACGGCGAAGTCGTAACGCTTCCTGAACTCGGACGAACTCTTCAGATGATTGCCGAAGGCGGAAGCGAAGCGTTCTACAAGGGTGAGATCGCAAAGAAGACCGCTGAATTTGTTCAGTCTGAAGGTGGATGGCTTACCGAACAGGACCTCGCGAATCATCACTCCGATTGGGATGAGGCGATTAGCACGAACTATCGTGGAGTAGATATTTGGGAATGCCCGCCAAACGGTCAGGGCATCGCAGCACTCATCGCTTTGAACCTTGCCGAAGGCTACGACATCGGATCGATGGGCGCGCAATCGGCAGATCGATATCACTACCTGATCGAATCGATGCGACACGGATACGCCGATGCGTTCCAGTACGTAGCCGACCCACGAGTTGCAGAGGTTCCTATCGAGCCATTGCTCAGTAAGGACTACGCCAACCGTCGTCGAGCTGGCATTTCTGGTGTTCAGGCCGATCCGAATGTTTCTTACGGCGACCCAATGGGCAATGCTGACACTGTTTACCTGACAGCGGTCGATGGCGAAGGAACTGCAGTTTCGTTCATCAATAGCCTGTTCAACGGATTTGGCACGGGCCTAGTGGTTCCGGGAACCGGAATGGCGCTACAGAACCGTGGTTCTTTGTTCTCGTTCGATCCGAACCACCCAAACTACCTTGAAGGCAACAAACGTCCGTTCCAGACGATCATCCCTGCGATGGCGACTAAAAACGACGAAATGTGGCTGAGCTTCGGTGTCATGGGCGGATTCATGCAGCCTCAGGGTCACCTGCAGGTCGCATCGAACATGATCGACTACGACATGGACTCGCAGGAAGCACTGGATGCTCCTCGATTCAAGGTCGAAGTGGAAGGCAACCAGGATGTGATGGTCGAAGAAGACCTCTCTCCTGATGTCGTCAAGGAACTAGAAAAGCGCGGACACACAGTGAACGTTGTATCGGGTTACGACCGAGCCAACTTCGGTGGCGGTCAAGTGATCTCTCGTGATCCTGAATCCGGGGTTCTAACTGCTGGCTCTGAGCCTCGTAAGGACGGCTCTGCTGTCGGGTACTAGTTTGTAACCAAATAGCTAATTTGAAAGCCGTCGGCACTTTAGTGACGACGGCTTTTTTTATCCATGGGTACTTCTGAGGTCGAGCTTCGAGAGTTGAATATTAGGGATTATCTAGTATTATTTGAGAAGTATTAGGAATAATTAGGATTAGACTGGAACATGGGGTGGGGCAATCATGAGTCTGAGTGTTAGAGACGTCGCAGTACGGCTGAACGTAAGTGAGAAAACCGTTTACAAGTGGTTGAAGACCGGGCTTATCCCAGCGAATCGAATCGGCAAATCATGGATCATCACCGAAGAATCGGTACTGGCGCTCGTCGAGCCAAAGCAGTCGACTCCGGTAGGCAGTTCACCGCGTTTATCCGCCGCACAAACTTCAGCGACCGCACTGGCTCGAGCGGCTAGTGATTCACAGCCAAGATCAACCTGGGATGATGCCGCACATCTAGCTCGATTCACAAACATTCTGTCGGGCGCCGTCCATCAGGGCGTGACCGGGATTCTCGGTCCAAGGGCGACCGATCCTGAAACATCGTCGACTATCGCTTCTGCTCTAGCCAATGCCGATGGTGAGGTACTTCTTCAAGGCATCGGACTTCGAGAATTCTTCGGGGATCGAGGGCACACAGCGATTATCAAACAAATGGCAGCTGAAGATAGGGCAGTTCAAATTCGAGCGATTCTCGTGAACCCTGTCAGCGAGTTTGCGAAAGCCAGAGCTGTCGCAGAGGACGGCGCACAATTTGTCGATGAAAGTCGTTTCAAGGCTGGCCCGCTCTACAACGACAGCTGGAGAAGTTTGAACGTAATAGCTGCAATGAAGAAGGATGCGGCATCACGTGCACACTTCGGAATCGACGTACGATTCGTCGATCATTGGCCATCGGTTTACCTGGTAATGACAGGCGAATCTACGTTTGTTGAGACGTACCAGTTCGGCAAACCGAACGCCGCTGTAGATGGAAGCTCGATCGACGGACTCGTTCCGATGTTCCAGTTCCAAACGAATAGCTCGTACGCTTCGATTCTTCGTCAGCACTTCGACTACATATGGTCGGGTGAGAATCCTCACGTTCGCACCCACTCCCTAGCCGACATAGCCGAGGCAATGCACGTCGACGTTTAGGGCTAATCAAGGGCATATTCCTCGGATTCAATCGAGCCGTACACGAGATATGAACGGGACGTATCGAACCGAGCGGACTCGATCTGGCAAGAGTTTTAGCCGGAATCCACAAGAGTCTGCGCAAATATGCAAGTTCTGATGTCTCCCGGAACCCCGTTTACGATCAATTTCGTGCGACCTTCTACGGCAACAAAAATCATTTATTCTGCTCCATAACCCCCTCCCCATGGTCACATTGTTCCGTGAAGTCGAGTCCCTGAATTGACGAATTGGTAGCCGACAACTGAAGATCCTGTGAGTACGAATACTCTCACCGGTCGCCCAACCATACGTATTTCAATGCCTTCACATCCGAGCTGGATGACCTGTATTGCTGCATCGATTGACGCGTCAACTATGTCCTCGATGGCAGTGGCTCTGCGGATCGGCTCTCGCAGTTCCTCGTAGAACGGATTTTCATCGCTTTTCGACTTACCGCACGCGGCGATTAATCCAATCAATGTTGCCAGTAATGCAATTCGGAGATTCATAAAGATGATTTTACCTAATCGCATCGCAACATGATGCGTAGTTCTGGAACTATACGGAACTAATCACGTGCTCTTGGCGAAATAGTTCCTAATAACGCCGCCTTGGTAGTTCTACTCTTACCTGCGTTAACAGAACACGCGAGCGCTGTAAGCCATTGGATCGAACGGGCACACGGACGTCTCAACTGTTCAAAGTAAAAATATTCTTCTGGAGGCTCAATTTTGGGCAAAATCAACGTAGCGATCATCGGTGCAGGGAACTGTGCATCATCGCTAGTTCAGGGACTACACAAGTACAGCGAAATCGACGAAAACTCGGATCGAATTCCTGGCCTTATGCACAACGTTCTCGGCGGTTACGCCCTGAGCGATGTAAACATCGTTGCTGCATTCGACGTCGACAAGGAAAAGGTCGGTAAAGACCTCTCCGAAGCCCTCGTTTCCAAGAACAACAACGCCATTCAGTTCTTCGACGTTCCAAACATGGGCGTGAAGGTTGACCGTGGCATGACTCACGATGGAATCGGTGAGTTCCTTGAAGACCTCGTTGAGGTAAACCACGATCCAAACACTCCAGGTGGCGAAACTGCTGACGTTGTTGGCATTCTCCGAGACCGTGAAGTTGACGTAATGATCAACTACCTCCCAGTTGGTTCCGAGCAGGCAACCAAGTGGTACGTCGAGCAGGCACTTGCTGCTGGTGTTGCGTTCGTGAACTGTATTCCAGTATTTATCGCACGAGAAGCCTACTGGCAGAAGCGATTCGCTGACCGCGGTATCCCCATTGTTGGTGACGACATCAAGTCTCAGGTTGGTGCAACCATTGTTCACCGAGTACTTGCCCGATTGTTCGAAGACCGTGGCGTACGACTCGACAAGACCTACCAGTTGAACTTCGGTGGAAACACTGACTTCTACAACATGCTTGAGCGATCACGCCTGACATCGAAGAAGATTTCGAAGACCAACGCAGTTCAGTCGCAGCTCGAAAAAGAGCTTCCTACTGACGACGTGCATATCGGCCCATCGGACCACGTCCCCTGGTTGGAAGACCGCAAGTGGGCATACATTCGACTTGAAGGTACGTCATGGGGCGACCAGCCACTCAACATTGAGTTGAAGCTTGAAGTTGAAGACAGCCCGAACTCTGCCGGTGTTGCAATCGACGCAATTCGATCTGCCAAGATCGCAATGGATAAGGGTATTAGCGGAGCTATCGAGCCTGCTTCTGCCTACTTCATGAAGTCGCCTCCAGTTCAGATGCGTGACGACGATGCTCGTGTCGCTGTTTTGGACTTTGCAGAAGGCAACGACCCAGAAGCGTTGGACTCTGCTGAATAGGCTTTCGCTTTAGAACGCACCATAAGTGCTAGTACGTGCCGCTGGAAAACCAATATGATTGCTTCATATTGGACCAGCGGCACTTTTGGTTAACGCTTCAGCAGTTGATTCAATATGCCGGGCGGGTAGGCATGAAGTTTGTTAGGGAGGTGCTGATTGCGGATTGCTCAAGTATCGCCTTACGACTTTGCCCATTCCGGTGGAGTCCAACGCCACATGGCTTCCCTCAGCCGTGAACTCCAAGATCGAGGGCATGAAGTTTCGATCCTCGCCCCCTGTACTCGTGATGAACCCGCTGTAGACGTCGGTGATGTTGATCTAAGAACGTTTGGCAGATCCGTTGCTGTTCCGACAGCTGGCTCAGTAGCCCGAATTTCATTTTCCGTGTGGCATGAGTGGCGCCTGAAAACGATGCTCGAAAACGAAAAATTCGACATCGTGCACATTCACGAACCTCTTATGCCGATGTTTGCCCTCACCGCATCGCGCTTTTCGCCCTCAACGACTATCGGTACATTCCACGCCTTCAACGAAGGCCGTGGGCGCGGGTACATGTTTTGGAAGAAGGTTTTGAACCGAGGAGCAATTCGCCTAAACGGTCGAATCGCAGTCTCAGAACCTGCCAAGCAGTTCGCCAATCGATATTTTGAAGGCGATTACCGCGTCATTCCCAATGGGCTTGATGTTGAAAGATTTTCCAAGCCGGCTCTAAAGCCATCGATACTCCGCGATGACGCGATTAATCTAGTATTTGTGGGAAGAGTCAATGAACCCCGCAAAGGGCTTCGATACGCACTCGGCGCTTATTCGTTGCTGAAGTGGCAGTACCCAAAGCTTCGACTCGTAGTAGTGGGGGCAGGCGTTCCCGATCGTGAGTCGTACCGAATCATGGGAGAGCGATCTCTCGACGACGTTATATTCACTGGGCCAGTCACTGACGAAGAACTTCCCGGCTACTACCAGAACGCAGACATATTCTTAGCGCCCAATACGGGTAAAGAGAGTTTCGGATTCATCATCATCGAAGCGATGTCGGCTTCGACTCCGATAGTCGCATCAGACATACCAGGATTCGCCTCGGTGATGACCGATGGTCGAGAAGGGCTGATGGTTCCACCAAAGGACGAATCTGCTCTTGCAGGGGCCATCGAACGGCTTATAAAAAATCCAGGATTACGTGCTCAACTTGCGGTAGATGGCAGGGCAACGGTTCATCAATATCGATGGACAGAGGTCGCAGATTCAGTCCTCAACTATTACGATGAAGTAATGGAAAAACAACACGTGCCACCAGCGAAATATCAGGGCTGGTAATTTTTTTGCCCGATCTTCAATCTCTCAGATACGGTCTTCGCGGTGCGGTGACTAACTGGTTCGAGCGTCCAGCTGTTTCGATTCTCGTAGCACTCAAGGTATCGCCCGACGCCGCGACGGCGATCGGACTGATGATTGCTCTTGTCGCCGCTTACTTCACGAGTCAGGGTGACTTCCTCATTGGTGGAATCCTCGTTCTGGTCGGCGCAACCTTCGATTTACTTGATGGCGGAATTGCCCGCGCAACTGGCAGAGTGAGCAAGCGAGGGGCATTGACCGACTCTGTGTTCGACAGAGTGTCGGAAATCGCCCTGCTGGTTGGACTCGGCATGTACTACACGTCTGGAAAAGACGAGAGCCAAACCGCAGTTCTTCTCGCATTCGTAGCCGTCGGCGGGTCGCTGATGGTGAGCTATGTACGTGCGCGGGCAGAAGGACTCGGAGCCAAGGGAACGGCTGGCTTCCTTACTCGTCCCGAACGAATAATTATCACCGTTGCGGGTCTCGTTCTTGGATATCCTATGGCTGTTCTTTGGATTCTTGGAGTGGGAACGCCTCTCAGTGCAGCTTGGCGATTCTTCGACGCATGGCGAGCAATCGACTCCGAATAATCAGTAATTTGCATCCCTAACACTGTGTTTTGGCGTAAAACGGTTGGTACACATAACTTCAGTACGGTAATCAGTCGCGACTGAAGATAGCGACATCACGGAATGCAACCCAACTTGAACGTCACTTTTCCAAAATCACACACCAACCGATCGTCGATTCTTATGGTCGCTGTATTGCTGGCGGCTGTATTCAGCTTTATTGGAACTGGTGAATACGCATTCGCTCAAGACACTCCTCCGATTACCGTGATTTCTTCAAGTGTTGAATCACAGTTTCCAGAAGGGATGACGTTCAAGCTCGACGCCGAGTCGGAGCTACGTATCGACGACATTCGAGTTACTTTCGAGATAGGCGATAGAGGGTCGACTCAGTACGCCTATCTAGAATTAGATCAAACTTCGCGTCCTCTGGTAAATGGCGAACTATTTCACCGTACAAACAGTCGAGATCGCTATATTCCGCCTGGAACGATGATCAAGTACTGGTTTGAGATAACCGACGAAACCGGCGAGACGATGCTCACCGAACCCGAATTTTTTCGGTTTGATGATGCCAGATTCGAGTGGCACGAAGTGACTCTCGGAGCCGTCACTATTCTCTATCACGGTCCAGTGCGCACCCGAGCAGAGCGATTGGCAGAAGCTGCAGTCGAATCTCTTGGAATCATGGGGCCCGTGACCGGTGCTGATACCGAAACGCCTATTGTTATGACGCTGTACAACAACAACGCCGAGATGATCGGAGCGGTTGTTTCTAGAAGTCTCGCTAGTAGTCGTGAACTGATTACTGAAGGACAAGCGTTCGATGCTGAGAGTGTTGTGATCGTGCTGGCAGGTCGATCTGACGTTGGAACCGCAACTCACGAGATGACCCACATCTTAGTTGCACGTGCAGCCGGTTCAAGCGGTGCGGTGCCATTGTGGCTCAACGAGGGTCTAGCCGAATTCGGGAACCTCGATCAAACGGTGTCGTATGAGCGGTTCCTCGAATGGGCCGAAGGCACCGACCGGTTAATTCCGCTCAAGGGTCTACGATCGTTCCCCGGCGATCCCAATTTGACATTGGTTGCGTATGGTCAGGGTCGAAGTGCCGTGAAATACATGATCGAAGAGTATGGTGAAGAGAAAATGGCAGAATTATTAGCCACACTCGGAACCGGACTGGGAATCGATACGGCACTCGACGCCGTGTATGGATTTGGAATCGATGGGCTAGAAAATCTCTGGCGTGAGTCGATTGGCGCAGAACCTTATATTGAGCCAACTCCGGGTCCTACACCGACGCCGGACCCTGAACCAACTCCAACCTACAAGCTGCTGACCTCACCGCCTAGTTCTAGTGGTCCTGACGATAATTCAGATTCCGAAGCTAACGATGAAGTTGAGCCTACGGTATTTATCGAAACTACAGTTGATCCGGATCTCAACGACGAGGCATCGAAGCCGGCTGAATCAGATGATGGCCA
>CAWVRY010000042.1:0-15552 GCA_963932695.1 uncultured bacterium | reverse complement strand
ATCGATCTGCGTTGAGCGATATTCGAGGGTAGGGGACATCAAAAAGCGGGCTGTGATGAGCTCAGCACAACTCGGTCCAATAGGCCGGATTGCACTTCATGTCACGGACGTCGGACGTTCTCTGAAGTTTTACGGCGATCAGCTTGGAATGACGAAACTCTTCGATGCGCCTAGTCTTGCCTTTTTCGACAATGCTGGAGTTCGGTTGATGATTAGCGCAGGAGAGAGCGAGCCTTCGGGTGCTCGATAGGTGATCTACGACCGCGTCGATGACATTGACGCCGCACACTTGGCTCTCATGAGCGAAACTGGGCAGCTGTAGTGGTTGTTGGTGGTCCTTGCTTCGAATAAGTGGTCGGAATTGACTACGATTCGATACCGACGATCATGAATCGGCCGTCTTCATCAACTTCGATGAAGGTTTTCGGCTTGTCGTCGATGCCGAGTGCTTTTTCTATGTTGCTTAGCCGTTCTTCGATAGATCGAAGTTGAAGAACTATCGAATAATGGCTGTTCTGCGGTGCTCATTACTTTCTAATTTTTGCCTTCTTGCCCAGACAAAAACATGAGTGAGAACTACGCGTGTTTGGCGAGCTTCTGCTTTTTGAGCCCACAGAACAATGTTTGGTGTGTATATGAAGGAGAGTTAGTCTGAGCGCTGATAGGAAAAATATGAATAGTCGGTCGGTTAAATCTTTCGACGGCGTAGAGATCGGCTATGACATCTCGACGAGCGTTGAACATTCTTCGACTAAGGACGATAAAACGACTCTCTTGTTTGTTCACGGTTGGAGCTGTAATCGCACCCATTGGAACGAGCAAATTTCTGCATTCTCAGACCGATTTCAGGTGATCGCTATCGACCTAGCGGGTCACGGCGATTCCAGTGTTGGACGAACAAACTACTTGATTCCGTCATTTGCACGAGACGTCGAAGCAGTACTCAATAGCGAGCAGGTTGAGCGGGCTGTGTTGGTTGGTCATTCAATGGGCGGAATGGTTATCGCACACACGGCATGGCTATTGGCTGAGCGTGTGGTCGGTTTAGTTGGCGCCGACACGTTCAAATTTGTGAGAGATGATCCTAAAACTGGAAAGCAGGCTGAGCAGGCCGATAGGATTGCTGGCGATTATGAGACGGCCATCGAATCGATTATCTCGAATATGTTCGCGGACAGTACGTCTGATGAGTTACGACGACGTATTTCCGTAGGTATGGTGTCGGTGCCACGCAAAGTTGCCGTGGGCGCGATGCGTGGAATGGCAAACGATATTGCACTGTTCGATTTGATCGTGGGCTTGGAAATACCGAAATTCACTATCAATGCCACGGGCAGACCCATGGACGAATCGTCGGCTAGTGAAGCAGGTATCCAAGTTCGATTTTTGCCAACTATGGGTCACTTTGTGATGAACGAAGATCCGGTCGGGTTTAATCAACTTCTTGATAAAGCGCTAAACGTTATCGATTCGTGAGACTTTTAGTGAAGGGTGAACAATGATTCAGTTTGGTGTCGCATCGACATGTCTCGATCAGCCCGATTCGATACGCTACTGCGTTGAGTGGGCAATTGGACGTGGGTTTAGTGGCGTTGAATTTAATGCGCCAGAGATGTATTTGGCAGAACAATCGATGGTCGATCTGAAGTGGGCGCTCGACATGTCGGTCGAACACAACCTGCGGTATACATATCATTTTCCTCCAAGCGCTCTTCCCGGCTCCTTTGTTGCCGCAACCAGGGAGCGCGAACTCGAAGAATTCAGTAAAGAGATATACGTCGCTGGGGAACTTGGAGTTGAGGTCGCTATTGTTCACCCGGGTCGACTTCACGTGCCAGGAGTCGACCAGGGCGATGAGTCAGAGGACGATCGTTTGGTGGCGATTTCGTATTTCGTCGATTGGGCGAAAGACGCAGCGAAAGAGGCTGAAAGTGCTGGTGTAGTGATCGGCTTTGAGAATATGCACTACAACCCGGGTTGGGTCATTCGATCGCATCACGAGCTGTCTGATGTCATCGATGAGATCGACCACGAATCGGTAGGCATTACTTTGGATGTCGGGCACGCGTGGGGTTCGGGCGGAATCGACGCTGGGATTGAGATGTTTGGCGAGCGCATAAAGCACGTTCAAGTCCATGACGCTAGAGGTCCCGAAGGTGCAGGGAACGTTCGGGATCAGCACCTCGAAATCGGCACAGGGCTGGTGACGTGGGATTCAGTGGGTGAGCTTGTTGGCGGGAGAGAATTTCTGGTCGTGCTCGAGACGTCGGGACGAGATCCCGATCGAGAGGGTATGGCGCTGCGTAGTCGGGATTTACTTCAGAAGCAGTGGAATTCCTGATTTGCCCCGGCTATCGGTCACAAAGTGCTGCTAGCGAAACGCCAGTGTTACGAATATTCCGGCGACACTGAGAGCCGCTCCTCCAAGGGCAAAACGGGTCAGTCGTTCTCGCAATAGTATCGATGCCATCAGCACTGCCCACATGGGCGATGTGTTGATTAGAACGACGACTACACCCGGTGGAGCATTGTCGAGAGCAAGTACGAACGTTAAGGCGCTTACCGCGAACAGGACGGCGCTCAAGATTAGCCGAGTGCCATTTCCTTTGAAGACTCTAGTGATTCTGGCGGAAGGAAACGCAATGGCCACTCCGATAAATAGAATTGCTGGCACTAAGTTTCGAATGGTAGCGGCAGCCACTGGGGGCGTTTCTTCGAGTCCGATTACCGTCGATAGAAATCCTCCTGCCCATAGGAACGACGTTGCGACTCCGAGCCCGATACCGATGTAATCGCCTCGTGGCTTGCGCCGAGTGGTTCCAGTTGACGACTCAGTCGAATCTGCTGAGCGATCATCTGGCTGCCAGTTTAGAAGTATCACTCCACCTATGATCAACATCGCTCCACCGATCACGCCTATCTGAGGATTGTCGCCGAGGAAAAGCCAGCCCGAGAGGACCGATATGCTGATGAAGATGCTTTGTGTAGTTGGGTAGACCTTGCTAACCGTGCTGCGCGATAAGGCAAGCCAAAATACGAGTGATCCGGCTGTGTTGGCGAGCGCTCCACCAGCTAGGAACAAGGCTGAACGGAGTTGAATTTGGAAGAGTTCGTTTAGCTCGCCGATTATGAGTCCGATGATCAGCAGAAATATCAGACCGATCCAGACCTGAGCGGCGACGATGTGGGTTGGCTTTACGTTCTTGCCAACGCCTTTGGTTATTACGCCAGTGAGCGCCCAAACTACGGCGTTTGCCAGAGCTGCTAGCTCGCCCAATTTGGATTAACTCCGGGTGATCGTTCGCTCTCGATCGCGTGAAGCGATATCGAAGTCAAATCTGTTGTTTCCAAGGTCTGATTTAAAACCGAAATGCCGGTACAAAGTTATTTTGCGCCGGCACTTAGTGTGATAGATAGCCCTTGGCTTGCGGATTGTTATCGCAGTCTCACTACGATGTTTGTTCGGCTACAAACTCGGCGAATCTGTCGAGGGTCATGTTGAAGCCCATGAGCATTCCGCCCGTTTCGTTCATTTCCTTCTGCTCAGCAGTAGTGTGGAGGATCAACATCGTCAGCTTGGTTTCTTCGTCGGCATCTTCGAACAGTAGGGTGACGTTCACCTGATTGCTGTCGTCGCCAGCGATTTGCTCGTCCCAGACGATCTTTTCGTTTTCCACGATCTTGCCCATGTTTATACCGCTGTTGTCTTAGCCGTTCCCAACAAGAATCCTATAAACGTCCTTCTCTGGCTTGAGCATTCGCTCGAAGCCATCCTCTATTCCTTTGTCCAGTGGGACTAGGGCGGAGATTAGGGGCTTCACATTAACCGAGCCGTTGGCGATTAGGTTTACTGCTTTTTGGTAGCCGCCGGTGCTGGTGGCTGATGAGCCGATGATGGTTTTTTCTGCCATGTGTGCTCTGCCGAAGTTGAGTGTGGCGTCTTCGTGCGAGAAGCCTACGATGACTACTCGACCACCTCTGCGCACCCAGTTAGCGGCGTCTAAGCCGGTGCCGGGCGCACCCGCTGTTTCAATGATCACATCGGGGCCATAGCCGTTGGTGAGGACGGGCAAAAGCTCCGCTGGGTCGACGTCGTTGGGGTTCAAAGTTTCTATCGCCCCAAGTTCCCTTGCTAATTTAAGGGATTGTTCGCGGGGGTCGATTGCTATGACGTTGATTCCGGCTGCTTTGAGGACTTGGAGGGTGCAGAGTCCGACGACACCGCATCCGATAACGGCGGCTATTTCGCCGACGGTTACGTTCGCATTTTCTACGGCGTGAACTGCAACGGAGGTTGGTTCGGCGAGGGGCGCTTCTTCGTTGGTGACATTGTCGGGCAGGGGTATGCAGAGGGCGGCTGGCCAGACACCGAATTCGGCGAGTCCGCCGTCGTCAGAGAATCCGAAGTTACGTCCGTTTTCGCAGAGTTGTGATGTGCCTTTGCGGCAGAAGAAGCAGGTTCCGCAGGTGCGGACGTTTTCGACTGCGACTCGGGTGCCGATTTCGAGGGTGCTTTTGGGGAGCTTGGAGCCTCGGCGTGAGTCAGGATTGTCCTCTTCTAACGCTGGTCCGATTTCAACTACGATGCCTGCGGCTTCGTGTCCTTGGATGTGGGGTGTGCCGCTCCAGTCGAACATGCCGTGTTGCCACACTTCAATGTCGGTTTGGCAGATGGATGAGTAGGTCATTTTGAGCAGGACTTCGCCGGGGCCGGGTGTTGGTTTTGGGTAGTCGGTTACATATCGGAGGTCGTTTTTGCCGTGTAGGACGATTGCTTGCATGGGTAACTAGTTACTTTTTCTGAGAGATCGGGATTTGTTGGCGAAGATGATAGATGAGGCTTCGGAGAGTTGAGCGGGCGTTAGTTATCGGAAATGTGTTTGATTGCCGCTAAACCTAGTTTTTTGACGTCTTCGGGTGGGGTTCGAAGTTCGCCTGAGGGGGTTTCGAACGGGGTTTCTCTTTGGAGATCGTCGAGGGATGCCCAGAGCCAGCCGGCATTTGAATCGGCGAATTCGTTTTGAGCGGATAGTTCGCTCGTCGGTACGGAGTCAAATCCGGTGAGTCGAGTGAAGTAGATGTGGTCGATATGCTGGTGTTGGCCGTGCTTCCGGTCGGCGACATCTTCGATCATGATGCTGTGTGGAGCTGCGACCTGTTCGAGATTGCCTATGACGATTTCGGTCTGGGTTGGGACGATTTCAACGTCAAATCCGGTTTCTTCTTTGATTTCACGAAGAGTCGTTTGGACAGGGTCTTCGTTGGGATCGACGTGACCTCCCGGTGGGAGCCATTCTTGAACTTTTTTGTGCCAGTGCAGCAGCGTGGAGTCGCCGTGAACGATGAAGCCTGTGGCTGTGAAATGGCGGGTTGTAAGGGATGGCATGAGGGATATTAGACTAACGGAAATGTTTGAAAGCGGCGCAGACGCGAGTAGAGCCACCGGATCAGCATATCCATTTTGCGGATGATGCTGGTCGGGTGGCTCTACTCTAGAGGTGCCCTACTGGTAGGGCGCCCTACTTAAAGTAGGACACCTCGTTTGGTACTAGACATTAAAACTGACCACCTCCTTCTTGGAATCGAACTCCGGACAGTAGAGTTTTTCTGCCCACGGCCGCCTGCCCGATGAAGGGTTTGGTCAAGACCGATTAGCGAATTATACGTAAATGTGTGGAAAAAGGTTTTGGGGTGGGTACTTAGGAACGTGACAAGTTTTAGTTACGTGGTGTTATTGATGTGTTGCACAATTGTGGTTTGTGAGTGGGGTTGTGAGGTTTCCCAGTGGGCGTTAGTCGCGGTGTTTGGTTCCATCGTCGTCGGACGACTCAGTCACTAGCTGCTGCGTTGGTCGGAGGAGCGAGCGGTTGTGGGCTGGGATTAAATACGGCCGAGGACTTCTGGGTTTACGACTACTTTTGGTCGTTCATTGCGGAGGACTCGGGCGGCTTCTTCACCGGCACGTCGGCGGATGGTTTCCCAACCTATTTTGCTGGATCCGGCTACGTGAGGGGTGCAAATGACGTTGTCCATCTTCAGGATTGGATTGTCGGGCGAGAGCGGTTCTTCTTCGAACACGTCTATTCCTGCACCTGCTATCTCGTTCTGTTGCAGCGCGTGCACTAGAGCTTTTTCGTCAACGACTGGACCACGGGAAGTGTTTATCAGATAAGCCGAGGGTTTCATCGCTTCGAGTGCTTTGGAGTCGATGTAGTGGTGGGTGTCATCGAGGTGAGGAACGTGGAGTGTTACGTAATCGGAGCGTTTTAGAAGTTCGTCTTTGGAGACGAATTCGACGCCGTATTCGATCGCTAGATGATCACCGACGTATGGGTCGCTAACAATCACGTTCATGCCGAATGTATTGCACTTGCGTGCCACGGCGCGACCTATCCAGCCGAATCCGACAATTCCGACCGTTTCACCATAAATGCGGTTGAGAATCGAGCGAGAGTAGACCTCACCCCATCTTCCAGTGGTGGTCGCCAAATCGAGTCGTTTTAGCTCCCTGGCTGATGCCAAAAGGAGTGACATGGCGTGATTGGAAACTTCTTCGGAGGTTGAACCTGCGATGTTGGTAACGATGATTCCAGCTTCGGTGCACGCATCGACATCTACAGTGTCGTAGCCGTGTCCGTACCGGATGATGAGCTTGCAGTTCGTTAGCTGGTCGATCATTGCCTGCGAGACAGGCGAATGGTCGTTGAGAATCACGGTGGCGTGTTTCACTGCTTCGATAATTTCTCCTTCCGAGGAGGCTGCGATCGAAACGATTTCGCAGTCGATTCCTTCGAGTGCTTTTCGTTCGAGTTCGAGAAGAGATTCTGTAGCGTCGATATGAACTACGAGCGGTCGGTCGTTTTCGGGCATTAATGTGATTCCAAGCGGTCTATTTGTAGAAGTCGTATTGGTTTGTCGGAGGTTCGATTGCTTTTGTTTCGGAATTTCCACTGCCAGAACGACCCATTACGGTTCCGATTCCGTCTCCCATGGCTACGCCTATGGCGATACCCGTGCTGGTTCGATTAGTGCTCCTATGATGACACCGATAACAATGCTCATCCCCATTTCGAGCTTCATCTTGCTGGAATCGAATTTCTTTTTGGTATTGCTCCGAGCGTCGTCGAACGACTTGGTGGCGGAGCGCAGTTCTCCTACCCTAGTCCTTCCGTCTGGAAGGGGATGATGTGGCGTTAGCCGCTGTTGTGACCCTTCGACGGGACTAATTGGTTCGTAAATTGTTGGCTTAGGAGATAGCTGCTGAGATATCCAAGTGAACGGATTTCAGGCGGTTAGAACCAGTTTGCTTTGTCTACTTCGTTGCGGAGTGGTTCGCCTGCTGCGAAGTGCCTGAAATTTTCTACAACGATTTCGTAGCGTCGTTCGAGCAGATTTGCTCCTCCAACCGCCGCGGTGTGAGGCGTGAGGATGGTGTTTGGGGCGTCCCATAGTGGGTGGTCGGCTGGAAGAGGTTCGATTTCGTAGACATCGAGGCCGGCACCCGCAATTTCGCCAGAACGGAGCGCTGCATTCAGATCGTCGAGCTTGGTGGTCATGCCGCGTCCGATGTTGATGAATATTGCGGAGTTTTTCATCAATGAGAATTTCGAAGAGTCGAATAGGCCTTCGGTTGCCGGGGTGTGCGGGATCGTGAGCACAACGAAATCGGCTTTGGGAAGCTGTGAGTCGAGCTGGTCGGGGGTGAACATGTCATCGACCCATTCAGGCTTGGACTCACGGCGTGCGTCGATGCCGAGCACGTTCATGCCTACTGCTTTACAGAGTCGGGCTGTTTCGGTTCCGATTCCGCCAACACCTACGATCAATACGGTCGATTCAGGTAGGAATATGTCGTGATTAGGAGATTCGAGAACTTCGTACTTGTGCTCGCTTTGCTGATCTCGGTAGATGTTGAAGTGCTTTGTGAAATTCAGCATGTACGTGAGGATCTGCACCGATATGTGGTCGTTGTAGATCTCGCGGAAGTTGGTGACCTTCGTTGGGTGTGCGATCAGTTCATCAAAGTAGTACCCGGCGTTCGGTGCTGCTGCGGGGGCTTGCAACCAGCGCAGGTTTGGCGCGGCGGCGACTAACTCTGGAGTCATCGTTCCGTAGGCGGCGTCGGCGTCGGCGATTTCTTTTAGTGCTTGCTCGTCAGTGGTAGGCGTGGCGATGTCCCAGCCGGGTGCACTGTCGAGAAGGCGCGGAATCCACTCGTCAAAGAGGTCTGACTGCGGTGGGAGAAATACAAACTTGTTTGCCATGAGGTGGTTTTTGGTTCCTGTTGTTTCTTGTTTTTTTCGAGCTAGGCTTTTCAGTAGGAAGTGATCGAACTCTAGATCGACGAATGGGAGTCGAGGCAGATTTTAGCACCGTGTCGACGGTCTGATTCGTCTTTGAACGTAGGACAAATACCGGTATGCTGTCGATAGGACTTGAATTATGAACATTGGCGACTTCGAAATAGAGATGCCCGATCCACCGCTTCAGAATCCGCACTGTATTGCGATTTTGAAGCCATGGATTAATGTTGGCAATGTCGGGAAGATCGTGCTGCGACGACTCGGCAAGCTATACTCGTCCGAGCGAATCGGGCAACTTTATCGACCCAGTAAGTTCTATGATTTCACTCGGTATCGACCTGAGATTCGCTTAGCTGGTGACGTTCGATCGATTCGAGTACCGAACACTCGGGTGAGTTATGCGCGGCGTCCTGGCGAGAGTGATCTAGTGCTATTGGAGCTGCTGGAGCCGCATTCGTTTGCTGAAGATTTCAACGATTCGGTGATCGAATTAATCAAGGCGTTTGGAATCACCAGATATATCCAGATTGGTGGCATGTACGACTCTGTGCCGCATTCTCGAGAGTTGTCGGTAACTGGCTCGGCACGAGGGTGGAAGCCACCTGAGGGTTTTGGGAATGTACAGATAGGAAAGTCGAGATATCAGGGTCCGACTTCGATGACATCGCAAATATCTGAGCGAATATTCTCTGATTTGAACCTCGAAACGCTTTCGCTGATGGTTCATCTTCCGCTGTACCTGAAGCTTGATGACGACTTTGCTGGAAGCGCCCGAATTCTCAAAATCCTTTCCGAACTTTATGGTTTCAACACGATTCTTCCTGAAGTGGAGATGGGCGAGAAACAGTACGATCAGGTGAATCCGGCGATGATCGATAACCCTCAATTGAAGGACATGGTTGAGCGGTTCGAGCGGGAGTCGGATACCGATGATGGCGACGGTTCGGATGATGGTCGTGGACAGGAGGCAGATAGTAGCGGGGTTTCGTTGTCGCCAGAAATCGAGCAGTTCTTGAGCGAGATAGCCGAGGGTGATTTGGGTGCAGATAGTGATGAACCTGAGTCACGCAGTAAATAGGTTTTTAAGTCGTCCTGGATTTACCGTATTTGTAATTTTGATATTGAGCTTGGTTGCTGTTACCGCATGCTAGGGAGTTGTTATGGTTCGCAAGCGCAGCGTTCTTTCCCGGTACGAAGGTTTATTCGGGTGAACCATGATGGTTGCTCAAGTGGATGTATTTATGGCGCGAAAACGGGTCGACCATTGGTCGACCCGTTTTGTTGATCTATTCGGCTTTGGGAGCCGTTGTCACAAACTTACTTGTTGGTGACAGTTACGCCGGTGAGCTTTTCTACGTAGCTGAGGATACCTGAGTGGTCGTTACCACCTTCGCCCCACTCGATTAGCGCCTTGAAGACTTGCTGCAAGTTGGCTGTGACTTGAAGTGACAGTCCCAAATCGTTTGCGGTTTTCGCCGCGTTGTTGATGTCTTTATAGTGAAGCTCGATGCGGAATCCGGGAGCGAAGTTTCGCTCGAACATCATCGGAGCCTTGGCGTTCATCACGTTCGATCCGGCGAGTCCGCCCTTGATTGCGTTGAACACAGTCTCGGGGTTTACTCCTGCCTTGGTCGCGAGAGTTAGTGCTTCAGCGAGGGCGTGGATGTTTGCGCCAACGATGATCTGGTTGGCGAGCTTGGTCGTGTTGCCTGCGCCGCTGCCGCCACAGAGAACAGCCGACTTGCCCATGGCATCAAATAGCGGCTGTGCGCGTTCGAAGTCGCCAGCGTTGCCGCCGACCATGATTGCGAGATCGCCAGAGACTGCCATTGGTTCGCCACCAGAGACAGGAGCGTCGATCAACTTCACGCCTTTTTCTGCACATGCGTCGTGGATGCGTTGCGAAACGCCGGGCTCGATCGATGACATATCGATGATCAGGTCGCCAGCCGAGGCGCCTTCGAGTAGACCGGCTTTGCCGAGAACTACTGCTTCAGAATCGGGAGAGTCTGGAACCATCAGAACGATGATGTCGGATTTCGATGCGACGTCGGCAGAGGATGTTCCCGCTGATGCGCCAGCTGCGACTAGTTCGTCGACTGATGCTGATGATCGGTTGTAGACGGTTACGTCGTATCCGGCTGTGACGAGATTCTTTGCCATGGGCTTGCCCATGATTCCTAGTCCGACGAATCCGATTCGTTCTGCCATTTTTTGAGGTTCCTTTAGATGCGAATTAAGGTGCGAGGGGGCTGAAGACGAATTATTCGTCTTCCTTCCAGAAGCGTTCTTCGATGAAGTTGTAGTCGGTTGGCTCCATGCGGACTCCGACGTCTTCAATCATCTGAGGGTGACCACAGGCGTAGACGCAGGTTTCTTTAGGATCAACTCCGAGTTTTTCGAGGTAGTCCTCAACCAACACGTTGATTCGCCCCTTGGCGCCGGTCCAGTTGGCGTTTCGTTCCTCGTTTGGACGTGAAACGGAAGGGTAAAACTTGATGAAATCGTGCTTCGCAGCGAGTTCGTTCAACTCTTCATCGTAGCCGAATTCATCGTCGTAGCTTGCGCCTTCAAGGACGTGGAATGTGTAGTCCTCACGAGCGACAGCGTCGACAGGTTCTGGCCATGCAGGGTCGTTCAAGAACTTTCGCAGCATTGAGATAAAAGGAACAACTCCGGTGACGGTTCCAACGAAGATGTGGTGCTTGTACTGCGGTTGTAGAACGAAAATTCCCTTGGCCCGTGGGCGAAGAGTCATTTCTGCGCCGACTTTCTGGTGATCCAGAAGTGGAGTTAGGTGACCGCCGTGCTCGACTGGTACGACCTCGATGAAGAGTTCGATGTTCTCTTCGTCGGGAGACGATGAGATCGAATAAGGGCGTTCGATGCCATCGACACCGATAGTGCAGTATTGACCCGGCTTGAACGTGTAGTCCTGCGCAGGTTTGATCCAGAATTTAATCAGATCTGAGGTAAGTTCTTCACGCTTCACAAGCTCACAAGTTGTAAATCGCCCTTTGATCATTGGGCGGGACGCATCTGCCATCATTTACTCCGTAGATATGTCGAATTTAACGAAATTCAGAATACCGTAATAGCGAGCTGTTTGAGGGTCTTTCTAAGGGGTGATTTGCCTGTTGCTTACTGGATTGCTGAAATTTGGTGGGTTGCTGCTACAAGGGCTACTAAAGGATTGAAGGTGGTGCGGTGTTACACTCTGTGTGCAATTTGAACATGATTGAACTCATCGAAAGTTCAACGTAGATTTGGCGTTGTTAATTCGGGAAAATTGCATACGATTCGCAGAGTCTCAATGATTGTTTGGAGTTATAAAGAAAATGGCAGTACGAACGCCGGGCGTTGCATACAGCATCACGGTTCGCTCCGAGTATCCGAATGATCCGGGGATGCTAGGCAAGATCACTTCGGCGATCGGCGACGCTGGTGGCAGCGCAATGGGTGTTGATGTAGTTCAGACGTCGAAAGGTTCGATGGTTCGCGACTTCACTGTGAACACTTCAGGGCACGAGCATGCGATTGAAGTTGTCGACGCGATCAAAGCGGTGCCGAATGTGAAAGTTCGTAGCGTTTCCGACCAGACGTTCCTGCTTCATGTCGGTGGGAAAATCGAGATGAACTCTCGTGTGCCGGTTACTACTCGTGACGATATGTCGAAGGCGTACACGCCGGGTGTTGGTCGAGTTTGCATGGCGATCCACGAGGACCCGGATGCAGTTTGGGCTCTAACGGGTAAGGGCAACACAATTGCCGTCGTATCCGACGGATCGGCGGTGCTGGGGCTTGGCGATATCGGTGCAGCAGCCTCACTTCCGGTCATGGAAGGCAAGGCGCTGTTGTTCAAGGAGTTCGGTGGAGTCGATGCTTGGCCAGTTGTGCTCGATACCAACGACACTGAAGAAATTATCCAATTTGTGAAGGCGATGTCTCCGGGATTCGGTGGCATCAATCTTGAAGATATCAGTGCGCCTCGCTGCTTTGAGATCGAAGATCGTCTGCGGGCTGAGCTAGATATTCCTGTATTCCATGACGATCAGCACGGGACGGCCGTGGTTGTTCTGGCCGGACTCATCAATGCGTTGAAGATTGTCGACAAGAAGCCGGGCGACCTGAAGGTCGTCGTTGCTGGAGTTGGTGCGGCGGGAACTGCTTGCACGAAGATTCTTCAGAGCTACGGCGTGACGAAAGTTATTGGATATGACCGCCAGGGCGCACTGGATCGAGGCCGAGACTACGGCGATAACACGATGAAGCAGTGGTTTGCCGACAACACAAACCCCGAGAACTTTACCGGCACGCTTGCCGAAGGACTGGTCGACGCCGACATGTTGTTGGGTCTTGCTGGGCCGGGTCTTGTGACCCCCGATCAGGTTTCGAAGATGACATCGGACGCTATCGTATTTGCACTATCGAACCCAGATCCTGAAATTTGGCCAGAAGAAATTCCTGACAATGTTCGAGTTATGGCAACGGGTCGAACTGACTACCCGAACCAGGTCAACAACTCGCTGTGCTTCCCAGGATTGTTCCGGGGTGTATTGGACGTTCGAGCTTCGACTATCAATGACGAAATGAAAATCGCTGCTGCGACAGCAATCGCCGGTGTGATTCCTGATTCGCACATATCTGAAGATTTCATTATTCCAAGCGTGTTCGACAAAAACGTCGTCAAGCGAGTGTCTCGTGGCGTAGCCCGGGTGGCACAGGAGACTGGTGTGGCGAGACGTCGACAGCGTCGTGGTGACGAGGTTTACGCGGCTTTCAAGACTCACGAATAATCTGGCGTAGTTTATGAAGGTAGCAATAATCGGGGGCGGTGTAGCAGGCTGTGCGACCGCCTACTACCTTTCGAAAGATGGTCACGAAATAACGCTGTTCGAGCGAGATTCATTGGCATCGCACGCTTCGGGATTTGCGCTTGGCGGGATTAATCCCGTCATACCGGGCGCTCGTGAGCTGGAGTACAAGGTATTTTCGGACTACTCGATCGGCTTGCATCGCGGGTTGGCGCAGGAGTTGGCCGAGGCTGTGAGAGGTGATCTTAATTTTGTTCGTAAACCCTCGGTAAAGCTCGTTCGAAATGAAGCTGAAGCCGCGGAGTTGCGCTTAGTTTACGAGGCAAACGCTGCGGATTTTGTCTATGACATGCGGTGGCTGGGTTTAGGCGAGCTTAGTCACATCGACGCACGGATTTCTACCGATGTTATTGGCGGGTTGTACATCGGCGAGGCATTTGAACTTGATCCTTACAAGCTGACTCTTTCTCTTTGGCAAGCGGCTGAAAGTCTTGGTGCTCAAATGGTGAATCGAGAAGTTTTAGAGATTTCTGTGGCTGGAAATCGGGTAACGGGTGTTGTTACCGAAGGCGGCGTGTTTGAAGCAGACGTGGTGGTCGCCGCAGCTGGTCCTTGGAGCGGTGGGCTACTAGGCGCACTTGGAATCGACGTTCCGGTTTCGCCATTGCGCGGTCAGATAATTCGACTTGATGCGCCATCGCCTCCCATGAAGCTATCGCTGTGGTGGGATCATGACTACGCAACGACGAAGTCGGACGGTCTGACGTGGATCGGAACTACGGAAGAGGAAGTCGGGTTCGACGATCGAACCACGGCCGAGGGCCGAGATAGAATCATCGCTTCCGCCGTGTCGATGTTGCCTTATTTGGAGGATGCCGAGCTTGTGCATCAGACAGCGTGTTTGCGTCCGATGGCGCCCGACAAGATGCCGATTATCGACGGGTCAGTGGGTATAGAGGGCTTGGTGGTATCGACAGGTGGCGGTCGGCAGGGAATTGCGCTTGGGCCGGCTATGGGTATCGCTACCGCAGCTTTGGCTACAGGAGAAGAATCTCCGGTGGACGTGAGTGCGTTTTCGCTGGGTCGGTTCGCGTAGAGTCGGGTTTTATTGGCAGGGGGACGATTGTTTTTTTGCTCGTCTGAGTTCGTGGATTCAATATCGGAAAGCAGCGATTTTGCGCGGGAAATCTGGATACTCTGGGTTGGGTAAATATTCGTCTGTTGCTTTGGGGCGACTTCAATTTCTTTCTCGTTTAGAACAAACATAAGACGTGTCGTTGGTCAGGCTGTGCAGCTTGCGCAGGTGACGCTCGCACCGGGTAATGCTGGATTTGGCGCTGACGTTGAATCACGGCAGATGGCGTTCGATTTGGAGCAGAAGCCGTTGGGTAAGCCGACTGCCGAAGCGGTCGACCTGCTGATTCAGGCGACATTCGATGAACATCAGCCGGGGCTTTCGTTGCCGCCGGTTCGTGTTTCAACTCGGATGCGCAGAACGCTCGGTTCGTACATGCCTTCACGCAAGCAGATTGCGATCTCTTCACGATTGCTGGCGATGGGTGATGAGAACGATATTCGTCAGGTTGTGCTTCACGAAGTGGCTCATGCGATTGTTCATGATCGGTGGGGCGATAAACCGAGTGCACACGGTCGAGAATTTCGATTAGTTTGCAACGATATTGGTGCGAAGCCTCGACGGTTTGTCGATGTGACCACTGGCGAATGGCAGTCGCAGATTCGTTATTTGTCGAAGTGTGGGCACTGCAATGTATTGATCGTTCGCAAACGTCGGATGCGGTCAGTTAGGTGCATTTGCGGGTTGAAGCTGTACCCGCAATCATGGCGAGCAGTTGCGCCTGCTGAGGGCGGAGATGCGGGTGATTGGGTGATGCTGTAATGAATTCGGGTGATTCGGCAATATAGGTGTGTATAAAAAATCTTTTCGAATAACGTTGTCGGTTGCCGGGATTGCCGTTCTAATAGTCGTCTGGCAATTCGGATCAACTCGCTATGCATGGACTTTGCCATTTGGGAGTGATTCGAATTCGGATACGCCGCCAACATTTGAGCTTCTAGGCGCTGATCCTGTGTTCGACTAGGATTGTGAGTTTTTTACGAATACGAGCGGTGGCGGATATGGAATGAACCTTGATCTGGAATTTCACGCTGTTGGTGCAAACGTGATTGTTGAGGGTGCTGCTAGGGTTTCTGGGCCAGCTAGATTTAGCTGAATTGAGTATCTCCCTCGCACCAACTCGAACAAGGCGTCCGGAATAAACACTCCGTTTACGATCAAAGTATCCGATACCTATAAAGGACCAGAGACAACTAGTTGGGAAGTGTCGGAATCTGGTGGGCAAGTTGAATTCCGGTTAGATCCGGCTTTTCGATGGTGCAGAAGGTCTGTTTTTTTATCAGTGGTTCCGGAGAATTCG
>CAWVRY010000041.1:0-15676 GCA_963932695.1 uncultured bacterium | reverse complement strand
ATGAATTACTGCCCCAAATACCTATGTTGAACTAGGTATTTGTGGTACCGAAGGTGGGAGTCGAACCCACACGGGTATTACCCCAATGGATTTTGAATCCATCGCGTCTGCCATTCCGCCACTCCGGCTTTGGGTTACTCGGCTCTCGAACCTGTGAAGGCTCGGTGCGAGTTGCGGGCTATCTATATTAGCGAGGAATTTGCGCTAGTACATGGCTTACGGCCTGATCTTTCGTTTTCGACCGACCAATGTGTCGCTATTGAAGCGCAATAAGAGTCGCCGTGCTAGCCTCTTGATATGACAGTAAACGGCGCAAACAACACAGAACGATCTCTCGAACTTACTCGTCCACTAGCGGTTTTGGACGTGCAATCTACGGGTCTGGATCCATCGAACGCGAGGATCGTGAAGCTCTCGGTATTGAAAGTCGATCCTGACGGTTCAGAGCATGTGAAATCGGTGGTCGTGAATCCGGGAATTCCTATTCCTCCCGGGGCTACACAGGTGAACGGTATTTCCGATTTGGATGTGATGGATATGCCGGTGTTTCGGTCGTACGCACGTGCGTTGGCTGATCATCTTGAAGGCTGCGATATCGCTGGTTTTGGGATAGAACGCTTTGGACTTCCATTGCTCGAAGCTGAGTTCGAACGGAATGGCGTTGGGTTCAATGTTTCCGGTCGGGCGGTTGTGGATGCGATGACCGTTTTTCACCGACTTGAACCCCGTAACTTTGATTCCGCCTATTCAAGATTTGTTGGCGGGATCAAACCTGATGAAGTTGATGATGCTCAGGGCGCTCGGAACGTTTTTGCCATCCTGCAAGGCGAAGTGAGTAGTTCGACCGCCGTTCCGGTTACTCCGACTGCTCTGGCAGCGTGGGCGAAGGGAATCGATGACACTGCGATCGACGGTGAAGGCAAGTTTGTGTGGAGTGAAAAGGGTGACGCACTCGTGAATTTTGGCAAGCACCGTGGCGAGCGACTGATCGAGGTGGTCAGTAATGATCTGCCTTACCTCAAGTGGGTTGCTGGATCAGACGACTTCGAGGGAGAAGTTCGTAAGATCGCCAAATCGGCTGCTGATGGTTATCTTCCAGAACGTTCTGGCGACAACGACTCGATGGTTTAGAACGGTCGATTTTCTTGCGGTTCTGTCAACTTAGGCGGAGCGCCGTCGGATCGCATAACGACGTCGCCAGTAAATGTGATTTCGACGCAGGGCATGCCGCTGAAGATGCGTTTGGCGATGATGAAAGGTCCCCACCAAGGGAGTCGTAGCGCTCGGTTGATTTTTACCGCCCCGAGCAACAATTTGAATTTTAATCTAGGGAAGCCGGGGCGAACTGACCAACGCTCGATGAATGCGAAAATCTTAGGTAGTTTTTCGTTCAGTTCACGAACTACCACTGCTTCAGCGGGGATGTCGAACCACGGTTCAAACTCGACTGAGTGAACTGTGACCTTCGCGTTGCGAGCCATACTGGCAACCCAGTCCCGCTTGCCGGGGTAGCCGGAAAGAATGATCTTGTTTACGCCGTTTTCTTGAATCCAAACGTACGTGGTCTCGATTGTTCGAGGCGTGCCGTTTTTCTTGGTCAGCGTGGTTCGGATATAGAAACTGTCGGAGAGAATTTTCTCGAGCTGGGCGGGCAGTGATGATACGGACATATATCCGATTTTAGCTGTCCCCATCGAACACGGCGATAGTCTCTGGGTTGATATTGATCGCCCCTGGACCGTTTGTGATGTTGAGTGTGGCAGCGCCATTTTTTATCTGATGTTCGAGTGTTGCCGTGTCACCATTCTTGGTAACTCCGTCGTTTCCGCCATCTACGGTCACGGCACCGTTGTGAGTTGCACCCGACACCGTTACGTCTGAACCATTTCGTAAACGCACTGCAACATCTCCATTGGTGGTCGAAATAGAGCTGCTTCCGGCGTCGATCACGCCGTCGAACCAGACGTGGGCATTTGTCGTTGAGATGTTCACATTGCCATCAACCGACTGCACGATTACTTCGGAATTCGTCGTACTGAGATCGTAGTCCCCAGACGCGTTTGTTACTGAAATCTTGCCATCGGTGGTGATTAGCGAGGCGGTTGATAGCATTGCGGAGTCGACGCTGATTGGGCGATTCGTCGTTCGCACTACGAGCTGCATCCCTTCAGGTATCCCTAGCTCGATTATAGAGTTGGCAGACTTGGATCCGCTTCCGCCATTCTTCGCTGAGATCACAAAATGATCACTTGGTTCTGGCCTGAGGCTCTGGGTGTAGAAGTCGACAAATTCTGAGTTGTGGAAAGTTGCTTTGAGATCGAGTGTGTCGGAGCTTACTCGGTGAACGCGTACTTCGGCATATTCGCCTATCACCTCGACTAGCGCGCCGGGGGCGAGCGTTACTGTCGATGTAGTGGTCGTGCTTTCACCGCCTGATAGAACACAGACTGGGGCCATCGTTGCAAGTGCAACGATGAGCATGATTACCAGCATTTTCAGTCGGAAGTTCATTTTGGTAGCGGATCGGCATTCGAAAGTCGGGTAGCACTACAGCCGCGATCTTACACTTTTGGTTGATTGGCGTGTTTTGTTTCGAGTTCCGACCAAGGCTTATGTTATTCAAAGTTGAATGTCATAAAAGCGATTCTTTCCAGGATCGCTAGGCGCCAGAGTTAGATACTGCATTTGCTTCAGCCTCAATTGCCGATGTAAATCGTTCTTAAATTGAGAACGTGATTTGGATAGATTGAAATGCTATTTCACGACTCCACTTCATTTAACTGTGTGGAAGTGTTATCCCAGCACAGTTCGTATGGCGGCTATAACTTTTTCGGGCGTCGGATAAATGAGCGGTTCGAGGGCAGGTGAGTAGGGCACATTGACCTGCTCGGATGCGACCACCTGAATCGGCGCCTGAAGATCCCAAAAGCCTTCTTGTGCAACTATCGCTGCGATTTCTGATCCTGCTGAACACATTTTGTGTGCAGGATCTACCACTACCAGACGTCCTGTTTTGGCGACAGATTTCAAGATGGTGTCTGTATCGAGAGGAACCAGAGTTCTAGGGTCGATGATTTCGGCGGATATCCCTTCAGCTTCGAGGGCATTAGCTGCGTCGATGGCGTGCTGCACCCCGCCTGCTATGCCGACGATCGTGACGTCGGAACCGGGCTTCACGATATTGGCGACTCCGAACGGTACGAGTAGTTCGCCGTCTGGGAGGTCGTCATTGTCGGGAACTTCCATTCGGGAACTGAGTGCGATTCCGTCTTCGAAAAGCAGACATACGTCGTTGTCGCGCACTGCTGTTTTCATTAGACCCTTAGCGTCATAAGCGTTGGTAGGGCAGATTATTTTGAGTCCCGGTGTGTTCATAAACACGGGGTAGTTTCTGTCGGAGTGATGAGCCGATGCTCCACGTGCGTAGAACATTCGAACTCGGAAAGTTACAGGCAGTTCGGCTTGGCCACCGAACATGTATCTCATTTTCGCAGCCTGAGAAATCAACTGGTCCATACCGACCCACAGGAAGCTGGTAACAGTTTCGACAATCGGTCGCATGCCGCAAAGCGAAGCACCGAGTGCTGCTCCAAAGAAGCCATTCTCAGATAGCGGAGTATCTAGAACACGGTCTTCACCGAATCGTTCAACAAGTCCGGCGGTCGCACCGTATACGGATTGTCGAAGGTCTTCGCCCATGGTGAATACCGTTTTGTCGCGTTCCATCTCTTCGATAGTCGCTTCTGCGATTGCCTGGATATAGGTTTTGGTTGCCATTGCTTGTTCTACTTTTATGTAATTATTGGGGGAGTTTGGACGACCAATACGCGGCTAAACAGGAGTTGCCCACATATCGTCATATAGGTCTTCAGGCTTCGGGTAAGGACTGTTCCGGGCGAACTCGACCGCACCTTCGATCTGGGTATGAACGACCGCTTCGATCTCATCGCATTCGGCGTCGGTTGCAAAGCCGTGATTGATCATTGCGGCTCGATGGATCGTAAGTGGGTCGCGCTTCATCGCCTCGTCGACTTCTTCTTGCGTGCGGTATTCAGACTTACGTATTTTATCGAGACCGAGTGAGTGATCTTCGTATCGGTAAGTCATCGCTTCTATTAGCGATGGACCTTCGCCTGCTCTCGCACGTCGAACGGCTTCGTTAGTGGCTTCCCAAACGGCAATAGCGTCTTGTCCGTCAACGAGTACTCCCGGCATTCCGTATGCGCTAGCGCGGTCGCTCACGTGGTCGACAGAGACAGAGTTTTTGTACGAAGTGGTAATTGCATAACCGTTGTTTTCACACATGAATATCACAGGTAAGTCCCAGAGAGATGCCAAGTTCATAGACTCATGACAGGCTCCTTGATTAGACGCTCCATCACCAAAGAACACCAGCGATACAAAATCCTGTTTGGTGAGCTTCGCCGCAAGTGCGGCCCCAGTGGCGATTGGTACGGAAGATGCGACGATGCCAGATTCGCCCAGAATGCCGATTGAGAAGTCGGCAAGGTGCATAGAACCGCCTTTGCCTTTGCAGAATCCATCGGACTTTCCGAGGATTTCTGCCATCGCTCGGTTTACGTCGCCACCTTTGGCTATCGGATGCCCATGCGAACGGTGATTACCGGCAATTCTGTCTGTATCACGTAAAGCGGCACAAGCTCCAACGGCTACGGCTTCTTCGCCGATGTACGGGTGGACGGGCCCAATAAGTTCGCCAGACGAGTGAATTTCGATCACTGCTTCTTCGAAATATCGAATGCGGCACATCCGTCGATACATTTCTGCTAATTCCTGTTTATCCAACGCCATTTGCTTCCACCTGTGTTTGCCAGTGATCTGGTTCGGTATGTTCGCCCGATTCTCGGACAGGTTACCTCGAAATGACTAAATGAGGAGGTCAGATGAGAGACGTACTTACGTGTCGAATCATCTTTAGGCGAATTTGAAAGACGGAATTGGGAAGAATCGTAATCTGGTCATGAGGGTATTAAAAAATTAATGACTGTCGCTTAAGGCATTCCGGTTTTTCAAAAACCGAACCTCCCTGTCGGCTGTTTTTGTTTTATCAGCATGGGGTACAAGCGAAATTTCTGCAGGCGTGCCTCACCGGCGGCGTAAACTTTCCAATTAATCCGGATGTAGTTGATAGTTGGATGAACGAACACGAAATACCAATTACCCAGTCAGGGAATTGCGCATATATTGTTCGTCTTTCAACCATTCGAACAAATTTCTCGTAACAACAAACTTCTGCACTTATGACTTACTCACTGAATTTTGGAATTGTCTCCTCCCACAATGTAATGATCCCTATGAGAGACGGCGTTAGACTTGCGACTGACGTATACCGTCCTGCCGATGACGCTGGAAACGCTGTCGAAGGTAGGTTTCCAGTGATCGTTGGTCGCACTTCTTATGACAAGTCGAATCCGGTCATTTGGATCGAAGCTGTTGCGAAGGCGTTTGTTCCGCGTGGTTACGTCGTTGTGCTTCAAGATCTGAGAGGTCGCGGAGATTCTGAGGGGACCGGAGATTATTTTCATACTGCGAACCAGAAAGAAGGCATCGACGGCTACGACACGATCGAGTGGGCTGCGAGCCAACCATGGTCGAACGGCAAGGTAGGTATGGTCGGCGCTTCTCATGGAGGCATCGTGCAGAATATGGCTTCGTTATATCGTCCTCCTCATCTAGCGGCTTTGTGGGTCGATGTCGCCCCAACGAACGCTTTCCGCTGGGAAGTTCGGCAGGGCGGTGCGATGGCGTTACACATGTACGGTGCGCTGTATCTACACGGTTATGACTCACAGGAGATCGCTGACGATTCCGAGGCGATAGAACGAATCCAGCGGGGTGCAGAGAGGTTGAGCGAGGGGATTTGGGATCAGCCGTTTACTGAAGGCAGTACTCCAATTTCTGCAGTGCCGAACTTAGAAAAAGTTCTTATGCACTACTACCGTGACGGTCTATACAACGATTGGTGGAAGCAAGAATCGCTCGATCACTCTCAATATTTCGATCGTATGGCCGATGTTCCAGCTGTATACAGCTCGGGGTGGTACGACCCATTCGCCGCGGAAACTTCAGAACAGTTTGCACATATGGCGAAGAAAAATACTTCGCCACAACGGTTGATATTGGGACCGTGGAATCACGTTTCAATGCGAGGGAAGGGTGCGTCATTCGTTGGAGATGTGGAATTTGGACCGGCAGCGAAGTGGGGCGACGAAGTACTAAACGCTGAACGATTTAGGTGGTTCGATCGTTGGCTGAAAGACGTCGATACCGGAGTCGAGGACGATGACCCGGTTCGGATATTTGTAATGGGCGGAGGAGGAGGCGAATATGATGCTGCTGGCCGGATTCAGCATGGCGGCGGATGGCGATCGGAGCAGGAGTGGCCGCTGGGTCGTGCAGTGGAAACCGCGTACTACTTGTCTGCTGACGGAGGTTTAGGAGTAAGTTCTCCTGTCGCAGATTCGGGTGAGACGTCATGGGTTCACGATCCCGATAATCCGGTGCCTTCCATCAGCGGAAATGTAACCGGATTCTACGAGTGGATCGTTTTGCCTAATGATCTTGATGCTGCCTACGTTCCGCAGCGGGCTCGAATGCGGTCACTAATACCTGACGGTCCGATTCATCAAAAAGAACGTGAGTCGACGGTCGTTCCTGCCGATCGTGAACCGGGTACACCTGCGTTATTGGCGGATCGTGATGATGTGAACGTGTTTCAGACGGAGCCGCTCGAAGCCGATGTCGAAATTACAGGGTCTATGATGGTGAATTTGTGGATTTCTTCTGATGCTATCGATACCGATTTCACGGCGAAGCTCATCGACGTATACCCACCTAGCGAAGAGTCTACGGAGGGGTTTCATTTGCCGCTGGAAGATTCGATCATTAGGGCTCGTTTCCGAGACGGATTCGACCGAGAAGAACTGATGAACCCAGGAGAAATATACGAAATGCAAATCGAACTTCCTCCAGTGTCGAATCGATTTGTGAAAGGTCACCGAATAAGGCTCGATATATCATCGAGCAACTTCCCGAGATTCGACGTTAATCCGAACACTGGCGAACCGATTGGTCGACACACACAAACCCAAAAAGCGGTTAATAGCGTTTATACGGATAGGGCTCACCGTTCGCACATTGTGCTGCCGATAGTGCAGATTACAGACTGAGAAAACGAATAAATAAGAGGCTGAAATGACAAAATTAACTGAGCTAGAAGTTACAAAAATGCTACCGGACGTGCCGGGATGGGAAGTTGTGATTGAGGAAGGTATGGGGCGTCTACAGAAGGCGTTTGTGTTCGGAGATTTCGCTGAGGCATTGGCTTTCACGAATCGCGTCGGGGATCTTGCCGAAGATGCGGATCATCACCCTCGGATCGTGACTGAATGGGGTAGGGTGACTCTGGCGTGGTGGAGTCACGACTTAGGCGGCATGGTCGCCAATGATTTCGATATGGCGAAGAGAGTCGACGCACTGTAGTGCGGGCGATTTTTGTTCTTTACGCTGCCACGTTATTGATTGCTTTGATCGGCTGTTCAAGCGAGTCGGATTCGCCACCTCTGTCATCACCCTGGTGAACTGAGGCTTCTAATGCACCGATCAATCTGTTGGCTCTTGGCGATTCGTACACTGTCGGGGAGCAGGTCGGAAAACTGGAATCGTGGCCCGTTCAACTTGTTCGCTCGTTGCGTATCGACGGACGGGCTGTGTTAGAGCCGACGACCGTGGCTGTTAGTGGTTGGAACACATCGGATCTGATCCGTGGGTTGCAACTGGCAGACCTTCAATCACCATTCGATATCGTGACGTTGCAAATCGGCGTTAATAATCAGTTCAGACAGGGAACGGTTGTCGATTTTGAAACTGACCTTGCTGAGCTGACGAAGACTGCGACAGATCTCGTGGGTGGTGATGCTGGTCGAGTGATTTTGCTCTCGATCCCTGATTGGAGTGTGATGCCGTTTGTTAAAGACGCACCGAAGTTCGAAATAGCGAGCGAGATTGACGAATTCAATGCCGTAGTTCGTGTACAGGCTGAATCTGCGGAGGTTTCCTTTGTCGATATCACGCCGATTTCTCGACGCGCTGAAAACGATCTCGAGCTAGGCGCAAGCGACGGACTTCACCCTTCGGCGAAAATGTACGCAAAGTGGGTTGAGCTGATACAGCCAGTTGTCGAAGATATTATCGACTGAGTTATTTACGAGCTTTTTCGTTCGACATCTTTTCGATTGCCTGAACTAGAGCTTGATGTCCCTGATTGACTGCATCGGGTCCGTCCGCTTGAACCGACCGGTAGAGCTGAGCGATGAGAGTGCTCGTTGGTAGTGCTGTGCCGGTGTCGGCTGCTAGCTGACCTGCAAGTCGCAAATCCTTCTGCATGTGCTTCACCATGAACCCCGGTGCGAAATCTCCGTCTAGGATTTTTGGTCCGAGCGTTTCTAGTGCCCACGACCTGCCTGCGCCGTTCTTCACGGCGTCGAAAAACGTCTGCATATCGAGTCCGGACTTCTTCGCTAAAACGAAGGCTTCAGATATTCCAGCAAGAGTCGCCACGCCGATCAGTTGGTTTGCGATTTTGGTTGTGTGCCCCGATCCGACGGGTCCCATGTGCGAAACGTCTCCACCAAGAACGTTCAGCACTGGTAGCGCTCGTTCGAACACCTCTGCGTTTCCGCCCACAAGAATGGAGAGAGTTCCGGCTTCCGCTCCTCCAACGCCGCCAGTTACGGGGGCGTCGATGAAATTCGATCCTTTGGCTTCGATCAGCTTCGCCATCTTCTTGCCCATCTCGGGGTCGATCGTGCTCATATCGACGACCACCGAACCGGGCTTCAGTCCTTCGAGGATGCCGTTGGCTCCGGCGATCACGGCCTCGACGTGTTCGGAATCGGGAACCATCGTGATCACGATATCGGATAAGGAAGCGGTGTCAGCGGCTGAATCAGACGACGATGCGCCGAATTCTTTTGCTGAATTGACCGTGGCTTCGTTTAGATCGAATACGTTGACTGAATAGCCGTCTTCGACCAGATTACGCGCCATTGGTAGACCCATCATTCCGAGCCCTACGAATCCGATTTTTTCGTTACTCATACTTAGTTCCTCGTACTGTCGACGAGCTGTTGATGTTTTGGACGTTCTTGCCTTGGCGGCTAATTTACAGGGTGACGGCGCAAGATGGGTCGATTAAACGGGCTTGATCTCGTTGGGGAGCAGTAGTGTGGGGTGGCCCGTTTTCGGTCGTGCGACTCATAAAAACGCCCAATTACCAAGGAACCTAAATGTACAAAGCCGTTTTGTTCGACCTGTTCGGAACCCTGATCGAATCACCATCGATGACTGCGTACCGCCAGATGGTTGCCGAAATCGCTGAGGTACTTGGGCAGACATTCGAGACTTTTCAAGAGCCTTGGATGTCGATTAACGATGGTCGGCTAGACGGTAGTTTCGGGTCTTCGGAAGGCGACATTCTTGCCGCCGCTGAATTGGTTGGAGCAAGCGTTTCTGATTCTCAGATGGCGCAATGTATGGATTTGCGACGCTCGATCACCAGGAAATTTCTCGTTCCTAAAACTGGCGTGATCGCTATGCTCGAAGAACTAAACGCAATGGGTTGCGATATCGGGCTTGTGACTGACTGCGTTTACGACGTTCCCGCCGTTTGGCTCGATACAGAGTTTGCTGCCTACTTCGCAGCCTCTCACTATTCGTGTGTGACTCACGTTCGGAAGCCCGATTCTAAGGCTTACCAAGTAGTGCTCGATGAATTGGGCGTTTCGGCTAGTGAAACACTTTTCGTTGGCGACGGTGGTTCGGACGAACTGAACGGCGCAGTTCGTGTTGGAATCGATGCTGTCCAGATCGACGACCTGATTACCGAGGACGAAGGAGCGGTTAGCGTGCTGCGAGTCGGGGTCGTCGACTGGGATGGACCAGCAATCAAGTCGATGAGCGAAGTGCCCGACTACGTGCGAAATCGGTCATAGTTAGTTTCGTACGTCAGCTTCCCTTATACTGCCGAGCCATGAGCAATATTCGATTCTTTTTCCTTATCGTGGTTCTTTCGGCGATGTCACTGGTCACCGTCGCCTGCGGATTGTCGAGTAGTGCCGAACCGGTTGGCGAGACTGGCTCTGATCCAGAACCCGATGCTGTACAAATCTCAATTCCAGACGGCGTGTTCACTCCTGACGATGTGGCTGCGGCGGGATGGAAGAAGTCGAAAGAGCTTTCGCCTGAGACTTTGCCCGGCGTATCGAGCGTTTGGTACGGGTTCTACGACCAGCGCGACGTCGAAGTTCGCGTGTACGAATCGCAAGGTTCAGCGATTGGCTCGGGTCAGGAAATTGCTGACGTTGCAACGGGTCGACGTAAGCCAGCACCGTTCGCTTCGGGCGGTATTAGTTCGACACGAGCGAGCTACTCGACGTATGCGATTGTCGGCAATTTGATATTGCTTTGCGAGATAAAAATTGAAGATTGCCAGGGCCTACTCGACGACATCGGGCAGTAGAATTTCGTTATCTATTTGATCATTCCTGATTAGGAGTTCTCGTGGCCAGTACCGATACGCGCCAACCCAATATTTTGTTCATCCTGAGCGACGATCAGGGGGCATGGGCGATGAACTGCGCCGGGACGCCTGAGCTTAAGACGCCGAACTTGGATCGACTGGCGGAGACCGGAATTCGGTTCGAAAACTTCTTTTGTGCTTCGCCCGTTTGTTCGCCAGCAAGAGCATCGATACTCACGGGGCAAATACCCTCGCAGCACGGTGTGCAGGATTTTTTAAGAGCGGGTAACTCGGTCGATTTGCCGGGTGATGGCAAGACGATTCAGTATCTTGAGGGTCGTACGACCTACACCGAAATTCTTGGCGACAACGGCTACGACGTGGCGTTGAGCGGCAAGTGGCACATAGGCGATTCCGCTACGCCTCAAGCTGGATTCGCCTACTGGAACGTTCACGCAACGGGCTCGGGCGACTACTACAACGCACCGATGTTTCAGGATGGCGAGCAGTACACATCGGACGGATACTTCAGCGATGTGATTACCGACAATGCGATCGAGTATCTGGACGGCCAAAAGAGTTCGGATAACCCGTTCTCAATGAACGTTCACTACACGGCGCCGCACGCACCTTGGGGTCGTGAGCAGCATCCGTCGGAGATATACAACGATTATTTCGACAACTGCACGTTCGACTCCGTTCGCTGGGATCCGATACATCCAAATCATCTTCTAAAAGAGGGGTCTTCAGGCAGTATTGGTGAGACAGCAGATGAACGCCGGAAGCTCCTAAGCGGATACTTCGCGGCGATCACGGCTATGGACGACAACATAGGTCGATTGATCGATTGGCTCGAAGCGAACGATCTTCGCGAAAACACGTTGGTTGTGTTCACTGCCGACAACGGTATGAGCATGGGGCACCACGGTATTTGGGGCAAAGGCAACGGGACCTATCCGGCGAACATGTACGACACCGCAGTGAAGGTTCCGGCGCTAATGTCTCGACCGGGTCATGTTCCGCAAGGCGAGGTCGAGCCGGGGTTGCTTAGTCACTACGATCTAATGCCGACGATCTTGGATTACGTTCGTTTGGGTTACACCATTGGCGACGTTCGAGATTCACTTCCCGGGACAAGCTTTGCTGCAACGTTAGAAGGTGCGATTCCGGCAGAGGATTTGTCAGTTATTGTGGCGGACGAGTACGGTCCGACGCGGATGATACGAACCAAATCTTTGAAGTACATTCATCGGTACCCCGACGGGCCGAACGAGTTTTATGATTTAGGGAACGACCCAAACGAAACGGTGAACGCTATCGACGATATTGCGTTCAGGTCGATCATCAGACACATGGCGAAGCAGCTTCAGGATTGGTTCGAAAAATATGTCGAGCCCGAGCGTGACGGTTCGAAGCAAGATGTGAAGGGTAGGGGCCAGATCTACCTTGTTGGTGGCTCCGAGGAAGCGTTTGCACAGGATGTTACGTTTATGCGAGATTTGTAGTCGTGCGTCTGAGGGTTGCCCCTACATCTGGAACATAAAACAGGCTACTTCTGACAAATTTCAAAAATAGCCTGTTTTTTGTAGGTCTGAGTAAAAAGAGCTGAAACAAACTAAGAACGTTGCCCGGTAGCCCGGTTCTCTATTACGAAGGCATGTATGCAGCTAAAGACTGCATAACGAACTTGCCATCAACTACGTGGTATGTGTCGGTGCCTAGTGGTGTGAATTCTCCTGCGTTGCAAGTCATGTAACCGTATTCGCCCGAGGTTACGTTCACTTCCAGTTCCATTGCGGCGACGAATGCTTCAGGCAGGCTTGACATGAAGCCCTCGAAGAATGCCTTGATTTCGTCGTGGCCAGAAAATGTTCCACTTGGCGTGAGAACTACGGCATCATCTGAGTAGTCACTAAGCAAGGCGTTAAGATCACCGGCTGCCATTGATTCAATGTGGTGTCCGATGACTTCTTCTGTTGTTCGCATTATTTGATTACTCCACGGTGCACAATTGCAGACCATTACCCACCCGAGCCATTTCGGATTAATTCGTGTGGGTATTATTAGTTACGCGGTGACTTTGATGCAGAAACTTCGAATTGGACTCACTGTTTATGCGGGTAACGGTACTATTTCTGATCGCAAACGAAAAATTGAGTTTGGTGAAACGGATTAATCACATGTCTGGAAACAATATTGATTAGTACTCTGTTGATAGGCGGCAAAGGGACGATTGGCGCGGGCTTGCGTACTTATTTGCCTCAACTGGATTCGGAGTACCGCGTCGTTTCTGCCGACCTGGCAGGAGCACCCGATGCAGCGACTGATTCCTCGGCACACCGAGAGTTCGTAGAGTTAGACGCTTCGGTAGATGATGCAAAGTTGCGTAGTGCGCTAGAAGGTTGTGATCTTGTCGTTTATCTTGCTCGAAAAGATCCGCTTAGCGATATGAATGCGATGACCGACCGTGTGTTCAAGGCAATTATGGACGTTTGCCCGAATGCAGTCGTGATCGGATCGAGTTCCGTGCATGCCACTGGAATGGCGTATTACGGCTATACGAGGGAAGATAATTCTCCGATCGCCAACCGTCGATTCGATGAAGTCGACCCTTGGCCAGAGCCCTTGTCGGTAATGACCGAGCCGTGTCCGAATGGCGATTACGGAGTCGAAAAGGCTTACGTGGAAGCTTGGTGCCACCGATTGGGAGCGCAGGGCCAAAATGCCGTTGCGGCTCGTTGGGGCGGCATAAACCCGACGAATGGTAAGAAGGACGAGATTTCTTACTTTACGGTGTGGTGCCATCAGGAAGATTCGGCACGATTCGTCGATGCCTGCTACAAAACGGCACGGGTAGAGAAGCTACGTCCTAGCGCCCACTATTATGTGATTTCAGACAATACGTACAACGTGTTCGACATCGAAACGACGAGACGAGAAATTGGATACGAACCGCAACACAATGCTGAGACTCTTTACGGTGGAGATGATGGTCCGATTTCGCTTCGGCTGGACTAATAGATTGTTTGCCGACGAACGAATTTTTTTAATGGAGGATCTGAACGCATAAATACCAAGCTCTGATTCAGCTTAGTGACCGCTGGACGAGGCTGTCTGTCCGACGCCCAATCTCGCCGGATTTCCTGCGCTCTATTTCTCGGTTTTCAGGTATCTTCCTCGCCGTCCATCCATCTCAAGTCAATCCCGTCGGTATTTGTACTGTGTTCGATCATTAGGCGGGTAAGATCGAGAGAGTTGTTCCATGCTGCGTCGTGCAGGGGTGTATCGAGCCAAGCTAACGTATCGCTGAAGTGTTCAGGTCGAGTAAAAATATCGTCTTGATGTTAGAGCGGCATATGCCTGACACTTATGTGTTAAGAGCCAATCAGGTTGGTTTTTGCGACCTGAAACTCATCAGCCGTAGGTAAAGCTTGCTCCCGAAGATCGGCTAGCTTGCCAATTTCGTCGCCAAGCGAACTCGACGGTACTACAAGTTCATTGACTGATGAGTCACGAAACTATTTGAGAATTTGTGCCAGAGATGGCGAACAACATTCCGTATCCATATAAAGGAATATATTCAGAGATAACTGGTCGACTCTAATGACCGAATTAGTGACTTAAATACAGTGAGGAATCATATATTTAGGTTGACTTTAATTTTCGGTTAGCGTTGAGTTCTGTCAGAGCGCACTGCGTGAACGCAAGTGCAGAGCCGTAATACCGCGTAGTGGTCGTTGGAATTCGGGATTAGTAAGGAGGAACGTAGTGCGAGTAGGACTTGAGTACGGCGATGGAAAGCTCTGGATTGAACTGCCAGACGACCGAACAACCGTCATAAACCCAATCTACGATTCGGAGATTGTCGATCCGATGTCGGCGATTCAAAAAGCTATAAAAGAACCGATATCTTCCCGTCCGTTGCGAGAAATAGTGCAACGCGGTCAGAGCGTTGCAATATCGGTCTGTGATGTCACAAGGCCGCAGCTCAGAAAAGAAGCTGTGGGTGCGATACTCTCGGAACTCGAAGGAATTACCACTCCCGAAGATGTGCTAATTATTATCGCCACTGGCACGCATCGTTCGAATACTCCCAAAGAACTCGAACAGATGCTGGGGCACGAAATAGTAAATACTTATCGCGTGGTAAATCACGTTGCCAGCGATCCTTCGACCCTGGTGAATCTGGGTGTAATTGGCGATGGCGTTCCAGTTTCGCTAAACAAGGAATGGGTTGCTGCAGATATTCGAATTACAACGGGTGTTGTTGAACCGCACTTTTTCGCAGGTTTCAGCGGTGGTCCCAAAATGGTTGCACCGGGTTTAGCTGGAATCGAAACCGTTCTCACTCTCCACAGCGCCAGCAGAATCGGTCATCCTATGGCGAAGTGGGGTGTCACTCAGGGGAACCCAATTCATAGCGATGTGCGCGCTATTGCACAGGCGACAGGCGTGGATTTCGCAGTCGATGTAACGCTGAATAGAGAACATCAAATTACGGGAGCATTTGCTGGCAATTTATTTGCTATGCACGAAATGGCCTGTGTAAGGGTAAAAGAAACCTCGATGCAGCCTATCGAAAACGTCTTCGATATTGTGATTACCAGTAACTCGGGTTACCCGCTCGATCAAAATTTGTACCAAACCGTAAAAGGTATGTCGGCAGCCGCGGAGATTGTTCGACCCGGCGGCACGATAATCTGCGTCGCAGAGTGTCGAGATGGTCTTCCTGATCACGGCGGATACGGTGAAATTCTTGCATCTCAGGATTCGCCTGAGGAGCTGGAAGAGATGATTAACGAGCCGGGCTATTCGACTCCTGATCAGTGGCAAGTGCAGATTCAGTCACGGATTCAACGACTGGCATCCGTCCTTATGAAATCGGACGGGTTAACCGATGAGCAACTCCGTATGGCCCACATCGAGCCGATTCACGATATCGAATCGACGGTGGCTCGATTACTCGCTGAGTATGGAGATGGTGCAACGGTGTGCGTGCTTCCGGAAGGTCCACGAACGATTCCGTATCTTCGGTAATTTAATTTTGCGTTACGCGACAGAATGCACCATTTAGGCTGCTAAGCAGTCTAATAAATCCTCAGATTGCTTAGCTCAATCAGGAGGCAAAAGCTCTTT
>CAWVRY010000040.1:0-16849 GCA_963932695.1 uncultured bacterium | reverse complement strand
TCCTTAAAGAATCACTGAGTCGGAAGGCTCATACAGTGGTGGTTGGTATACCAGAGACCAGGTGTAGCGCGAGATCAGGAACGAGTTTTTTCGATGAACGCTTCTCCGGACTGCTTTAGCCACATCTGCCACGGGACGCCGACGCACTTGACTCCCATAGCAAGGAATTTTTCGATATTCGAATCATTTGCTAGGGTTCCGGCTACTCCGCCACCTTTGATTATGAGTTTGATGGCGCGTTCTAGTGCTTCCTGTACTTCTGGGTGACTCGTGTTGCCGGTGTGCCCCATTGAAGCTGCCATGTCGGACGGTGCGACATAGAAGATGTCGATGCCTTTGACTTTGGTTAGCTCTGGAAGATTTTCGATGGCTTCAAAGTCTTCGATTAGGGCGATGCATTGCACTTCTTCATCAGATTTACGGAAGTAGTCGTCTACTCCGTATGCTCGACGACTGCCTGCGACACCACGAGTACCGTTTGGCGGGTATTTGCAGGCATTTGCGGCGAGTTCGGCATCGGCAACGGTAATTACGTGCGGAATCATCACCGCGCTTGCGCCTTGGTCGAGAGTTCTGAGTATTTGCGCTTCATCCAGCTTGTTTACTCGAACGACGCTGGACATGCCCCATAGCTCGCAAGCACGGGTGATGTCGGCTAGTTCCGACCACGAGACTCCGCCGTGTTCAAAGTCTACAAATGCGGCGTCGAATCCGACGTGGCCGAGAAAATCGCACATCTCAGAGTTGTTAGGCCCGTTGGCAATAATGCCAACTCCGCCTTCTTCGATGGTTTTTTTTAGCTGGTTAGTGCTGTACTCGCGTTCCCGTGCCAATTGCAGACTCCTTGATAGATTGGGTTATATAGCTGATTCACTTGATCCATAGGCAATCAGTCAACCTTGAGGTCGAATAAGTGTGAGTGTCGATGGCGTTGAGTGTCGATGAAACTTACACTTATTTAAGCGTTATTTGTGTAATCACAGGACGCATCCTTATCGATACCAGAAATTTCAGGTCAATAATGTCACGATTCTCTCGAGCTAAAAAGGTTCACGGTCAAACTGTCGAAGGACGTCGAGCTGTGCTGGAATCGCTTCGCGCTGGTCGTGATATCGAACGATTGGTAATGGTTGAAGAGACGGAATTGGGTCCACAGCTGCAAGAGATCGTCATGCTGGCGACCGAGGCAGGTATTGAAGTTCAGGCAGTTTCTCGCAAAGAACTTGAGGCTCAGTCGCAGACGAAAAAAAGCCAGGGTGTGATCGCTGTCGTTCCCGATCCTCGCTATCACGAGCCTGAAGATCTGATGATGGGTGCCGACACTAACGGTCAGCCCCCGCTATTAGTGATGCTCGACGGAATTCAGGATCCACATAATCTTGGTGCCATTGCTCGAACTGCTGATGCTGCCGGGGCACATGGGTTGATTATTCCTGAGCGTAGGGCTGTTGGAATTACTGCTGGTGCAGTTCGGGCTTCTGCTGGTGCACTAGAGCACGTCAAAGTTTCACGAGTTACGAATTTGAATCGAACTATCGAGCGACTCAAAGAGACCGGGATGACGGTGGTTGGATTGGCTGCCGAAGGTGATGTTGAGTACACGGAAGCCGACTACACGGGGCCTGTAATGATCGTAGTTGGTTCAGAGGGCAATGGGCTTTCTCGATTGGTACGAGAGAACTGCGATCAGATTGCGTCGATTCCTATGGCTGGCAAATTGTCTTCGCTAAATGCATCTGTGAGTGCGGGACTGGTGTTGTACGAAGCGTTCAGACAGCGCAGGGCCTAGATAGTCGAAATGTCGGTCAGCACGTTTACCAGTTGTTGACCTTTGGCAATGCGGTCGATATTCGCCGCTACGGTTTCTGCTCGACGATCTCGGGTACCGAAAGTGGCTCCCGAATGGTGCGGAGTCATGATGATGTTGTCGAGTTCCCAAAACGGATATTTCGATGGGCGTGGACTATCAGTTTCGCTCACAGGATATTCGTACCAAGTGTCGATAGCTGCACCGGTGATTGAGTTGCTGGCTAGCGCTTCGTATAGTGCTTTTTCATCGACAATGTGCCCGCGTGCCGGATTTATTAAGTAGGCGTCTTGGCGCATAAGACCGATCTCCCGCTCGCCAATTAATCCGCGTGTCGAGTCGATCAATGGCGTGGAAACTAGGACGAAATCGGATTCAGATAGCACTTGGTCCATTGCGTCTTGCCCGGATCCGTACTTCACTCCGTCTGCTTCAGCCTCTGCTGCTGTTTCTGGACTGCGACCTGCAGCAATTACGTTCATCTCATACGCGTTGGCGAGTAGCGCGACTCGTTTGCCGATTGCGCCGTAGCCGATGATTCCGAATGTTCTGCCGTACAACTCTCGATACGAACCGTACCTTGAGGGCCAGCCCGACCAGTCGCCATTTCGGAAGTTTCTGTCGTTAGCGATCAGGTTGTGATCTAGCGCAACGGCGACTGCCATTACCCATTCAGCAATTGGTGCTTCATGGTGATAAGCGTTGGCGACCACCACTCCTTGCGGAACTGTTGAAGGTTCGATTCGGTCGTAGCCGGCCGCCGCAATCAGAATTGCCTTCAGTGATTTTGCCGCTTTGCCCATTTCAGCGTTGAAATCGGTACCGATGTATATATCGGCATCGACGAGAACATCGGGGTCGGGCTTGCCATCGAAATACGGAGTTTCGATCCATTCGACTTCTACCGTTACGGGCCACCATTCGCCGGCAGGCATCCCCTGCGGTACTGGCGGGATAACTACTCGTAGCGGACGGGTTGATTCTGTCGACAAGGTTCACTCCGGAGATCGTGATTGATGGGCAGAGCCTCTGATTCAGAAGCCAAGCGCCGAGAGATTACCACGAAATGTTATGTTCGCTTCTTAAAGTGGGGTTGGGCAGGTCTATAATTTTCGCTGCTCAGACACACCAATACGTAAATCGAGATCAACTAACCCAATTGACAACCGAATCCAGTACTCCGCCCGGAGGAATGACTGATAACTACCACTGGAAGGTGTTCTGGACCGTCGGCATTGCGTTGTTCGCAATGGTTCTCGACTTCTCGATCGTATTCTTGGCACTCTCATCGATTGCCGATGAATTTGAAGTAACGCTTCGTGCCGTAACTTGGGTTGCCATTTCGACATCGCTTGTGACGAGCGCAATAATGCTGCCGTTGGGCAGGGTGGCCGATATTATGGGGCGGAAGAAATTCCATATAGTTGGAATGTTTTTCTTCGTAGCTGGTGCGCTCTTGGCGTTCTCGTCTCAAAACCTTGAGATGCTGATTGTTGCTCGAGTGGTGATGGCCATTGGCGCTTCGATGGGGCAGGCGGTGGTATTTGCGATCATCGTCGGTACGTTCCCTGACAAAGAGCGTGGCAAGGCTCTTGGCATGATTACGACGATGGTTGCGATTGGCGCCGCTGCTGGTCCTATCGTTGCCGGTCCGATCATTCAGGCGTTTGAGTGGCGCGCTGTGTTCCTTGTGACAATGATCCCGACGACGGTGGGAATCATTGCTGCGTTCATCGTGTTGGACGACGCACGAATTGGTTCCGTGGTGGGGCGAGTACGAGAAAAGTACGACTTGTTGGGGGCGATATTCTCGGCTGCAGCACTGACGCTGATAATTCTGACGATTTCGAATCCGTTCGCGTTCGATTGGATTTCATTTCAGATAATTGGTGGGTTCGTCATTAGCATCACGCTGTTTGCACTGCTGGTGTGGTGGGAGTTGCGGGTCGAATCGCCGATGCTGAACCTGCACTTTTTCCAGAACTCGACGTTCGCATGGTCGACATCGACTCGATTCCTTGGGTTCCTTGGCGGTTCGGCGATGTTTTTCTTGATGCCTATATTTGTTCAGAGTTTCATGGGGTACGACCAGCGTTCTGCGGGCATGATCATGTTCGTTGGTGCGGTTGGGATGGGTATATCTTCACAGCTGTCGGGTCGATATTCCGACAAGTACGGTTTTCGGGTTTTCACGATTACGGGTGTTGGGCTTCTGCTCGTTATGAATTTGCTGATGTCGTTCTTTTTGAACGATACTCCGCTCTGGATTATTATGCTTATATTGTTCGTGAACGGTGCGGCGATGGGTATGTGGATGGCTCCGAATATGAGCGCTACGCTTTCGACAGTCGGGCGAGCCGACTACGGCTCGATGAGTGCGTTCCTGAACTTGGTGCGAAACGTGGGTAGTGTGATTGGTCAGGCATTGGCTACAGCGATAATTGCTGGCGTCATGCTTAGCCGGGGCGCTGAGGTGCAGCTGAATGAACTGGCTGACTCGACGGATCTGAACGTGACAGATGCCTTCATTTCGGGTTGGCGCCTAACGTTCTGGGTGCTTTCTGGGTTTGTTGGTCTGGCATTATTTGCTTCGATCAAAACCCGGGTATATAAATCTGAAGACAACAACTGAACACTGCGATTATCGCTTGATTCAACTATTACGTGTGGTTCGCTGAACGGACTTACAGGAGATACAGCATGGGACAGCTCGACGGAAAAGTAGCGATCGTAACTGGCGGCGGTTCGGGAATTGGTAAGGGCATTGCTAAGGCATTTGCTGATGAGGGTTGTTCAGTTGTTATCGCTGCACGAAACTCAGATCGACTGGATGCGGCTGCGGCTGAACTTTCGAATGGTGGCGGGACTGTTATATCTATCCCGACTGATGTCACTAGCGAAGAGCAAATGATCAGTCTGTTCGCTAAGACGATGGATCAGTTTGGCAAGCTCGACGTGCTCGTGAACAACTCGGGTGCGTTCGATGGTGGGCCGGTTGAAGAACTGACGATGGAGCAGTGGCAGAAGGTAATTGATGTCAATGTGACGGGGCCGTTCTTGGGTTCACGTGAAGCCTTCAAAATAATGAAGAAGCAGGGCGGTGGTCGGATTATCAATATAGGCAGCATCGCTGCTCAGAAGCCACGCCACAGCTCTTCGCCGTACACAACCAGCAAGCACGCTGTTTGGGGACTCACCCAGTCGCTGGCACTTGAGGGTCGTGACCACGGAATCGCAGTGAGCGCGCTTCACCCCGGCAATGTAATGGTTGAACGTCGTGGTGATGGCAAATCTGCAACAGGTCGAGACGAAGGCCCTGAGCCGCTGATTTCGACGGAAGATATGGGTCGAACAGCGCTGCTTATGGCGACACTACCGCCGGGTTCGAACATGCTGGAAGCTATCGTTCTTCCTCTCGGACAGGCGTATCTAGGCAGGGGTTGAACAGACCAAATAGCGGCAGAACTGGTTACGAACCGAAAGAAATCGTAATGCGGGGATTGCTAGACTCGCTTGAAGTTCGCAGGTCGTTTTAGATATCTGCGCGGAGAACTTCGATGCGAAAACTGCTCGCTGTACTGTTGGCTGGTCTGTTCCTGATTCTGTTTTTTGTCGCCACCACGGTGAATCAGGTTGTCGATACCGCGTCAGATCCCGGGGTTATTAACGGGATGCTCGACGATGCTGATGCGTACAACTATGTGTACGACAACATTATCGGCAACTTGGTTGGTGATCTCGTAGAGCAGGGCATCGAAGTTGACACAGGGCTAGATACTGGCGCACCGTCGGTTCTTCGATTTGAAGATCCAGACCAGGCGGCTCTGGCTATCACCGATCTGATCGAGACTCTGATACAGCGTGAGTACGTGCAGGAGAAGCTTGAAGCCAGTTTGAACAGCGTCCTCCCGTATGTACTGGGCGAGACAGACGAATTTACGATCGACCTCGAAGTTCAAGAGCGCGTGCGATCGGTGCCCGGTGCAGTCCGGAAGGTTGCACTGGATTTGGAACTGACAGAACGTGCGATCGAAGATTTGCTGATCCCGCAAATGGATCAGTTCGTTGGTAAGATTTCAACTCAGGGACTTGGTATTGAGTTCACTACGCAGGAGATTGAAACTAGCGCACGTCTGGTTTTCGAACCGGAGTGGCTGGAAAGTCAGATTTTCGGTGCCATCGACGAGGTCACGCCGTTCTTCGCCGGTGACTCAGATACGTTCAATATAGTTCTCCGTTTCGATGATCGTGCCGTGATAATCGGAGAGATTCTCAAGAATAAGTTGATCGACGAAGACACCCTATACGACTTAGTTTTCGACCAAGTGATTGACCCACTGATTCAACAGACAATTGCTCAGACAACCGACATAGGATTCGGTATTTCACTAACCGAGCAAGAAGTTGTCGATACTTTCGAGATAATTGCGCCGCGAGCTTGGGTATCGGAACAGGGTGAAGGTGTTATCGATGCTCTAATCGCTTACCTCGTGGGCGAAACCAATTCGCTTGAGTACACCATCGAGCTTAACGACCAGAAGGCCACCGCAACGACGGCTTTACAAGATTTGGGACGCGCAAAACTTGAGGAGACAATCGAGACTATTCCGAACTGTTCTTCACCTTTGGATGCAGTTGGTGCTGCACAAGACTTGGCGTCGCTGTCGATCCCACGATGTATTGCCGGCGGGCAGACAACGATCAACCTCGCACTAGGTTCGTTTGGACCGATTATCGATGCACGAGTTGCTTCGTTTGTTGAAGATCAAGTTCCTAATGAAATCGCTTACACCCGAGCCGATATCGATGCGCAGGTGGGCGGTAGTTTCGATACTCTCGACGAAGTTAGAGCGCTGATCTCAGACGGGTTTAGTTTCTCCGATCGGGACTTGGTTATGGCTTTGGCTGGCGGTAATGACGCTCAAAGCCTGGCCGATGCTGAAGATAATCTCAGAATTCTGGCTGACGGAATTCTTATCACTGAAAAGAACATCTTGGACAATCTACAGGGCGAGAATCTGCAGATGTTCGATGACGTCCGTGATTACGCAGGGACTGCCCTAAGTGTTCGCTGGCTTCTGTGGGTGTTGTTGTTAATTCCCCTTGTGGTTATCGCCCTAATCGGCGGTCGTGGCTGGACAGGACGATTGAAGTGGGCCGGTGGAGTCGTTGCAGTTTGTTCGTTGCTTGTTTATGGCGGTATCGCAATCGCTTGGTCGATGAACGATATCGCTCAAAACTACGTGCCCGACTATGGGGCTGAACTAAGCCCAGAGTTTAGGACTGACTATCCAAGGTTGACCGCAGAATTAGAGACTGACGAGCTGACAAATCGGTTTGAACGAGCTATCGATTCTTGGCAGCAGGGCTGGCGCAACCAGACGGTGCCGTGGATCATCGGCGGACTTATCGTATTCGCAGCTGGAACTGTTCTTTCGATCCGAGGATCAAAGAAGACAGTTTCGATGGGCAGTGGTACTGCCCACAAGGGTTCGACATCGTCGGCTGCTTCTTCGGATGCATCCTCGATTCCAAAGGATTGGGGTGACGAGAAGGAACAAGACTCTGAAGATTCCAAGATCGAATACGATCACTCCGAAGATTCCGAAGATGTAGATGGAGGCCAGGAGTCTGCGTCTGACGAAACCGAGACTTCAGAAGACGATTCCGATGAAAAACCGCCGGCGACTTTTGATAGCTAGAGAACGCTCGGCGCTTGCCAGTTCGTTGTGAACTAGATGGTACCGAACGTAATCGTTTCTAGAATCATCGAGGTCGCTTTTCCGATCATTGCCGATTCGATTGTCTCGGCTGTATCAGTCGACTTGTGGTAGTACGGGTTGCGAAAGTTGGCGGTGTCGTTAATCATCACCGCTGGAATGCCAGCTTGCCAAAACGGGGCGTGATCGTTCCTGCGTAGATTACGTACGAGGGGGATCCACCATGGAACTTCGAGCGGCAGTATTGGCAGATCGATTGCTGGATTCGACGCCGCTTGTTCGAGTGATCGTGAGATTAGTCGACTCGAATGTTTGGACAAGATCAGTAACGAATTCGCTTCGAAGTTTTGACGTCTGACAGCCTTGTAGGTACGGCGAAAAAGGAATCGAAACGAGCTGGACAGACTCTGTTTGATTTTTGTCGAGCTGAAACCGATAGTTTCGAGAATGACCGCTGCTGATGGGCGATCCGCATCTCGCAGCTCGGCAACGTATGCGGTTGATCCGTGCCTTCAGCCGGGGACTGTAGTTCCTTTGCGTCGAACGCAGCGAATACCACCTTTCGTGAACTGCCCACTTCTACCAGTATCCGAGAGCATTCGAGCATGGCTGCCACTCCGCTAGCGTTGTCGTCGGCTCCTGGCGAGCCGGGAACTGTGTCGTACTGGGCGCCAATCAGTATGGGTTGGTCTGGTGAATCAGGATTGAGCGTTGCGATGATGTTCAAACCAGATCGTTCGGGCGATTGCATTGGAATATCGAATGCTGTGCGTTCGACCGCAAGACCTATGTTTGCGAATTGATTCGCTATCCAGTTGGCTGCGGTTGCATGCGGCTGTTAGTTCTCACCTGAGTTTCGAGGGGTTAAGCTGAGTGTTGCTACATCACTCTTGATGCGTGATTCGGAGACAATCAAATTCGTCGTTGCCTCGGGTCGATTAACGACAGAATCCCTGCACATGCTAGCTCGCCAAGGGTATACTCCGCCCGCCAGCATATGAAGTAGGCCGGGTAACGAGGGCTACGATTTCTCACCGGGCCGTAAATTTGGAGTTGTGATGTACATCTTGATGGTGCGATTAAAGGTCAAAGAAGACCGTATTGATGATTTTATTGAGGCATCGATTGATGATGCCAAGGGTTCTGTGATGAATGAGCCCGGTTGCCGCCGGTTCGATATTGTTCAGGCTGCCGACGATCCTACATCGTTCGCTTTCTGCGAGGTGTACAACGATGAAGCAGCGTTTGCTGCTCACGGTGAAATGGCTCACTTCAAGGTGTGGCAGGAAGCTGTCGGCGATATGTTTGATGGTGAAGTTGGAGTTTCGTTCTGTAAGCCAGTATTCCCTGCCGGTGACGGAAACTGGGATTCTTACCGATCGCACATTGTGGACGACCCGTACTTCGCTTCGAGCTTGCATGTGATTCACGCTCCGAAGTTCGTGAAGGAAGAGCATGTTGATGCCTTCATCAAGTCGGTTTCTGCCGATGGTGTTGGTTCGACTCACGAGGAACAGGGTTGCTTGCGGTTTGATGTTTATCAGAACGTGAACGATCCGACCGAGATGTACCTGTACGAGGTATACGCCAACCCTGACGCGTTTGAGTACCACAAGGGCACTCCTCACATTAAGCAGTGGGTTGAGGAAGTGAAGGATATGTACGACACCAGCCGTGAAGGTGGTGCACGTGTTGGACGAAACGTATGGCCGCCCGACAACTGGGCGTGGAGTTCGGGCAAGCCAACCTGGTAAAAGGTTTACCTGCTTGATAGTTACAACGGCTAACGAAGAAGCGTCGGGTCATTCGACCCGACGCTTCTATTTGTAGGTGCTTAGAGAACTAGGCGGCTACTGCGTCAGGCGTTTCTTGAACTTCGGTGAGTTCCACCTATTCGCTGTCACTGATGACTTTCGCAATGTCGAGCAAGATGATCAACTTATCGTCGGTCTTGACGATTCCCATCAAGTACTCCTTGTATTAATTTCTAAGGGTAGAAGCGACCGCATGTGTAGCCGCACGATTCTGTTAATCCCTTCTATTTTTTATATTCGGCGTGATCGAACATCGGAAGAATGAAGAGTCGAACTGCGGTATCTACCTAGTGGCTTGATCGAGTATTGGCAGCAATTCCAACTCGCTAAACGAAGCGAGTTGGAGATTAGTTCACCCGGCTCGCTTCGTTTAACGTTGTTGTCAGATTCGGACTACACGTCGAGTCGATAAAACCTTGTGGCGGTTCCACCAAACACATCAGCTTGTGCTTCGGGTGAGAGTGATCTGAGGATTGCTCGGGCGGTTTCGGTCACTGTTTGGTATTTGGCGGCCAGAGTTGAGACGGGCCAATCGGTGCCGAACATGAGTCGGTCGGTACCAAACATGCCTAGTACGTGATGGACGTATGGTCGTAGATCATCTGCCGTCCAATTATGGTGGTCGGCTTCTGTAACCATTCCCGATACCTTGCAGTGAATTCCGTTGATGCTCGCAACTTTCCTCATATCGCTAAGCCATGGCTCGATAAGATGATCGGCGATTACCGGTTTCGCTATGTGGTCGACTACGGCTCGAAGATCTGGAACTTGATCCATGACTTTCGGTATGAAAGGTAAATTAGGTGGTTTAGCTAGAAAATCGAATGTTAACTTGCGGCGCACAAGTTCGTGAAGCCCGTTGATCGCTCCCGAGTTCACTATCCAGCCGGGGTCGTCTTCACCTTCCCAAATATGCCTGACACCCTTGAAATATTTACTCTGCTGAAGCTCGTCGAGTGTGTACCCAACTTCGGGGTCGGTTAGGTCGACCCAACCGACAACTCCAGCGATGAAATCGTTCTGGTCGGCGAGTTCAAGCAACCAGCGTGCTTCGTCAGGTGACGATACGGCTTGTACGATAACGGTGTAATCGACTCCTGCAGCTTTTACCAACGGCGCAAGATCAGCAGGGCCGTAATCGGTTGCGAGCGGGCTGCCATCAGGCATCCACGAGTAGTCGAACCGTTTGATCTCCCAGAAGTGATGATGACTGTCGACGACATGTGGCTTGGTCATTCTGGCTGGATACCTTTCGAAATGTGGAGGTCTGCGAAGGCGCGGTCGAGTAGGGTTTGAATGATCAGATCGACCACCTAAAGATCGCCGTTTAGGCGACGATCGTGCCGATTTCCGGGTTACCGACGGTTGCTGTGTTGTGCTTACCAGCAAAGTTGGCATCGCCGTACCAAAGTTCGCCGTCTTTGATCGACATACCGTGGACGAATGCGTCGCCGGGGTCGAGAGTTATTCGGTCGAGCTCGGCGCCCGAGTCGACGTCATATTTGACGATAACGTTGTCGGTTGTATGGGCGCACCATAGTCCATCGCCGACTCGGGCAAGTCCGTGTAGACGAGGCAGGTCAACTTCGAAGGTGTGGACGATCTTGTAGTCGTCTGACGGATCCATCAAATATATTGCTGTCGGCTGGAATGCGGTTACCCAAATTTTGCCGTCATCCCACTCGATCCCATGAATTCCCCCGCCGTCTGGGGTGCGAAATCGATCGACTGGTTGACCAGTTTGTAAATCAAGTTTGTAGATGTACCCGAGGCCAGTATCGGTTGATCGGGAAGGACGTGAAACTGAGTTTCCATTTGACGCCGTCCAAAGAAAACCGCCGCCAACAGTGATTCCTGATCCATTGGCTGTGGGCGTTGGAATTGTGCGTAAGAGCTTGCCGGTTTCGTCGACGACGTAGACGTTATCGGTTTTTTGATCCATTACGAAAAGGCCCTCATCGGTCCATTGCAAACCGTTTGGCATCTCGCAGGGCGTTTCAATTTGTTTGACAGTTTTCATGATCGTTCAATCGTGTCCTTGGCGGATATCTGAGCCGTTTATGTGGTTTTCCAGTTCGAGGATATAGCCCCGTAACGCAATAATGTTTTGTAAGTGGCGAAGAGTCAAGATGGTAACCGATGTTGTGCGTTTGAACTGCTTTTCGACCATTATTGGCGCTACTACCAAGGTGAATTGGATGAATTGCACGGAAGGTCACCGTAATTTGGAGGTAGAATAAAAGAGTGAAGTCGTACCGGGCGCTCGCAATTATTTGATTTGTAAGATTTCTCCCCGCCTCCGCCCACTTCGACTCACCTGTGAAAATAGCCGCGTAAAGTGCGAGCCAGAGTGCCGCTCTTTGGGCGATGACTTATTAGGTGGTGGCTGAGATGCCCTCGAAGTCTTCTAAATCGTCAGAAGTACACGAAAACGATCGCGTTATGGTTTTCATCGACGGAAGCAACCTGTATCACGTGCTTTCTCAAGCATGCGGCAGGCATGATCTGCAATTCGACAAGTTCGCCATGAAATTGGCTAACGGTCGCAAGCTGCAACGAATCTATTACTACAACATCCGCCAAGAATCCGACTCGAACCCTAACGTCGGTGTCGAGCAGGCAAAGTTCCTCGAATCGATGTACGACACTCCCTACGTGGAAGTTCGACTCGGAATTTGGAAACAGCGCGGAGACATCATGGTTGAGAAGGGCGTCGACGTAATGTTGGCGACCGACCTCGTAACCAATGCGTACAACGATCACTACGACACAGCTATTGTTGTGAGTGGTGACGCCGACTTCTACCCTGCCTTGCAGGCGGTAAAAGACGTTGGTAAGCACATCGAAGTCGCTGCATTCGACATGAACATGTCGGCTGAATCGGCACGAGTTTCTGATGTTGTTCAGAAGTTCAACAAGACCTGGTTTACTGGATTGTGGATGACCCGAGCACAGTCACGGACGCGGGCGACTGCCTCATCTAGGCCTGAGGTTTCGGACGAGGCTGCTTCGCCTAACGGTGAAGATAAGGCTGCTACTAAGGCGGCGACGGCTCGACGTTCGAGCACTCGTAGGTCGCCTTCCAGCTCAGCAACTTCAGCAGCTGGTTCAAGCCCACGAGCACGTCGAGCGCCGACTACTCGAACTGGCAAGCCTGCTGCACGAAATACGGCAGCAGCTAAAACCACTGAGTCCGAAGCACCGGCTGCAGAGTCATCTGCGGACAGCAACACCCGCCGTACACCTACACGTCGACGTGTTGGTGGTCGCGCTAGTTCTGGCTCTGCCTCAAGTTCGACTAACGGTACTAGCAACGGTCGTTCGGCTCCTAAGCCTCCAGCGCTTCGAAAATCTGCTGATTCGCCACTTCCTCCAGCTTCACCTACTCCTTCGACAGCTAGTTCGGCTCCGCCGGCAAGCAAGGATTCAAGTGATGCCGAGCCTGTGGGTAGCCCAACTCGACGTCGCAACTGGCGTGGTCGTCTTGGTCTGAATAACACCGAAGAGGAATAACCCTCTAGCGAAAATGTGTGAATTAAAGGGATGGCATCGAATTTCGGTGTCATCCCTTTTTTGTTTTCTAGGGATTATCAAGGGTGAGCGCGTTGACCCGTTGCGCGCTGAATGCTAGCTTCCGGAGTGAAACGTATTCATTCAGGGTGTTCACCGAGGATTTGTAAATGCCATCACTTCAGAGCTTGCTTGATCAGGTTGAATCCGCAACCAATGAAATAGTCGAGCTTGAGCAGTCACTAGTTCGGATTCCGTCGGTGAACACAGGGTTCATGCCAACAGGTGGCGAAACGGCCGTCGCAGAGTTCATTCGAGACTGGCTCGATCAAGATGATCTCTCGTCTGAGATATTGGCTCGTGATGCCGATCGAGGGAATATTATTTCGGTCTACCCGGGCGATGACAACGACACCCGACTGATGCTCATGTCACACACAGACGTTGTTCCTGTTGAGGATGCGACTAAGTGGAACTGGGATCCGTTTGCAGCCGAGATTTCTGAAGGCCGAATCTACGGTCGAGGTGCTTCCGACTGCAAAGCGCTACTCACCTGTCAGCTAATGGCGATGGCGATAATGAAGCGTTCGGGCGTGCGCCTGGATCATGGTTTGCGGCTTGTTAGCGGTGCTGACGAAGAACATGGCGGTCGATGGGGATTCGGCTGGCTTGCGGATAATCACCCGGAATCATTGAAGGCTCAGTTCGCAGTCAACGAAGGCGGCGGTACGCCGGTTGAAATTGGCAACTCGCTTACTTACCTGCTTGGTACTGGCGAAAAGGGCCGAATGGAGCTGCACATAACGCTTCGAGGCGAAAGCGCCCACGCCTCAGTGCCTTGGACCGGTGTTAACGCTAGCTACAAGCTTTCACGTGCATTGGGAGCTATAGAGTCGTATCGACCAGAGCTTGATACATCACTCGAGATATTCAATCATGTCGGATCGTTCGGAATCGAAGAGAAACCCTCGCCGATGAATATCGATCGAATTGTGGCTGAGATGAACGAGACGTCACCCCGTCTTGGGTCGTTGTTGAAGGCGTTGTCTCGAATGGTGCTAACGCCTACGATGGTTTCTGGCGGTATCAAGTCGAACAGCGTTCCTGAAGAGATCAAACTCACCTGCGATATTCGAACGCTGCCGTTCCAAGATGAAGCCTACGTGCGTCGACAGCTGGATCAGGCATTCGAGGGTATCGATGGTCTCGAATACGAGATCGATTACATGTCGGTGCCGAACTCATCGGAATTCGAGACAGAGCTGACCGATTCGATTCGTAAGGCTCAGGCAGCGGCTGTTGGAAGAGACGATATCCAGTGGATTCCCGCAATTAGCAACGGCTTCACGGATTCTCGATTTACTCGGGAGCTCGGGATCATTACATATGGCTTCACTGGAGCACATCCGGACGATGATCCGATGCTTTCTAGGGCACACGGTACTGATGAGTCTGTAGGTATCGCTTCGTTGATTAGCGGCACCAGAAGCATGCTAGCGATTGCTTACGATCTTTGTGGTGCCAGATGATCGAGCGGACGCCGGTTACTAATTCCACGCCCAACGTTCTATTCATAATGGCCGATCAGATGAAGGCTTCGATTCTTCGAATGTATTCGTCGGAGATCGGCATCGAGACTCCAACGCTCGAACGATTGGCTGATGATGGTGTTCGGTTTGAGCACGCTATTACTCCGCATCCGCTGTGTGTCCCAGCTCGGACATCAGTGATGACGGGGCGATATCCACATTCGACGGGGTGTCGACGTAATGAAACGTTGATGCCGGAAAACGAACAGCATGCGTTCCGAATCTGGAAAGACAACGGATTCACGACAGGTTTGATCGGCAAGAACCACTGCTACATCGAGCCGTCAGATCTAGAACTGTTCGATGTCCGATGCGAGATTTCTCATGCTGGTTTGCCTGAAGAGGGCAAATATAAAGGCGAGAATTTTGGAAACACTGGTATGGAGTGGGTCGTGCCCGAGGTCGATATCAACGCTGCTCACGAGGTTCGGGCAAATCTCAGGCAAAACGCTCAAAGTCCGAGAATAGCGTATGCCGTATCGGATACCCCAGAAGAGCAATTCGGAACCTCGGTGATTGCTACCCAAACCGAAGCTTTCCTCGATAAATATGTAGCTGGGGATTTTGCTTCGAACGATTCTGGTGATCAAAATCCATTCGCACTTTGGGTTTCATTTCCCGATCCACACGAGCCGTTCGAAGCTCCTCGCCGCTACGTAGATATGTTCCCACCGGAAGACGTAGTTCTACCGCCGCAACGTACGAACGAGTACACCGACGGAACATCACCCGAACGAAACCGTGTTCTGGCGAGGATGATGCGCCAAACTGGCGATTCAGAGGAACATCGTCGCGGAGTTGTGAGCGTGTACCAGGCGATGACCAGATTCGTGGATGATGGCATCGGGAGAATCGTGGACAAGCTCGATGATCTTGGGCTCCGAGAAAATACGATCATTGTGTTCACCGCCGACCATGGCGATTTCATCGGTGAGCACGGAATGGCTGTGAAAGGCGGAGTTTTCTACGATGCACTTGTGCAGGTCCCAATGATCGTCTCTTGGCCGGGTGGAGGTGTTCCGCAGGGCGTTGTGGAGGATTCAATGACGAGTACGATCGATATTCTTCCGACGTTGTTGGAGCTTCAGGGTCTTGCTTCGTTCGACGGAATAGGCGCTGGCTGGGCACGGGGCGAAGATTCAGAAGGTGAGACTGCATTGTCGGAACAAGAGACCCGCCGGATGCAAGGTCGGCCACTTCCTACCGTTACCGCTGCTACACCTCGTTCAGCGGCATTCTCAGAATACGGTTCTGGCGGACCACCGGTAACGATGGGGCAACTCGATGCTCTCGATGAACCGTTCGGTTACGACACGATCATAGAGACACTCTGGGGGCGTGAAGCTGAAGGCCGTCGCAAGATGGTTCGTACGAAAGAGTGGAAGTACGTCACCGATCCGATGGCTCGTGGAGCAACTTTGACGTCTGGCTCAGATGGTGGTCCTGGTGATATCGACGAACTATACGATTTGACTAAAGATCCTTGGGAACTGACGAATGTAGCCCATCTCTCAGAAAACGCTACCGTGATTTCAGAAATGCGTTCGTTGCTTGCGAGTTGGATGATCGATACCGAAGATCCTAGTCCAGTCGAAGTTCCAAAATCTATCGGCAGGGTGGTTCCACGTTGATCACGTCGATAGAAGATCAGTAACCAAAGTTGAACGAATTACGATAATATTTTCCGCGTTTAATTCGCTCTATTTGCGATAAAAATCTGTGCCTAAGTGCGCTTCGAGGTTCTGACTCATGAATCAGACCGAAGTTGGTGTCCTGATTTACGCTTCGGCCGACGATGCGAAGACGCTTTGAGTTGCGGCAGCAGTCGATCAAAAGTTCCGTCGTGAAAGCGATGATCAGGCACGTGATGGCGATCTTACTGACAGAATATCTTGTCGAGACACCGCCGGTCAGTCGGCTGTAAAGGCCGAGACATCGTTCCCATCGAAGTCATTCTCGGCTTCGTATTTGGCGCCAAATACGGATAGCTCAGATGACGTGTTACCTGCCAGAGGATGCACTAATCTATATCCGACCTAGAACGATTACACCGTTGTAGGTAACGTTGTGTTCATGTGCGAAGGTGATGATGGCAGTCTGCTGGAGCCTTCAACCAATTGCGAGAAAGTTGCAGAATGGTTGATTCCTTTGTAAATGGCTGAATAGCCATTTCACACCTGTAATAATTACATAAGTTATTGGATAGGTTTCCGAGTACCATTGACTCGTCGTTCTAAACCCCTATTTCGTACGGTTGTACTAAAGGCTACTTTTGATGAATCGATTTCTACTTATTTCTAGAGTTCAGTTGTTGCTGATTTCAGTGCTTTTGGTTGCTGTGGTTGCAGCCGCGTGCGGATCGGACGATACGTCGCTTGTCGCTTCGGGCGGCGACGATGATGAAAGCCC
>CAWVRY010000039.1:0-17055 GCA_963932695.1 uncultured bacterium | reverse complement strand
CCAGCCAAAGCAGCTGAGAAAAAAGCTGAGCCAGCCAAAGAAGACGATGGAGACAAAGAGATTTCTCGTGAAGACACTCTCGTTATCACCTTCTTCGGCCCCGGAGCAACTCAAATTGAAGACCCTGAGAACATGAACCCGTACTCACTCGGTGGGCTCGGACGTGTTCGAGGAATCTTGAACAAGACGATCTTCGAATTCCTGTACCTCTATAACCACAACACGGGTGAACAGATCCCATGGTTGGCTGAGAACTACACAGTTTCTGATGACTACTTAAGTGTCGATGTAACTCTGCGAAGCGGAGTTGAATGGTCAGACGGTGAGGCATTCTCATCAGATGACGTGAAGTTCACGATCGACACACTGCTCGGAAACGACGACATGGTTTTCGCGGGTGACATTCAGGAGTGGGTAAAGGACGTCGTAATTACTGACGACACCAACTTCACTATCAACCTGAACAAGCCGAACCCACGATTCTTCTACTTCTACTTTGTAGAAAACTCTGAAATTCACCTACCTATCCTTGCGCAACACGCTTGGGAAGGTCAGGACCCTCTTGAGTGGAACAACTTCGACCTTGATAAGGGTTACCCACTCGGCACCGGCCCATTCCAACTCGTTCAGGCTACTGGTCAGGCTCAAGTCTTTGACCGTAACGACGACTGGTGGGCGAACAAGGTTGGATTCCACGACTTGCCAGAACCTCTGCGAGTTACGTACATCCCACCAGGGGGCGCTGACACGATGGCCGCTCGTATGATCAACAACGAATTTGACGTTGGATCAATCATGCAGCCTGGTGTATTCCTTGCAGCTAACAAACGAAACCCTAACGTCGTCAGCTGGTCACTCGAAGGGCCGTCTTACGGTGCAGCTGATGCATGTCTCTACACACTCGGTGTAAACACCGCGTATGGTGTCATGTCGGACGTTCACGTACGACGAGCTATTCAGGCAGCAATTGACCGTCAGCAGATCGTTGATCTTGCATACGAAGGTTCTACAGTTACCCAGGTTGTGCCTTATTCCACTTACGGTGGACTGATCGCATACCAGGATAAGCAATCTGCTCTAATCGAGCAGTACAATCCAGGCCTACACAGCCAGGACCTGGTTGATTCCGAAATGGCCGCTGCCGGATACGCCAAGAATGGCGATGGCATGTGGGCTAAAGATGGGGAAACTCTGACTACGGATATAGAGGTACCTGGTTGGTTGAAGCCGATGGGTCCTGTTGTTGAGAAGCAACTCCGAGACGCCGGTTTCGACATCACGTTCGTATTGCACGACCCGGACTCTGCTCCACTGTTTGAAAAGGTCCGAACTGGCAACGCAGACCTGTGGATCGTGGTTCACTGTGGTAGCTCGGCAGAGCCACATGGCACGCTGCAGCACTACCACTCGAAGTTCGCTTCCCCTTCACAGGGAGAAATGAACTCGTACATCTGGGGTAACAGCCAGTACAACAACCCGGAATACGACGCGATTATCGACGAAATGGATTCGGTTCTTCCGTCGCCAGACGACCCTAAGTACATGGCACTTGCTGACGAAGCACTTGAACTGTTCCTCAGTGACGTGATTGAAATCACGCTAGCTGAAGAACGTCACGTGATTACGTTCAACACGTCGAACTGGACTGGTTGGGCCAACACTGACGACCCGTACGTAGCTCCATACTCGCTATGGGCTGGTTTCCTTCTTGAGTTCTTGAACATCACGAAGGCAAACTAACTGAAATAGGAATTACTCCTCCGAATAACCTGAGGGCATCGCAGGTGGTGCCCTCAGGTATTTCGGCGATCAGTAGTTTTAAAGACAAACACCCGCAAAATAAATGTGCGGGTGTTTATCTTTAAACACGCATTTGAATACGGAAAGTTGGGAAAATTAATGGCGCTGAAATTAGCCATCGTTGGTTGTGGTGGCATGGGGTTACGGCACGCATTCGCATACATCGAACTACGTAAGCATTTCGATTCATTCGAACTTGTGGCAGTGTGCGATAGGCACGAAGAATCGGCCAATCACGTTGCATCAGAAGTGGAAGCGGCGACGGGAAAACGCCCAAAAATATATACAGATTTTGACCAGATGCTTACAGACATAGATGGTCTAGCAGCTATCGATATCACCACAGATACTCGTATGCACCATTCGTTTGCTATTGCAGCGATGAACGCGGGCGTTTCGGTTCTCACAGAGAAGCCAATGGGACTCACCATGCGTGCGTGTCGAGAGATGGCTGAAACATCAGCTCGAAGCGGTCAGGTTCTATCAATTGGCGAGCAGTATCGCCGAGACCCCATGAACCGCCTTACATCCGCCTTAATCGATGCTGGAGTGATCGGAAAACCTGGGTTCGCCATGAAAGTTAGCCTTTCGGGCGGATCGGCTCTGATGCACAACACGGGCTGGAGAGCACTAAAATCTCGAGCAGGAAGCGTCATTATCGAACAGGGTGTGCACGAAGCCGATCTCCTTATTTATCTATTGGGCAATATCAAAGAGGTTTACTCTGCAACCGGGCTGTTTACGCCCCAGCGTGTACGCCAAGACATGAACCCGACGCTCAGGAAGTTCTACGGGCACCGTGTTGAAGATGAACTCGGTGAGGACAAGAACGTCGAGATCGACCAAGAAGACACCGCTATGTCGACGATCAAGTTTGATAATGGCATGATCGGCCAACTCACTATCACGAACGCCTCGCACGGCTACGGAGCTGGCATGAACTCGGTTCATGGTGACAAAGGAACGATCCTCCTCCCGCCGACCCGTACGGGCAAGCCACCGATAGTTCACATCGAGGGCAAGGACGAACCGATGAGTCATCAGGAAATGCTCGATGCAGTTCCCGATTGGAAGCTCGATTCGATCACTGCTCAGTTTTTCGGTGGCGAGAATCGAATGGCGTCGTACGATGTCACATTCGAAGCTATCGACAGAATTCTTGTTGCTATCGAATTTCAGGAACTCGCCGAAGCTATCGCTAACAAGACCACGGTTGAAGTTGGTCCAGAAGAGGGAATGCAGGCACTCGGTGTTATTTATGGGATTCTGGAAAGCGGGCTAGCGGGTCGTCATGTTACCGTTTCCGATGTAATTGACGGAACTATTGATGAGTATCAGCAGCCCATTGATAAGGAAATCGGATACGCGTAGATTGTGTTAGCCATGACTGGTGCTTCGATGAATCAATCAGCTTTATACGGCTTGTTAGCAGTGATCCTGTTGGCAGTCGTGGCTTGTGGCAAAGAATCTATCGATCCGCTTGTAGCTGTGTGCGAAGAAGTGTTCGCTATCGATGACGACGTTCTCGCTGAACGGCTTTCGCCAGAAGATCTGATACAACGCCTTGATTATCTTGAGTTCGAGCTTCTTCCCGACGTTAGAGGCGAAGTTGAAGATGCAGTCGACAGATTCATTTGGAACGCAAGAGAAATCGCAGAATCAAGCACTTACGACTATCCAACATTTCAGGTACTGAGCTATCTCGACACCTACGAACAGATGGCAGCCCACGTCCACGTGTTAGAGGCAGTGAATGATGTTCGCTGGAACTGCGCTGCGGTTGGTCGGGAGTGGGTAGGTGACGCCCCGGTGATTGCCGAACATGTGAGCCAGCGTGGTATCGAATACGGCAAGTACACGATCAAAGAATTAATCGATTTTGGCGATGCCCTGTTCGTGGCTAGCTTCAATTCACTCGACGGTGCCGGACGGCCGGGCCTCACGGGTTCTGGTGAATCTCGAACGAGACTTAAATCTCCTGACAACTTCAACCGAATCTCAGGCCCTGATGCAAACGCATGCTCCGGTTGTCACAATATGCCTAGTGCAGGTGGTGGCGGCGATAACGTGGCTAACGGTTTTGTACGTGGGGAGGAGTTCGATTTCGTAGATTTTGACAACCAACTCGACGACAGAGACGAAGTCGAATTAGAAGACGCCATCGTCAATTTACGAAACGTCGCCAACGAACGGAACACGCTTGGCATGTTCGGTTCTGGATTGATCGAACTGTTGGCGAGAGAGATGACTGCCGATCTTCATACTATTCGTGACGAAGCTCTTGAAACAGCAAAAGAATCTGACCAACCTGTACCTGCTGAACTAATAACAAAGGGAGTTGGCTTCGGCTCGATTACTGCGCATGCATCAGGCTTCATAGATACGACGCTTGTCGAGGGTGTCGATTACGATCTGATCATTCGACCGTTCCATCAAAAGGGTGTCGTAACTAGCCTTCGAGCATTCACCAACAACGCCCTAAATTCACATCACGGATTGCAAACCTACGAACGAACTGGTGCGGGTAAGGACCCGGACGGCGACGGGGTGAAAAACGAAATTACTCCAGGCGACTCAACGGCTCTCGTGGTGTTCCAAGCAACCCTGCCGACACCGATCCAATTATTACCTAACACTAAAAAAGCTCGTGCCGTCGTAGCAAAGGGTGAACAGCTATTCAGCTCGATCGGTTGCTCGGTGTGCCATGTGCAGGAAATGCCGTTACGGTCGCTTATTTTCACCGAGCCCGGCCCTTACAACAGTGGCTCCGACCTTGGTCCAGGCCAGGTCGATGCCCTACTTGAGTTCGATCTTGCCGACTTCTCGCCAGATTTTCCTCTCAACGACGATGGCGAATACCTAATTCCCGTGTTCACCGATCTCAAACGCCACAAAATGGGTTCAGATCTAAACAACGAAGTTCTCGAACAGGATGATGTTCCAACTGACGAATGGCTAACGAGGAAGCTGTGGGGTTTTGCGAGCGAGCCTCCATTCCTACATAACGGCCGGGCTACTTTGATTTCTGAGGCAATCGAAGCACATGGTGGAGCATCGCAATTCGCACAAGACTCTTTTACGAATCTATCGGAAGATGATCGAAACTCACTGATCGAATTCCTGAAAACTCTCCAGATAGAGTCATCATCATGATCCAGAGCATTATTTCTAATCCTCATCCATTTTCAGATGCGCAGAAGCTGCTGCTGACTATCGCTTTCGGGCTGGCAGTAATCTTCGTATTTGGTGCCTGCCAGAGCGAATCAAATGACGATACTGAGCAAAGCCAGAGCGATCTAGCGGGGCAGAATATTCCGCTCACTGCACTCTCTGAAGCTGAGGTAATGCAGGCCCGTGACACGGTATTAAGCTATCTATCAGAAAAATCGTGGGGCTTTTTCGGTGCGACCTGCGATAAGTGGGTAGACCTAGATTACGAGTTCTCTGCCGAAGATTCAGGTAAAGCTATCAACGACGTGATTAGCGTAGTTTTCAATCGCCAACCCGACCGCGACTTAGGCTCGCTTACTCTCAGTTTCGAAGTGAGAGAAGACGGCAGCGTACGAGGCGACAATCAGCTCGAACGATCAGGAATCGCTGAGGGTTGCGATCAATGGTAAAAATGGTTTCTGTCGTCGAAATGACGATTTGGAAACTTTCATGGAAGGTCGCTGGCGAGCAGAAAACGCTGCTGGCTTTCGCCATTTCGTCAACGCTTATTGCGGCCTCGATTGCCGTCGGAATGACTCAGTATTTAGGCGGGATCGAAACGGCCACTCTAGAGCATGAATTTGCTCGATACACTGACGCCCAGACCAACGGTTGGGTCAAGTCAAGAGACATTCCGTTCAATCCGGCTGCATTCGAATCCATCGGCAAAGAAGTAGATGTTGCCGTTGCCGATCTCGGTGTAATCGGCAGCCTCGAAATGACCGTAATCCGATCGGCGCCCTACTCTATTTCGTCTGTAGAAGACGAAAGTTTTGCACAGTATTCAAATTTGTACATGCAGGTAGCAACTGGCGATGAGTTACCGCTTCGATACATATCGGGCAGTTCACCACCGAGAGGCAGTTCAGGAATTGCGATTCCGGGCAATGTAGCTGAGGTCACAGGTTCGCGTGTGGGCGATGTGATCGTGATCCAAGATACGAGGCGAGAAGAGTTTTTTGAGCTCGGAATAGCAGGGATTTACGAACCGATGGGCTCGTCAGATTCTAGTTGGACCGATATATCACGCGACCTTCTCACTCCAGAAACCGCATCAGCCGGACCGGCATTTATCGCCATCGTAGACAATGAGCTTCTGTTCAATACTTTGCCTGGGCGCTCGTCCACTTTGGGAACAGGATGGTGGCTAATATCCACTGATACATCAAGCGTTATAGAAGCCGGCATCGACTCATCATTAGAACGAATCAAAGTATTTTCAAAGCAGGCGAATTCGGTGTCGCCAGAAGCGCAGGTATTCGTAGGAGCGAAAGCTCCGCTCCAAAAAATCCGGAGCGACAGGTCGGCCCAGATCATTCCAGTCGCATTATCGGTAGTACTGCTACTGCTCGTCGCCGGGCAAGTTGTGCTGCTGTCAGGATCTGCGATGACATCGTCGATCAAGAACAGTGTTTCTCGTGTCGGACTTCGAGGCGGAAACGCACTGAGTCTGCTCATACTCGGATTGGTGCCTGCCATCGGAGTTCTTGTCATTCCGGCACTACTGGCTCCCCTGTTGGCATGGTCTATCGTGCCTCTACTTGGGACAGTGGAAGCTCTGGAACCGCTCACGAACGGAGCGCAATTGGCAATACCACTTAGAATCGGAGATTTTGTAATTTCGGTGGGAATAGGAATTCTTTCAGCACTGAACATTCTGCGACCAAGCATTCAGCTTCTCGTTCTTAGGAAATTGCCGAAATCATCTAGAGATCTATCCGTGCTTGCGCCCTGGTTGTGGCGAATGAAGATCGATCTGCTGATCGTGGCGGTTTCGGCACTGGTTCTATGGGAGATGAACGCTCGCGATCTTTTATCAGCGTCGGCAGACACTGGAGGATCGAGCATTGGGTGGATTATGACCTCCACAGGTATCGTCGCAGTGTCGGCGATACTAGCTATCGTTCGGGTTTGGCCGGTGTTCCCTCGAATAATGACTAACGTTTTCGGCAGGACATCTCCCACAGTCTGGTACGCAATAACCTCGATGCGAAGATCGTCGTTCCGCCATGTGTGGCTTCTGACGCTGATCACGATCGTTACGATCACCGCTGTAGCCGATTCGACTATCGCAAAATCGCTTGAGGCGAACGGAAAGTACGCGGCGGCGCAGACCGCAGGGGCCGATGCGAGAATCACGGGTTTTAATGGCTACAAAGGCGCTTCGAATCCTGCGATACAGCAGATGGTAGCAAGAGAAAATATCGATCAATGGACACCTGCATTACGAACAAAAGGTGCGCTCGGGGCTAACGGTGAAGGCGCAGAGCTGAATCTTCTAGCGGTCGACCCAGACGCTTTGAGCAAGTTACTGGTCGAAGACTCGATGCGACCAATTGCACAGCAGGCCGCTCAAACGTTGAATCAGGGTGTAAATCCAACTGCACAGCCAGTCAAAATTATGCTTCCACCAGACACCGTTTCGCTCAGTATGGTTGGCGGGCTTAGCGAGCCGTTCATCGACATATGGAGTCGAATAAAGGGTGCAGACGGAACGACCACCACCGTGTTGATGATCCCGGTTCAAGACCAAGTTTCGGGATCAAATTACGGAACATATATCGGCGCTATTGAGAATGAATCGAACGGCCCGTATGAACTGCTATCAATTCTCATCTACGAACCACCAGTTGGACCTGTTGGTCACAAAGTAACCCTGACCATTGAGAATCTGGAAGCAATCACCGGCTCTGGTGTGGTCAAAGCAATAGATAACTTCGAATTCACGGACAGTTGGTACGCACTGGCGACCACCGCGGGTCTAGGCGAAACAAGAATCGAGTCCAACTCAGGATCGCAAACGGCTGTTCAGGCTCATTTCGGATCAGGAACCGACGATGGAATTCGAGGATTACATAGTCGAAGCGATCTTCAGTACCTACCGATACTGATTGGAGATAAGTTCGAGAAATCGTCAGGGTTCAGCGTGGAAGACACCGGGTATATCACTGTGTTCGGGAAGGTCGTTCCGATCAGAGTAAGTGGTGTACTCGATACCTTCGCGACGCTCGATCCCGGTAGCTCGTTCGTAGTGATCGATTACCAAACTTTGCTCGATTTCCTCGCACTCAAAATCGACCCTGTACTACCTAATTCAGCCGAAGTATTCATCACTACTTCGGGCGGGTCGTTACAAGATCCAAGGGTCTTGATCGAAGATGTGGACGAGAACGATCTTCAAGTATTTGAATTTGAGCGGTTGGTGAGCAATTCGACCGCGAGTGCGGGCGCATCTGCCGGCTGGAAAGGTATGCACGTTGTCGTAACTCTCGCCACCGGATTCCTGATGCTGACGGGGCTTCTGCTGTTTATACGACTCGATTTTTACGAGACGGGTCTTAGTTCCGACATTCTCTCTGCATTGGGAATAACGAAGCTCGGTATTGTCGTAGAAAAACTAGTACGATTCGGGATAGTTTCTGTTGTAGGTATCGGTGCTGGCTTCCTTCTTGGAGGTGCGCTAGGTTCATTCGTATCTGAACGTATTGCCGATGTTTATGCCACCGGAACAGCCGAAGCTACAAGTCGTGCCGCGACGATTGGCTTCGACACCGCTATCTACGTGGTTACGCTGCTAGTTATCGGATTAATCAGCCTGCTTGCTTTCGCCCTTTCACAGGGCCGACGACAGGTAATTGGCTATCAAGGTCGGTGGGATTGACTAACCAACTGCGATACGATTTTTCGGCAGGAGTAAAGCTCGCGACTGCGCGAATCAAAAGTCGCGTTATGTATACGCTGATCAGCATTCTCGGCGTAGCAATAGCGGTGACTTGCATCGCTGGAACGCTAACGTTCCTCGACGACGTTTCAGCAAGCATTCTTTCTTTGTCGTTATCGGAATCGGATTCTGACTCAGGCGCGCTCGATGTTCAATTACGAGGGCGCCTGAGGCCGTTCTCTCTTAGCACTCACACATCGCTGGTTGAGCAGGTTGACGGGGAAGCATCGACTGCTCTCGGCGAAGCTTACGATTCGGTTTATAGCGGGTTCCGTGGCCCCACCTTCATACCTTCGTTTGTAGATAATTCCGATCCCCTCGATCGTAGGCGAGCGTTCTTCGGGTCGGTCCAAGATCTAAATGAAGAGATCAATCTAGTTTCAGGATCTTGGGATCCCAGCAGAAGTTCGACCGATAAAAACGTTCTCGAAGTGCTGGTGGATAGTGCGGTAGCGAGGAAGTACGGACTGGCTCAGAACTACGAATTTGTTTACTCACCTCCATCGACCAGTAGCGAGAATCTGACCGTCAGGATCGCTGCACTGTTCGAAAGAGAAAACTCCGAATCTCCGATTTGGAGAATTGTTGATCATGAATTCGACACCGCAGGTTCTAGTTTTGAGCTAGTGCCGATGTTCGTGCATCAGGCCGACTTCCCACAGCTCGCCGAGGGGTCGAGAACGGGTGGAGAGTCTTCGTACAACTGGTTGGCGACGGTCCAACCAGACAACATTCGTGCTGGAAGTGCTGAACGTACTCTCGAACGACTCGATGCATTGTCGACGAGTATGTCCAGCCGTCTTACCGGTTTCCAGATGCTCACAGCAATCGATGAAGCACTGGCTCTATTCGCCGAACGAAACACAATCGCTGCTGTGCCTATGAAAACAATCATGTTTTCGATTTCGGGAATAGCCCTAATTTTGGTTCTCTTGCTGGGGTATCACACAACAGACCTCACGAGTAAAGATGACGCTACGATCTCAGCGCGTGGTGCGAGTCGACGACAGCGACTAACCTCAACGCTTACAGAAGCTCTGATTGTTGCTGGTTCTGGATCGATCATCGGGTTCATTGCCGGTGCGTTTGTGATGGGGCCGTTCGGTACTTCGATAGTTACAGGCGATTCTCTGTTCAAGCTCGAATTCCCGCAAGTGTGGACAATTGTCGCATCGGTCGGTGTCGGGCTCGCCGGAGCAGTCATGTTCGCAACAAGCACTATTAGCGCAGGGTCGCTGCTAATCACTCGGCTATACAGAAACAAATCGAACCAAGCCGAAAAACCGTTCTTCACCCGCTACTATCTCGATCTCGTCGTGGTGGCAATCGCAGCACTGCTCGCCTGGCAATTTTCTAACGGTGGTGTTCAACTCGCTGAAGACGCCGTAAACGAAGATCAGGCGAACCAGCTATCGCTTGCTCTCCCAGCTATTGGAATAATCGGCATCGGGGCGGTTGCAGTACGACTATTGCCAACCACGTTTATGGTGCTGGCAGCAATCGTTTCTCGCTTGCCTTCGATTATCGGGAGATCGGTAGTGTTCGAACTTGGTCTAAGTTCGCTTGCTCGGCGAACTTCGCATCAGGCGAAGCTGGTTGTGATGATCGCCGCCGCAACTGCAACAGCGATTCTTCTTTCCAGTTTCGAATCCACGATCACCAGTTCCAATTTCGATCAAACCGCCTACAGCGTTGGCGCCGATGTACGAGCCGCTAAACTCACGTATCGATCGCAATGGAGGATCGATCAAGCCCTTTCCTTAATCGCTGAAATAGATGGCGTAGATTCTGTTTCAGGAGCGACACGAGCATCTGGAATCATCCGTGGAGTAGATGGTGCAATACCTGTGACTATTCTGGGATTGGAGCCCAAAGAGCTCGATGGAATAGTATGGATCAGAGATGGTATTGATACGCACACTACGCTTGAATTACTCGACGCAAGTGAGAAATTGCACGGTCTGCCGATACCGAACAACGCCAACTGGATATCGGCGCACATCAAGCCGGTAGTTTCGATGTCCGATGTGGGAATGGTGATGAAAATCTCAGACTCTACGGGTCGTTTGCATAATCTCACAATAGGGACTCTCGCCCCTAAATCGTCAGTTGGCAGTGGCGACAAGTTCGAATGTGCAGTGCTACCACCACCAATAGAACCTAATCCAAATCTGTCGCCAGAAGGCGAATCGGAACTGGAAACACCGTCCGCACCTGAATGGTGCGACATCGGGGTCGCCTTAACCACCCTCAGAGAAAACCTTCCCACAGGTGAGCCACTTACTCTCGAATTCTTGGGGTTCTCGCGCAGGCCTATCGAACGTGGTGATCCGCCGACGCCAGGTTCGATGTATATCGATCAAATTCGCGCTCACGGCGTAAACAGCTTTGAAGTAATTCTCGACTTTACGAACTCGTCTGATCGACACACAGTCGGAGGTGGCTACGGTGATTACGATGCGCGAATAGATGATGCAGACGACGATGGAGCGATCATTTCATGGGCTCCACCAGCCTTCGGCACATATCGCGGCATCGAGCTATCGCAACCCGGCGTCGCCCATGGGGTCATCGGATCGAAGTGGATAGAAGAACAAGGGTATGAAGTGGGCGATCACATCGAAATTACGATTGCCGACACGGAATTGTCGGTCAGAATCGGTGGATTCATTGAGCATTTTCCAACTCTGAATCCAGTCACCGGACCATTCATTATTTCGTCACGCGATACCGTATGGAAGGCTTTGACTCTCGATTCAAACTCGATTGAAGCACCAGTGAATGAAATTTGGATTTCGTCCGCTCGGTTGAGCAACGACGGTTTGGTTGACGAAGTGCGAGAAAACCTTGTCGATGCCGGTGTGAACGCAGTCAACGTTCGCCAGCAGATAGGTGCGGAACAAACCGCAATCAGCAAGCTCGAATCCCAAAGCTGGAGATATATTTTGGGATTCGGCTATGCAGTATTGATCGCTGTGGCGATCATTGGGGTCATAGTCCACACAGTTGGAGGATTCTCGCTTCGCCGTGTTGAGTTCTCAGTTTTACGATCTCTTGGCCTGACGAAAATCCAGCTCACTTGCATGATCATTTTCGAGAGCCTAACGATCATTTTGTTCGCAGCATTGGTTGGGGTTGCCGCAGGTCGAGCAATCGCGCTAACGACGATCCCCTATCTGACCGGAGACGACCCTGCCGACATCACGCCACCAATGTTGTTGCACACCGATTGGAACATCCTAGCCTACGCACTGACAGCGTTTTCTGTAGCGGTGATAGCCAACTTGGCCTTCATCGCATTCATGGCAGTTACCCGATCAGTACACGCCGAGATCAGAATGGGATCGCGCTAAAACGCCTGAAACTAAAGGCGAATCTAGCTCTTAGGTGCGGGACGTTCAAGAAGTTCGATCCAGTTGCCGTCGGGATCCTGCAAGAACACTGCACAGTTTGCCCACGGGAACTCATTGTCGAGTTGCACAGGAGGAGGACCAGCAAATTTCACGCCCAGAGCCGACATTCGTTCGTATTCTGCATGAACGTCGTCTACTTGCACGCCAACGTGGGAGGCTCGCACATCGTTTTGTCGGGGGGTTGGAGGATCGTCAGAACCTTCGGGCGTTACGTACTGATCGAGTTCGATCGAAGCCTGACCACCAACACCGACCCACGCCATTTTCATGCGGCTTCCTTCGAAACCAGTTACGGCAGAAATCCAATCTCCGGAAAGTTCTCGAATCGGACGTTCAACGGTTAGCCCGAGAACCTCGGTGTACCACTTGAGTGATTTTTCGACATCGCTGACCACGAATCCAACGTGGTAAATCATTTCAACAGCCATTATTTTCACCTTATCGCAGTGCTATGCAGTCGTACTAGATTTCAAAATTGTTGAGCCGAGGGCTCTTGTTTGTCTGAGCTTTCAGCTACTCGCCTCGACGGTTGGCGAGTGTGTACGCCGTGAGATTATGTTGTGTCTCGTGCCCTGAGAAATGCCGATCGAGTTCGTTAACCATTTCCTCGAAGAACCTCGTTCGCGATCGCTGAGTAGTCCCTGCAATATGTGGCGTGAGGAACACGTTACGCAGATTCCTTATTCGAGAATCGGACGGCATCGGCTCGGGATCGAACACGTCGAGACAAGCCGTAATGTCTCCCTTTTCGAGCCGGGCGAGCAACGCGTCGGTATCGACAACCGGTCCACGCGAAACGTTTACGAAAATCGAACCGGGTTTAAGCAGTGAAATTTCTCGTTCACTCAGCATTCCCTTTGTTCCGGGGGTTAGCGGCACAAGGCACACAACGACATCAGGAACTGAAAGGACTTTATCGAGAGAAGTTAGTGTGAAATCAAGGGAGCTTGCAAGTTCGGGCGAAACGTATGGATCGTGTGCGAGAACAGTGACATTGAACGGCTTCATCAGTTCGATCAATTTGCGACCAATATACCCGGCCCCAATAAGCCCTACTGTTTTACCCGTGAGTTCTTCGTTTTGGACAACATCAGGGGTCTTACCGTTGTACTCCGATGATCCCCAAAGATCACCGTCGATGATTCGCCTGAAGTGAGCTCCAGCGTTACGCAGGCCTATGAGCATAAGAGCCAGAGCCCATTCTGAGACCGGATACGAAGATCCATGAGTGGTATCGATGGCACGAACGCCACTCTCGACCGCCGCAGCGACATCGATTCGCTGTGCAAATCGGTCGCCTTCAAGTTCACCTACAAACTTCATCTTTGGTGAGGCAGCAAGAACGTTTCCATCCACACGTGGCGATCCGTGACACACGATCAGTGCATCGAGGTTTTCTGTGAAATTGATGAACTTGGTTGCCACATCAGAAGAAGCGTCGGGAGCCGTATCCCAACTGGTCTGTTCAGTAAATTCATGCCAGTGGAAATCGGCGAACTCCTCGAGTCGTGCCAAGTCGCCAGAGTCAATGTAAACATCTCTGACTTCGGAAGTAGATGCGAGTCCCACCTGTGGGCGATTACCTGTCATTAATTGCTCTCCGTGTTTGCGAACATAGCCGTCCGGCCACTCCAAAGGATTTACGGTCAGGTGAGCTGAATAGTAATTCGTGAGTTCTCTGGCTCTCGGTTATCCGAGCGCCACCCGAGCCTTGTTCAGTGCGTTATAGCAGAACTCAGCGGCACCGCGTGGCGAGTAGTCGGCTTCACGTGACTGCTGAACACTTACTTCAGCGAACACAGGCAAATCTTCGAGGTCATTCTCACGCAAAGAAGTCAGGAATTCGGTGCAATCGATTCCTCCGTCACCGGGAAGGCAGAACTCGATCGAGCCATCTGCGTTCTTAATCCCATCCTTGATGTGAACCATGGAGGAGTGAGGGGCGGTTAGTTTTACGCTGTGGTTCAGCTCGCTACCTTCGACAACGAAGTGAGAAATATCTAGATCGAGCTTCAGGTTGGGGTGCTTGGTCTGATCCATGATCCATAACGCTTTTTCCGGCGTTTCGAAATCGGTACCAGCATGGGCTTCGATCGACACTATGACGTTGCTTTCGGCAGCGAGATCGGCGAGGCGGATGAAGGCGTCGCTAATTTCTTCTTTGCCAGACTCCCATTCAGGAGCTGAATGGCCTGGAGTCGTGGTAATCAGAATCGGTGAGTCGTCGAAGTGAAGACGATTAACCATTTCGAACTTGAGCTTGGCGCTTTCAATCATGGCGGCCCGACTTGATTCAGGGGCGCAGACATCGAGTAGTGCGAACAGAATCGGTGAACTAAAACCTAGGTCTTGTGCGAGTCTGCCTAAGTCGTCCTGTTGCGAAGTCGAGAACACTGTCGGAGCGGACGGCCAAGCATCGGCGGCGCACACTTCAAGTGCCTCATAGCCAACGTCTTTGATCAATCGAACTGCTTCGAACGGATCAACCATTTTTAGAGCGTATGTCGAATAGCCAAACTTGAATACCACAAGTGCACCTTTTTAAGAGAATTTACGCTAGTTGTTACGAGTCGCTAATAATACTCTCCCGACGGCTCAAATCACGTTGATTCAGTGAGAAGCCACCTATAGATTTCATGTTGGGATCTGCCACGAATCGGCACACAAACTGAAGCACGAATAATAGAGAGTGTGCTGTCGAAATATGAAGATGAAAATCCCCTCATGTGCGTCTCACGGTGACACGTCTGATTCTGTCAAAAATCAGTGCCCTAGCCTGTTTTATACCATCGAGAGAGCGTCCGACGCTGAAACACCGAGGCCGCAACACCGGTATGCACAACACCGTTAGGAATCAGTGAGAACTTGTACGCTATGTTCTCACTGAACCGAATCAGCCCGACCATCATCTACGAAGGATCACCGAATTTTGCCTCAAAGCTCTGACCACAGCCCGAAATTGAAATCAGTACTGGTAACGGGTGCTAGTGGTCTCATCGGAACCGATTTGCTCGATTCGATCAAGAGCACTCACGAAGTACGCACCTACGGCAGGCGATTAATCCCGGGTTTCGAGGGAGTCAAGGGCGAACTCAGTGATCGAGCCGCCATCGACACCGCTATGAATAACATTAATACTGTCGTTCATTTGGCGGCAGTTCTCCCTGATATTGACGATGACGATTCTCTCATTTCGGTCAACGTTAACGGGACATATAACTTGGTCGATTCGGCCAACGATAACGGTGTGAAGCGCATTGTATTGGCCAGTACTGGCGCGGTCTCTGGGGGGTATATGCATGACCCTGCAGTCAAACAGATCATTGCAGGTAACCGTAGTGAGCTCGATGACCAGTCGCTAATGATCTCGGAAATGGACCCGCCTCGACCAGCCGGGATCTACGCTGCCACCAAACTATGGGGTGAAGCGCTGGGTAGGTACCACTCTGAAGTCAACGGAATATCGGTCATATGTCTGCGATTAGGAAGGGTCATAGCAAGCGACGTGCCGGAAGATGATCTTAGGAGATCGATACACCTAAGCCGCCGAGATGCTGTGCAGGCGATAAACAAATCAATCGACGCGCCGACAACGTTAAAATTCGCATGTTTTTACGTTTCTTCAAATAACCCAAATCGTTGGCGCGACAATGAGAGTGCGAGAGCAAACATCGGATACTCACCACGAGACTGATAACTGCTTAGCACGGCTGGCAAATCGGTTAGTTCTATCCGAACTCAGTGCCCTACCCTGTTTCACGTCGTCAAAATAGCATCCATACAGACACACCTAGAACGAAATCAACAGAACGTATGACAGTGTTCTATATCAATCTGAGCTTGTGCGCCGAGGCCTGATAGATCCGTGTCGGTGTAATGCAAGTTGGTAGAGTGATTGTTTAGCCTAAAGATTAGACCAATAATACATCTCAATAGTCGCTAGAAAAAACACTCAAGCTCAACAGGTTGGAGCTCTGAAATGAGTTGATCTGTCTCTACAGTAAGAGGTTGCATTTTCAACTTCCACTCCCGAGTGTCATCTGAACCGCTCGTGACTAAATAGTCGATTCCTTCGAGCGAGACGTCCATTCCTTCGATCAACACGGTCAGAAGGTTGATCAATACAGAATTGTATTCACGGCACTTGTCCGGAGGGTCATCGGATTCGAGTGAGGAGATCAATTGATTTGCCACCCGATTGAAAGATGCTGCAGAATCAGCCACGGAGGTCATAGCCGTCACGTATTCAGGATCATCAATTAGTTTTCCCACACTAATTTCATTCGTACGAGCTAAATTTTCCTCATACGAAAGTTGAGAATCAATCATATTTTCATAAGCGGGACCGACACGTTCTTTGTACTTCTGTAATTGATCAGATTCAGAAGAGTAACCAAAGACTAGCGCTATTAGTCCGACAACGACCGAAACAACAATCCATCGCCTCGGAATTGAAGTTAATCTCGACAAATGATCACCAAACCTCAGCGTTCAACTAGTGCGGCAACGATGACACTAGAACTTACAATTATCAATATTCCAAACAGTATCAAAAATGGCGATGCAGATTCATCACAACTGCAAGTGACTGGGGGGTCTGCCAGAACTCAGTGCTCGAGTCGAATTTAGATCGACTTGAATATGAAATTGGTCGCTGTATTTAAGCTGATAATTCGGTCATTAGAGTCGACCACTTGTCTGTAAATATCTTCCTTAGAACTTCTGCTGCAACATGTTCACCACCCACGAACCAAACCCTTGAAATAGTTGCGCAGTTCGTAGAACACGTTGCAGAAACGATTGGTTAACTCGAACCCGGCGAAACCGAGCATCGGGTAGTGACGCTGCTTGATCGTATGAATAATTCGAATCTCGTGTTCACCGGCGAGCCCGAGTCTCCCCCGTCTCCAC
>CAWVRY010000038.1:0-18626 GCA_963932695.1 uncultured bacterium | reverse complement strand
TTCGCTGACTCCTCGCAATGGCAGGCTTGGTGAATCTGGAGGAGTAGAGCATTACTGCAGAAAAGTTGTTGGCTTGGCTGTCGTCCTTAGATTGGCTCAGGATGACATTGATTGATTGGTTGCTTTGGTAATTGAGGATTGACTAGATTCGGTAATACTTTTCGGCATTTTCGCGGAATAATTTCGCTCGCTCAGTGTCGGTGAAATCTGAGGTGATTTCGTCGTAGGCGTTCCAAACGGTGTTGTAGTCGCTGAAGAGGCTGTCGACTGGGAAGTTCGACGCGAACATGCAGCGGTCGATGCCGAGAATGTCGATCATATCGAGTACGAACGGTGCGATCGAATCGGTGGTCCACTGATTGTCGAGCATTCCGAGTGCTGAGATTTTTCCAGAGACGTTCGGGGCGGTTCCGAGGGCTTCGAGTCCTTTTCGCCATTCTCGTAGATCGCCAGGAGTTCGACCGATTGGCATTGCGGCGTGGCCTAGAACGATTTGGACTTCGGGAATATCGTTGGCAAGATTGGCTGCTTCCTGAAGCTGCCAAGGCCATATTTGGACTTCAAACGAGCCGTTGAATTTTTCGAGTAGCTTGAATCCGGATAACCACTGGGGATCGCTCATTAGGTTTCCGGCTTCGGCGAATCGGAAATTCGGCTTGTCGTCGGACCAGTTGAGCATGTGGCGAATACCGCGCCAGTTGGCGTGGTTGGCGTGTCGTTCTAGCGTTGCTTCGACGTTTGGATCGGAGAGGTTCGCGTAGGCGATGATGGCGTTTGGCATGCCTTTTGAATTGGGATCATCGGCTACAGACTGCAGCCAAGCGGTTTCGCCAACTGGATCGGCGTTGTGGTCCCATTCAGCCTGAACATGAACTGATTTCACTAGCGGAATGTCTTTTGCACCTTGGTGAAGATCGCCAATTAGCCACGATTTACGAATTGATGAGTAGTCGCCAACAAAGTGATCAATGGGTTCCATGAGCCACGGGTAGGGGTTGTTTTCGAGGTCCCAGAGGTGGTGGTGCGTATCGATGAATTCAGGTAGCAACGTGTTGCGCTTTCTGGTGGTGCCACTGGCACGTTTTCCAAGAGATCGGCTGGGGTTGGTTGAATCGCTAGTTCGTTCTTCTGGAAGATGAACGTGCTTCGCCATGCAGGATGGGCGACCTTGAGGATTTTTGACTAAGTGAGTCGGACTATTTAGTGGAGGCGGTCACCAAGGGCACTTGGGGTCGTGAGTCTGAGAGTTTAGGGCTGAACATGCCGTCGAGTGTATCGAGGAATCGGCCGCTCACGGACTAGCTAGACATTGTTACGCGAAAGTTTTCAAGCTATCTGCAATCAAACTCTATAAGCGTCGTAGATCTCGGGAGCTGAAGATTAGTCCGAAGTTCACGACTAGGTAGATGAGCGTTCCGATGATGATCATTTGGGCGTTCCCAATGATCGTGCCGATCCAAGCGCCCAAGAACCAGCCGAACATCATCGATTGCAGCGAGAGGGTGAACACTGACATCACTCTGCCGATCATCTTGGGATCGGACTGCGTTTGGAGCAGGGTTATCGTTGATGATGCCCAAACGGGAATAGCAGCGCCGACCAAAGCCAGAGATGCGAGTGTGAGCGGAAAATTTGTCGATAGTGCGAACGTAATATCGGCAACGACGAATAGAACCGTGCTGATCAAGATTGGTGGAGCTTTGCGCTCCCACGGTTTCTTAGACGCTATCCACAGTGCCGACGCGCCTTGCCCAACCGCCCACGCCGCAAGCATGATTCCGAATCCGGTTTCGCCAACATCAAACCGGTCGCGGGCGTAGACCGGGATGATCGGAACCATTGCTGCGCTGAGTATCACCGAGAACGCTATGAGCATCACGCGAAACAGCACAGGGTTGGATTTGATGTACTTTAGGCCGTCGCTAATCTCTCTGAGGGCTGATGTTCCAGAGGGCTTGCTGCGCTCTGACCTTGGCAGTCGATAAGTGAAGTAGACCGACAGTGCGTATAAACCGATGAGTGCGAGAAATGGTGATCCCAATCCAAAGCCTGCGATAAGAAACCCACCGGCGAGCGGCCCTACTGCTCGGGCAAGGCTGGCGCCAACCATATTCAGTGAATTTCCTGCCTGGAGCGATTCTTTAGGTAGGTAGTTCATCACCAGAGTTTGGCCAGCAGGCATCCCTATTGCTAATACGGCACTCGACACGATCGATAGAACGACTATTTGCCACAGATTCACCACGCCTGCTACTACAACAGCCGCGGTAACTACCGCCAGCAGTAGGAGGAGTAAGCGTTCGAATATCAAGACGGATCGACCACCAAGTCGATCGACCATGACCCCGGCAAATAGTCCGATTGCAAGCGCTGGAACGACGCGAAGTCCAGTTGCGGCTCCAACCCAGATTTGCGAGGCTCCGAGTTCGAGAATCAGCCATGATTGGGCCATGATGCGCAGTTCGACGCCCATCATGTTGGTGAAGTTGCTGGCTACGAGATCTCGGTACGAGCCTTTGGCGAGAAGCTGGACTAATGGCAGTTGTCGGAATGTTGGCAAAGTTTATGCGCTAGGATCGCCGAGCTAATAGTGAGCTTAGAATCTGCGGTGCTGCTTCTATTGCTCGTTCTCGGATTTGTTCGAGGGTTAGGCTGCCGATTGGGTGCTGGATTAGAGCGAATGGGTAGTCGGGCATGCCGCCGAGATTGGCGATTGCTTTGGCACCTGATTCGAACGGTTCGGTACAAATTGCGATCGCAGGAACGCCGAGAGCTTCGAGCTTGAGCGAGTCGTACACACTGGACGACGAGCAGCTTCCTCAGTCGCCGTTTGCGAGTAGCGCAACATCGACTTCGTTCGAAAAGTCACCGAGTAGATCGGGTTCGGCGGGTCGAGATGCGTCTCCTTTGTTTATTTTGTAGGCAGTGGCGACATCAAATCGTTCGGCAAGCACATCGTAGATAGCGTCGAGAAGTGGTTCTGAATTGAGCTTGTCGTTGCGAAGAAGACCGACGCGCAAACCCTGTAGTGACTCGGGACGTTCCGCCATGCCATCGGTCGCAATTGACTGTGGTGCGGTGGGATCGAGAATTCTGAATGTGTTCTCGTTTGCATTGGTTGTCATATGACGCTCCTCGAAGATTCTTCTCACGACATATTACTTGTTTGTGATGATCGGCCGGGTGACGATTTTTGACCGCGAACCCAGCGACCACGGCGGGATTACCGCACTCCAGGCTCCACCGTCGCCGCCAACTGCGATTGGTATCGCCGATTCGGGCGAATCTAAAACACTTATTGGCGGGTCGCCGTTTTCAATGCTTAGTTCTGCATTTGAGTCTTTTTGCGCCCCGCTTGGCAGACCCATTGCGATCCATTCAGAGGTCAGCTTTGTGGCGTTTTCGTACAGGTACTGTCCAACTTGCTCTTTCTTCCATCCAGCGGTCGTGAAGTGGGCGGCATGTTCGGGGCATATGACTAATATCACCTGTTTTACGCCGGGCCCCATTGGGTAGAGGCGTTGGGCGAATGCGTCGAGTATGCCTTCTGGTGTGTTGGCTTCATGCTCACCAAACTGAGTTGCGCTGAGACCAGATACAACGGTTACAGCGCTTTCAGATTCGTCGATGCCTCGTGTCACGTGCAGCGGACTCCAGTTACCGGGCAAGACCTGCTCATTTTCGGCTACGCACCATGTGTATTTGCCGGGGTGACCGAGCGTTGCCTTATCGAGTCCGTCGTTGCTTCTGGTACCAAGAACGTTCATCACGATGAGTCGGATGGCCCGACCGATAGTTGCATTTGCTCGGTAGCCGGGCCCAAACGCTGAAACGCCTCCGTTAATCCCGAGCTCTTCGGTTATCGGTCCGTTTACGATCAGCATAATCGCCGCACCCATCGTGGAAACAGTGATTCCGTGGAGATTGAACTCGGGTTGTGTGATGGCGTCGACGGCCGCAGCGACGACTGGCATGTACTCAGGTTTACATCCTGCCATTACGGCGTTTATGGCTGCTTTTTCGGCGGTGACTACGGCACCTTTTACGGGTTCAACACCGAGTATGGCGTCGGGTGCGAGATTGGCGGCACTGAGCATCACCGTGACGGCTTCGGGCGTTGGGGGGACTACTGGCAGGCCATCCGACCAGCCGTTTTCGAAGCAGGCTTCGATGGCTTCGAGGGGCCCGGGAAGTTCAAGCGAGTCGGAAGTTAGGCGAGCTGGTGCCACTGGAACTTTTTCTGAGGGTGTCGGTTTTTTGCTGGGTTGGTCGGTCATGGCTTAGGTGGTTATTCGCTGCAATTGAGGTAGGAAGATCCTGAAATGAATTCAGGATGACAGTGGGCGGCGGATTCTGGAGTCGTTCGTGGCTGTCTTGCCTGTCGTCCTTCGACGGGGCTCAGGATGACATGTGAACTGGAACAGATAGTCCTCAAGAAAACCTCACTCGTCAGTCGGCGTGGAAGACTTCTCGCCAGGTGGTCATGTTTTCATCGGCGTGGGCGCCTTCGGGTAGTTGGAAGAACGGCGACATATCATCTTGCCAGCGTTGATTGACATCTTCTTTGGACATCCCAGCAATTGACGCCTCGTGCGATTCATCGCACTCCACGTAGCCGAACAGCGTACCGTCTTCTCGGAAGAAGATGGTGTAGTTGCGCCAGCCGGTGCGAATTAGAGCTTCCGACATTTCAGGCCAGATGTCGTCGTGGCGCTGTTTGTACTCTTCCACCATTTCGGGGTGGATTTTCATCTCGAATCCGACTCGTTGCATGTTTCTGTCCTTGGTTCCGTTTGGGTCCGGGCGTCATCGGATGACTTGGTCACGGGCATGCCTGTGGCCCGGCACTCTAACTCCCCCACTCCGGGGGAGGATATTAGACTGAGCAGAGTGTAGGCTATGCGCCCATCGAAATCATTTATTTTTAGCGGTAACGCTTTGTTAATTTGGAGCGAGAACGAATGTCGAAGTCGATTGCACAGGTTTTAGATCTCAAAGACGATCCTAAGATTATTGCCGAGTATGAGGAGTACCACCGCAACGTGTGGCCCGAGGTGCTTGAGGCGCTGAAGGGCATCGGAATCGAGCGGATGGAGATTTTCCGAAGCGGAAATCACCTGTTTATGTACTGCACGGTTCCCGACGATTTCGATCCCCGTCATGATTTCCAGAGCTATACGGCTTCGAAGCGTGCTGAAGAGTGGAACGACCTGATGTCGACGTATCAGCAGAAGGTTCCGCAGGCTGCGGAAGACGACTGGTGGTACCCGATGTCGTTGGCGTTCGATTCAGAGTGGTTCGAATAGGTGGGATTTTCTTGGTTGAATATGGCTAAATTAGATCGTGCTTGGATATGGGCTTTATTGGCTGTCGGATGGATGGCTTTTATCTACGCGCTGTCGGATCGACCGTCTGGTGATTTCGATGATGCGAACGATGCTGTGCGGTGGTTGCCGTTTGCAAGCGTCATAGTTCACACTGCGCTGTACTTCATACTGAGCGTGTTTGTGTTGCGGGCGTTCCTATTGCTTCGTCCAGTTACCGAAGGACTAATCGCCTACTCGACTATATTTGTGGCTCTTGTGTACGGACTACTGGACGAATTTCACCAATCGAGCATTGAAGGAAGATCATCTGAGGTGATTGATGTGGTTGCTGATGTTTCCGGAGCGGTGCTGGTAGTGGTATTTTGGTTCTTCCTGAAAAGATTTCGAGCTAGGTCTGCCAAAGATGATGACCTACCCAGTGACGATTCGAGTGATTAGAACAAATGCCAATTAGGGAAGCTGAAGATCTGTGGCCTACGGGTCCGGAAGTGTTGACCACACTCGAAGAAGCCGTGCAGATGGCGGAAGAAATTGCCGCCCCCCCTGCCGAACGCTGGGTTGCTCGAACTATCAGCGATAAGTTGATTCCAAGCCTCTACAACGCTCGAACGTATATCGAAGTAGGCCAGTTGCGGTCGCCAGAGATTAGATTGGGCATTTTGAACGCTCGCCTGGAAGCCGGTGAGTTGGCGAACTCTGACTCCCGTTACGCACCGCTCTATTCGAAAATTCGCGTGCTCGCCGAAGAAGCCGAGATAGCTTCGAAAATGAGCTAGAGTTTCGAGTGACGCAGGGTCTCGAATTCACGTTCGAGCATGCTAGGATGATGGCACTTTGAAGTCTCCTGAAGATACCGAATCCTTTTTGTCTGAAGACGGTCGAGTTGAGGTTGTATTCGATCTCGATGAGCTGTCAGAATCCGACATTGCTCTCGTGATGAAAGCGGCTGTTACCGGGCTTGATTCCGAGCAATTTGATGGTCCAGATCACATCACGGTGATGATTACCGGTGACGAACGAATCAGGGAGCTGAATCGGGATTTCAAAGGCGAGGACGCGATCACTGATGTGCTTTCGTTCAACGCCGACGGCGAACCTGACGGTGAGGCAGAGAGTTCAGCCATAGGCACTGATGTAAGTGAATTCAGCGACGATGAATGGCCTAATTTTGCTGATGACGGCGAAGTAGAATCGAATCGTCTTGGCGACATTGCGATTTCGCTTCCTCAGGTCGTTAGACAGGCGGCCGAGAACGGTAAATCGTCGGATCGTGAGTTGGCAATGCTGACTATCCACGGTGTTCTTCATCTTCTCGGGTATGATCACGCCGGGGTCGACGAAGAAAAGGTTATGTTCGGTAAGACCGACGTTGTGTTGGCGAAGATTTTTGGCGAGTAGTCCTGATCATTTGATCGGGCCTAACTAAGAGAGAAGTGAGACTGGTTCAGAAGTGACGAATAGCCAAGTTTTTTACAGAAAATGGCGCCCTACTCGTTTCGACGAAGTGGCAGGGCAAGCGCACGTCACCAAAACTCTCAAACGGGCGATCACGACCGATCACGTTTCACACGCATATTTGTTTACGGGCCCTCGTGGAGTCGGCAAAACGTCGACAGCTCGGATTCTTGCCAAAGCCCTGAACTCAGAAATCACGCCAGAAGGCGAGCCGATAATCGATTCGGAAACTTCGATAGCGATCGACGAAGGTCGCTACATGGATCTCATCGAGATCGATGCTGCATCGAATCGTAGAATTGACGATATTCGTGAACTGCGTGACAACGTTCAGTTCAGGCCGGTTTCGGGCAAGTACAAGGTGTACATCATCGACGAGGTGCACATGCTTACCGACGCGGCGTTTAATGCGCTGCTGAAAACTCTTGAAGAGCCACCACCGAATATCGTCATGATCTTGGCGACAACCGATGCGCACAAGGTTCCAGCCACGATTATTAGTCGCTGCCAACGGTTCGATTTCAAGCGACTTTCGAACGACGATGTTATCGAACGACTTATCGAGGTCTGCGAAGCCGAAGAGATCGAGGCAGAGCCTGCTGTTCTTGAGATGATCGCTCGAACAGCTTGGGGATCGCTACGTGACGCCGAGAACTTACTTGAACAGCTATATGTTTCGTACGGACAGGCCGACGCTGATGGTCAGCCTTCAGAGATAACCGAGGGCCAAGCAAGAGAGTTGCTTGGCTTGGGTGATACGGCTACTAGCACGGAGCTAGCAATAGCGTTGCTTAGCAAGGACGCTGCGGCTGCTTTGACCGTTATCAATCGTGAGGCGCAGCGTGGAGCTGATCTTCGGGCGTTGCGTTCGGGTGCTGTTGATGCGCTTCGAGTGGCGATGCTAATGAAGGCGGGCGTTGAGGATTCGATCACTCAGGGATCGGAGTTCTCTGAAACGATGGCGGCGGCGGCACGACCAGCGCGTCTGAACCAAATTTTGCACATCCTGACTTCTCTGGGTCAGGCCGATATGAAAGCCAACTCGTCGTCGCCACTTCCGCTCGAACTGGCGGTATTGAAGGCGACTACGAAGCCTGTTACTGCGGCGGTATCAGGACCGGCAGCTCCGGCATCTTCGGGAGCTGCTCCTTCTCGGCCTGCAGCTACCCAGCAGCCTGTGAACCAGCAGTCTGGTGGCTCTGAGACTCCACCGGCTCCACGTCGAGATCGAACACCCATTGAACAGCAGTGGGACAAGGTTGTTTGGGCAATGCGTCGAACTAAGAATCGCAAATATGTCGTTGGACCGATTCTTCGCAATGTTGAGATGCCTACGCCAGCCGAAGGCAAGATTTCACTCCGCTTCAAAAGCAACGCCCTGAAGAACAACTTCATGGAGGAGATGCAGGATCAGCGATCACGTGATGCTCTAAAAGCCGCGATTAATGATGCGTACGGTTCTGAGCTAGAACTGGAAGTTCGCTCGCCGCACGAGGCGGCCGAAGAGGCGAAGGCTAACGCCAGCGCCAATGGTTCCGCTGGGGGAGCGTCGAGGCCGGGCAACGGTCAGTCGGGAACTTCAGCAGATCAAGAAAGCGCAATGGTGCGTGCTGCGATGGCGATGGGCGCCAAGGTTGTCGCTGAGGACGCTGGTGAGGATGACGAGGAAGACTAGTTCTGTGCTCGCTGCAACAAGTTAGATAGATTCTGAAATGAATTCAGGATGATAGTTGGCTTGGTTCGGGAGTGGCATGATTGGCTAGTTCCATTGCAGGTCGACCAGGTACTCTGCCCCGCCGCATCTCCAAATGTCTCTCCACTTCACCTTGCCCTTCGACCCGCTCAGGATGTATTTCGTCGAGTACTCGTGTGAATGGCTATGGTGGTGATGTTTGGGGGTTCGATTCTCGTTGTTACTTGCCAATTAGCGCCGCTAAGATTTCTCGTATGTGTTGGTAACGACGTATGATTGTCGGATTCAATTTATGGTGTCTTGTTTCTCGATAATCGGGAGTGAGACGCTCCCTGTTGGCAGGGGTCAGGACTTATTTCAATGATGAACAAGAACATGCTCAAGCAGGCGCAGCAGATGCAGGCCCGACTTGCGGCAGTGCAGGAAGAGATCGCAGTCGCACGAACTGAAGCATCAGTCGGCGGTGGGATGGTCAAAGTTTCAGTTATTGGTGGATCGACGGTTGAGTCGATCGAGATCAACCCGGAAGTAGTAGACCCAGAAGACGTTGAAATGCTTCAGGATCTGATTCTCGCTGCTGTAAACGAGGCGATGGACACTGCTCAGAAGCTTGCTTCAGACAAGATGGGCGCTATCACCGGCGGCTTGAACATTCCTGGCCTTATGTAGCCAGCGTTTCAGCTTCGGCTGATTCATTAGAAACACACGAATGCCATCTTCCGACATTGCACCTTCCGCTGCTCCACCTGTTGCCCGATTGATCGAGGCATTTCACAGGTTGCCCGGAATTGGGCCTAAGAGCGCGCAGCGGCTGACGTATCACCTGATTCGGATGCCTCAGGATGAGGCTGAAGAGTTTGCTGCGGCGATACTTGGCGTGAAAGAGCGAGTCGTTCTTTGCGACACGTGCGCCAATATTGCGGAAGCTGCCGAGTGCACTATTTGCGGCGATCTTCAGCGTGACAGCACTCGTATATGTGTAGTTGAAGAGCCTTTGGACGTCGTCGCTGTTGAGCGTGCGAGGGTTTATTCGGGCAAGTACCACGTTCTTCACGGAGTGATTTCTCCGGTGAACGGCGTTGGCCCGAACGACTTAAAACTGCGTGAGTTGCTGGAACGATTGCGGGATGGCACGGTAATTGAAGTAATCGTAGCGACGAATCCGAACCTCGAAGGCGAGGCCACGGCTATGTACATTCAGCAGCTGATAGGTCCGCTGGGCGTAAAGGTGACTCGGCTTGCTCGCGGACTGCCAAGCGGCTCGGATATCGAGTACGCCGACGATTCGACTCTTGCCCACGCGTTGGAAAGCAGGGCAGAGATTCCACAGCGCCAGACGGGTACGCCTGAGTAGGCACCGTACGCTTTTCGCCGGGCTCTTCCTCCCCACCGAAGGTCTCTCGACTTTGCCTTGCTAGATTCGAGAAGTTGGATGCGTGTGGCGGTGCTTACACGGTAACGATAGGCAGCATTTCTCGATTGCGGCTACACGGTTTCCGTAGTTGATATGGACTTTTCAGAGTTCGCTACACGGTATCGGCGAACGTCTTACCGTGTAGGTGTCGAACCTGACTTCGAGCGGTTGTGAACGCGTGAGCTGCAAGGATGAGAAATATCCTGAAATGAATTCAGGATGACATTGTTGGCGGATTTTGATTCGCTCTGCTCAATGCGCTGACATGTGTTCTGATGGCGTTTACTGTGTAGGCGATCAAGCCGTTCAAACCGATTGACAGCGACCGTCGTATCGAAAACCATGAGTCACTTCCGCACATATACAAATCGCCGAAAAGGCTCACTGAGCGTTGTGCTTTTTTTGTCGCTCTTCGCAATCGCTTTAGCCGCGTGCGGCACCGAACCATTGCCGGCTGCGGGTCGACCTGATTTTCCAGTAGCCACGTTTGCTTTGCGTGATGTGACTCCTGCACCGATTTCACCGACCGCTACGCCGTGGCCGAATCTTGTGGACGACGAAGTGCGTGTTATTCCTGAAGGGCTCGATCCTGAGTTCTATGCGAGTGCTGATTCTGATGAAGTAGTTGCGCTTTGGACGCAGTTCCTGACGGGAACTGTTTCAAGCGCAACGTCGGGTCGGTTTTACTTCCGCAACCGCCGCAGTTTTGAAGGTGATCTGCACTTATGCCCTGGCGGCACAGGATTTCTCTCGGGCGATCCAGAGGGACCAGTGAAGTGGGCTATTAATCCTTCTGCGGGATATTGGTATGAGGTCACGCTTTCACATGAAATTCCGTTTACTGGCGATACGGTGACTTACGCGATTGGTGTGAACGATGGCAAACCCGCGAGATCGGGCAGTTCTACGCCGATGGAGTTCAGCTCGAGTGATAGATGTGCGCTTGCGAATGCCGGGATTCAATATGCCTTTACTATTGAAGAACGCAAGTTGGCAGAGCAAGTCGAGATCGAGCAGATCGTTATCGACGAGATTCCGTGGCTAGACGGCAAGCGCGAATTTCCATCACAGATCACGGTTGAAGGGTCGAGCGAAATCGACGAAAACCTTGGTATCGACTACTGGAGCGCGTATTTGTCTGGCTCAGTAGTCAACGCTGTGGCTTATAACTACGCTCAGTACTCGGTAACCGAGGCGTTTTCTGGCGATCTGCACCTATGTGCCGAACGCGTTGCGGTACTTGATGGAGATCTATTGGGCATTGGTGAGTGGGCCATTCAGGCATCAGGGTCGAATCCCTCCAACGCAAAAATCGTCTTCACGCTGCCTGGCGATCCAAAGTTCAGGACGATCGTTCTCGGCGTAGACGGCGATTCACCAATTCGGATGGGCCGCGATGCCGATACAGGTTTGATCGCTGCGACTCCGTTGGAAGTTGTTGAATCGGATGAGTGCGAAAGCGCGAGCTGATCGATTTTTGTTGACGGATGAACAACGAACCTAGCTCAGATTTGGTCGGCAAACCCATATGATTAGCCAACGATGACATCGAAGCGGCGGCCGGTTACATATACGACGGATGGCGTGGTTGTTCGCACGAGCAACTTGGGAGAGGCCGACCGAATTATTACGCTGGTGACGCCTATTCACGGGATAGTCAGAGGCGTTGCGAAGGCTGCACGGAAACCGGGATCGAAGATGGGTGGGCATCTCGATTTATTGAAGCACGTGAGTGTTTCCGTTCGAGAGACTCGCACGTTGCACGGGCTTAGTCAGGCATCGACAGTTAATGGATTCCGTGGGCTTAGAGATGATCTTGATCGGTTTTCTAGGGGTGCCTACATTTCCGAAATGGCGGAGCGTTTCTCTGTTGAGAGCGGTGCGAACCAGCCGTTGTTCAGGCTACTTATTGATGTGCTTAGCGCTTTAGAAGTAAGTGACAATCCAGAAATGGCGATTCACTTCTACGAAATGCGCTTGCTACAGCTGAGCGGGTTTGCTCCTGAGCTTTCACGTTGTGTTGAGACTGGAGTCGAGCTGGAGCAAGCGAATCATCTGTACTCGGCGGATCGAGGCGGACTCGTGAACAACGAGTCACGCCCGGTTGGCGAAACGGCGTTACTTCCGGCAAGTTTGAACACGATCAAGCTGCTCAGGTTTTTATCTCGTGTCGACGTCGTACAGGCGACTGCCATGAAGTCGGGTGAAGATGAGAATCGGCAGCTTTCTCGGATATTGCGAGCTCATATTCATCACGTTCTTGATCGTGGATTGCGATCAGAGGCGTTCATGGACGAAGTGCGTACCAGGCCGGGTCACGCGAACGGAATTAGACGAACCATGAGCGATAGTTCGAGCGAGTGACATCGGACGCCAGAAAACTTGCATCGAGTTGTTACACTCGGTTGAACTGATTCTGAACTAGCGGTGTAATGATTGTCGAACGTTGGGCGCAAGTGAGTGAATCGTCCAAATACCGTTCTCAAATTTCCGTAATTATTGGCAACTGCCCGTTGAAAGATGTGCTTCGGCACCTGAACTATGACCGACTCTGACATCGTCATTCGCGGAGCCCGCGAACACAATCTGAAGAACATTGATATCAGCATCCCTCGTGACACGCTGACTGTGATTACGGGTGTTTCAGGTTCAGGCAAGAGCAGTCTTGCGTTCGACACGATATTCGCCGAAGGACAACGGCGATACGTGGAATCGCTGTCGGCGTACGCTCGGCAGTTCCTTGGCAGGATGGAAAAGCCGGACGTCGATCACATTGAGGGTTTGAGTCCTTCGATTTCCATCGACCAAAAAGGGGTTTCAAAAAACCCGCGTTCGACTGTTGGAACTGTGACCGAGATTTACGATTATCTTCGATTGCTGTTCTCGCGGGCGGGTCGCCCACATTGTCACAACTGCGGACGTCCGGTCCAGCGACAAACAATTCAACAGATCGTAGATTCGATCCTGAAATGGGACGAGGGGACGAGGCTGCAGATTCTCGCTCCGATGATTACGCATATGAAGGGCGAGCACGTCCAGGTATTTGAGACGGCGCGACGTGACGGATTCGTTCGCGTACGAGTCGATGGCGATACGCATGAACTCGCCGAAGAACTGAAGCTAGCGAAGACCAAGTGGCACGATATCGAAGTTGTGGTTGATCGAATAATCGTTCGAGAAGATACCGATCGAGGCCGGCTTACAGAGTCGGTCGAAACGGCGCTTCGCCTCGCAGGTGGGAACCTCATCGCTTCTAAGCTAGGAACTGGCACCAAAGGCGCAGATGAGGACGTTGTCTATTCAGAGCACTTCGCCTGTGTTCACTGCGACATTTCAATATCCGAGCTTGAGCCACGGAATTTCTCGTTCAATACGCCGTTCGGTGCGTGCCCAACTTGCACTGGGCTTGGCTTCAAGTTGGAGGTCGATCCTGATCTTGTGATTCAGGACAAATCCCTAAGTTTGAACAATGGTGCGATTACGCCGTGGGCGCGATCGGGCACGAACTCACCTTGGTATCACTCGACGCTCGAATCGTTGTCTCAACACTTTGGCTTTTCGATGGACATGCCGATTCGAGAGATGGATCTTGACCACCTGAGCGTGATTTTGTATGGAACGGCCGGTAATAAGTTAGAAGTCTCTCATCAGACTCAAAAAGGCAAGGTTTACAGCTGGAATACTGCGTTTGATGGTGTAATTCCGAATATGGAACGACGGCACGTCGACACCGAATCGGACTCTGTTCGGGAAGACATCGCTAGGTACATGACCCAACGGGCGTGTGCGACCTGTGGGGGTGCCCGACTCAAGCCTGAAGTTCTCGCAGTGACCGTTCTCGGAATGAACGTGATGGAAGTCACGGGTCAGTCGGTTGAGAATGCACTTCGTTGGGTCGAGGCGTGTCGTACGGGCGTGTGGCCCGGTGAAGGCGAGCATGACGGCGACGCTGACGATCCGCTGAGCAGTCGTGAGCAGTCGATTGCTACTCAAATATTAAAAGAAGTCGAAGCTCGTCTCGGGTTCCTATCGAGAGTTGGCCTCGACTATCTGACACTCAACCGTGCGGCTGCGACGCTTTCTGGCGGTGAAGGTCAGCGCATTCGGCTTGCCACGCAGATCGGATCGGGTCTTATGGGCGTTTTGTACGTCTGTGATGAGCCTTCGGTTGGACTTCACCCTGCTGATAACGATCGCCTAATCGGAACGCTCCAGAACTTGCGTGATGTTGGAAACACGGTGTTGATCGTTGAGCACGATGAAGCTGTAATGCGAGCTGCCGACCATATCGTCGATATGGGTCCGGGAGCGGGTCAGTTCGGCGGAAACGTTGTAGTTGAAGGTCCGATTGAAGCTGTTCTCGAAAGCGGAGAATCACTTACAGGTGCGTACCTGAGCGGCCGAAAATCTATTCCTGTTCCGAAAAAGCGTCGCAAAGGCAATGGCAACGAGATCGCCATTATTGGAGCGCGGGCGAACAATCTTAAGAACGTTTCAGTGGCGATTCCACTTGGAACGTTGACTTGCGTGACGGGTGTTTCAGGATCGGGCAAGAGCACACTCGTGAACGAGATTCTCTCGAAGAAGCTCTCACAGCACTTCTACCGTTCGAAGGATCGACCCGGAGAGCACGACGAAGTGCTCGGGCTTGAACACGTCGACAAGGTGATCAATATCGATCAGTCGGCGATTGGTCGAACTCCACGATCGAATCCGGCTACATACACGGGTGTATTCACGAACATTCGAGACATTTTCGCATCGATGCCTGAATCGAAAGCTCGTGGCTACAAGGCGGGTCGGTTCTCGTTCAATGTGAAGGGCGGACGTTGCGAGGCTTGCAGTGGTGCTGGTTACGTTCAGATCGAGATGCAGTTCCTGCCGGACGTAACGGTTCCTTGCGAGATTTGTTTGGGTGCGAGGTACAACCGAGAGGCGCTTGAGATTAAGTTCAAGGGCAAGTCGATCGCTCAAGTACTCGATATGACGGTTTCGGAAGCTGCAGTCGTTTTTGAGAATATTCCGTCGATTTCCAACAAGATGAAGACGTTGACCGATGTGGGTCTTGGCTACGTGCATTTGGGTCAGCCTGCGACGACACTTTCGGGTGGTGAGGCACAGCGAATCAAGCTTGCTTCGGAGCTTTCGAAGAGGTCGACCGGTAAAACGGTCTACATTCTCGATGAGCCGACTACTGGTCTTTCGTTCGACGATGCTGCAAAGTTGATGATTGTGCTTCACCGATTGGTCGACGCTGGGAACTCGATCATTTTGATCGAACATCATCTCGATTTGATCAAGAACGCCGATTGGATCCTAGAAATGGGACCGCTCGCTGGTGAACGTGGTGGACAGGTCATCGCAGAAGGAACGCCTGAGTTCGTGGCGTCGGTCAAGAAGTCCTCGACAGGTCAGTACTTGGCCGAGATGAATGGCATAACGCCGAGTGCAAAGGCAGTAGGTACGACAAAGGCTCGCAAGTTCAAGACATCTGTGAACGGTAGTGCTCGTGACGAAATCTCGTTACCAGATAGGCCTGCCACGTCGGCCAACGGCGCGTCAAAGTCGCGTAGGAACACCGGCAGGTATCGAAGGCGTCGTCGCGGTGCTGCCGCTGCTCGTTAGCCATGTTCAACTGAGAAAACTCGTGAAGTGCCCTTAACGGCTCGCTCCAGTGAGCCGGGTGTTTCTTTTGACTCACAATCCCGTTGTGTCGCTAGACCGGAGCCGCCCACATGCCAGAACTAGCTGCCGCTTTGGGCGGCGTTTACGAGGTCTTCGCAGGCTGAAATATCGGTTTGGCAGAGCATAACGACGTTCCCGGCAACGAGATAGGCGTGGTAGCTGGTGCGATTGTTACCCGAGGTGATAATTCCGCCAGCTGAGTTCGATGCTGGAGAGCGACCGAGTATCGCAAGCGCCGATTCAACGCCTGCTGACATTGCATCGGCATGCGAAGCGTACTTCCTGATCTCAATATCTCGGCGACTGGCGAATCCGTAGTAGACGTTTGTAGCCAAAGGAACGGTCTCGGTATCAAACTCTTTGCTCAGCTTGAATCCGGCATCTTCAAAGTTTTCGACCGTGAACGTTTCGTCGATTCGGAGAACGGGTGCAACTTCTTCGCCGTCATTGTTAGTCGAGACCGAGTCGCCTGAAGTGGCACCGGAGCCACAGGCCACTATGGCGAGCATGGCGATGACGATAAGAAGAGCTGCAGATGATTTGCCGAATTTCACAGATATTTCCTATTGGTCGAGATTGCTACGTCGTCTAACTCCTCACAATGATAAATATCCAACCGAGATTCGGATGGATTGATCATTGGCTACACACCTATGATCCTAGGAGTGCCTCAGGATGACATTTTTGGGCATTTGATTACAGATGGGAGTTACGTTCTAGCTAAGCGATGTTTTGATTGCTGCCCGCAAACCTTAGCAAATACTAGCGTTTTCCACCCGCCAGATTGACTGATTCGGGAAGAGAGCGCAGCCGCAACATTGCAGCCGTTCCCACGACTGGCCCGAGGGCGAGCATGGCGAACGCCCAGCCCCAACCTGAAGAGTCTTTTACTATCGGTAATAGCCATATCGACGCCGCGGTTAATGCGAACCCGATTCCGGTCTGAAACGTCAGCATGGTTCCTCTGTACGCCGGGTCGCTTAGTTCGGTCATCGCAGTCGAAAATTGTGCTGAATCGGCTATCACTGAAGCACCCCATATCATCGCCAATATCACTATCAGGACAGTCATTTCGGGAGGTATGAACCCGATAAATGCAGCGACTCCACCACTTATTACCATGGCGATGCTGGTCACTGCAGTTCGACCAATTTTTTCCGACCATATTCCCGCGCACGAACTCGCAACTGCCCCGACTGCGAATACGAGGAACGTAAGCGCGCTCGCAAGATCAAGGCGGTCACCGATGAGAGATTTTTCGCCAACGATATAGAGCATGAAGCTGCCGATCCAAGCCCACATCGCGTAAAGCTCCCACTGGTGTCCCAAATATCCGGTTAATGCCAACCGAGGACCCCGTTGTGAGATGGCACCAATCAGATACTTCGGGTTGAACTTAGCGCCTTTAACTTCGTGGGGACCGTCTTTCACGAGGAATTTAAGTATCAGCCCGCCGGAAATTGCAAGAACCGAGCTTCCGATGATTACTGCTTGCCAGTTTTCGGACAATACCGATCTCAGCAGATGAGGGGATCCCGATCCGATGGTGAGCGCACCGACCATTGTTCCAAGAGCGAATCCCCTGCCCTTCTTGTACCAGCCTGAGATGACTTTCATAGCCGGTGGGTAAACGCCGCCGAGAAAGGCACCTGTTGCGAATCGAGCGGCGATGAGCGCAGGTGTCGAATCGAAAGGAATTACCAATAAGTTGGCGAGTGCCGCTAGCACTGCCGCGTAGGCGAATAGGGTTCGGGCGTTTATTAGATCGGACAAATTGGTGACGGCGATGAGTAGGGTGCCAAACACAAAGCCGAGTTGAACGGCGATAGTGAGGATGGCCATTGAGGATTCGTCGATCGATTTCTCGACTTCGAGCGCACTCGATATTGCGTTGGTCGAGAACCACACTGATAGCGAAAAGAATGTGGCGAGAGATACGAGAATCAGGGCACGTGATTTTGATCGCGATTGGGATTCAGGCTGAGTCATGAGGGTTGGATGTACGGACTATCGCCAAAGATGTTGTTAAGGTTTTATGGATGATCGAGGATGCGGAGTTCTAAAGCCTCCCACGGTTTGATTCCGCACGGTATTGTTTGTTGCGACTAGCGGAATACCACGAGAGAAAATTGGTTTCGAGGAGCAGTATGAGCCAGAGTGAACTTGAACGCACTTACATTCAGGACGGGCTGCACGGCAATCACTGCTACGGCTGCGGAGCATGGAATGACAAGGGGCTCCAGATCAAATCGTACTGGGATGGCGATGTTTCGGTGTGCGTTTTTCAGCCCGAGCCTCACCATGCAGCGATGCCGCCTGACGTGATGAACGGTGGAACGATTGCCTCGATTATCGATTGCCACTGCGTTTGCTCGGCGATGGCGGACGCGTATCGAACTGAGGGTCGTGAGGTGGGTGAGGGCGATACGATTTGGTACGCCACAGCTTCGCTCACAGTGAACTATCGCAAGCCCACTCGAATCGACGGTCCGGTTACGGCACGAGCACGCATTATTGAGAAAACGGACAAGAAGACTAGCCATGCGGTCGATTTCTTCTCGTATGACGGCGTGCTAACTTGCGATGCAACGGTTCTTTCGCTTCGAGTTCCTGACGAATGGGCCGATCCCACAGGACTATTTCAGCACTTATAGGTTCTGCACAGCAAAAACTTTCAACTTGAGTTGGCGAAGCGACTCAATAAGTTTCCTGATTTACTGATTCGGCGAGTTACAAGGAGATCGGAATGAAGTTAGCAGTTGGGGGCGATCACGCCGGGTTTTCTATGAAAGGCCCTGTAGTCGAATATTTAAAGTCGCAGGGCCACGAAGTTACCGATCACGGAACTCACTCTGAAGAGCCGGTCGACTTCCCTGATATTGCTCAGCGGGTTACTTCTGCGATTCTTTCCGGTGATGCAGAACGGGGCATTCTCGTGTGCGGCACAGGCGTTGGGGCAGCGATTGCCGGTAACAAAGTTCCGGGTATTCGGGCAGCTTTGACGCACGATACACACTGCGCACACCAGGGTGTTGAACACGACGATGTGAAC
>CAWVRY010000037.1:0-18904 GCA_963932695.1 uncultured bacterium | reverse complement strand
TCGACCAAAGTTATTTAAGTCACGAATGGTTAGCAGAATGTTGTGTTTGGAAAATCGCAAGTAACGAGTACGCGAATGTCGAAGGAAAATTCAGATTAGTCGCCATGGACTAATTAGCTCGATCAATAGAGACAACAAAACGTAGACACTTGACCACAAGGAAGCAGTATGAAAAACGCTTGGGCTGTGAGATACGCCACTGACGAAGTTCTTGAGACGTCCGTCCAGTTGGGTGTCAAGAACATTATTTTTTATAGTGGCCCTGGTGAAGACGTCCTTCCAGGAACAGATCAACCGCACAACAAAGACAAAAACTCCTACGAGGACTACCTTAATTTCAAGAAACGAATCGACTCGTATGGATTGAATGTGGTTGGTTGCGAGAACAGTTTTATCTCAAATCCTAAATTCCATGACATCGCATTTGGTGGCCCTAAACGAGACCAATTGATCGAATTATTAGCGGGTGAAATAACTGACATGGGTCGAGCTGGGGTACCTATTTTTGCGTATCACTGGATGCCTATGGACGTTTGGAGATCTGAGAACACTGTTATTAGAGGTGGGACTAACGTTACGGCGTGGGACAGTAATTCGACAGGACAAGAGCGTATTTCGTCGCCTGGAGTCATTGATTTAGATCAGACTGCTGAAAAATTACTCTCGGGATATGACACATCCCGAGAAAACATGTGGGAATGTCTTGAATACTGGATTAAGACGATAACGCCGATAGCGGAATCTGCTGGCATTCGTCTTGGTATTCACCCTGACGACCCTCCTGTAGCTGAACTCGGCGGTGTTCCCAGACTTCTCGGAAGCTTCGATGCATACAAGCGCCTAACTTCGATAGTGGACAGTCCGTACAACGGAATTGAGTTCTGTCAGGGCACGTTTTCCGAAATGGAAGATGCCAGAAACGGTGGTATTTACGAAATGATCAAGTACTTTGCCGAACGAGACAAAGTTTTGTATGTCCATTTTCGTAACGTGTCGGGTACCGTTCCGAAGTTTAACGAGGAGTTCATAAATACTGGATATGTCGATATGAAGCGTGCGATGGAAACTTATCACGCCGCCGGATACCAGGGTGTTTTTATGGATGATCACTGCCCTGATATCGTCGGTGATACGGCGTTTCCGGGGAACTGGGGTGGATATCGATCAAGGATCTTTGCTCAGGGTTACATACAAGCGATGCTTGAGGCAGTTACGGGTAATCGACCTGAATAAATACATTGCGCGCACACACTTGCTTATTGGCGCCGTACTGAATGACCCGAATAGTCATACTGGGCAACGCTGTGCGTGAAACAACTGATTCTCAATCGGTTCAACCTAATTCACTTTTAGCGATCGCATATCGTCGAAAACTGGCATTGATTGTTGCCCTAGCGACGGCGTTAATTGTCACGTCAGCAAGTCAGACTGTTGTGGCTACAGCCTCACAGAACATCGTTGCCGATATCGGCGGGTTTGGTCTGTTTACGTGGATGTTTGCAGGTTTCTCACTGACGTCTGCGGTTGCTGTTCCAATTGTCGGCAAGCTTGCCGATATGCATGGAACACGACCTCTGATTATCGTTTCGCTCACCTTGTTTATTGTTTCTTCTACAGTTGGAGGATTCGTAAATTCTATGGAGCAAATGATAATAGTGCGTGCGTTCCAGGGAGTTGGCTTCGCCGGTGTTCTAAGTAGTGTGTGGGTAACAACTGCAACAATGTGGGCTCCCAAAGACAGGGCCAAATGGCTAGGAGTACTTTCTGGGGCTTTCACTCTGTCTGGAGTCGCTGGGCCAATACTCGGAGGCTTCGTTTCGGACGAGATAAGCTGGCGATGGTTATTCTGGTTTAATCTTCCTGTAGGGACTCTAGCTCTGTGGTTCTTGGTGCGCAACTTCCCGAAAATTAACCGTGAGCATCGACCTCGCCGCTTAGACATCGCTGGTGGACTGACATTTGGTCTATTCGCTACATCGGCCCTATTCGCAGTATCACTTGGCGGTGACAAATATGCGTGGGATTCACCAGTTATTGTTGGCCTGTTTCTGTTCGCTTCACTGAGCATCGGCTTGTTCGTGCGAGCCGAGTTACGGGCCGAAGATCCAGTGTTACCACCTGAATTATTCCGACATCGTATTTTTGCAGGTGCAATGGCCGCTTCACTGACCGTAACGATCAGTTTCGTTGTAACAACTGTGTTCGTTCCACTTCTCGTCATCGGTGCAAAAGGAGAGTCGGCAACAACCTCAGCATTTCCTCTCATGGCAGAAGCTCTGGGCATCGCGATTGGGGCAAACTTCGCAGGTCAAGTCTTATCAAGATTTGGCTACGCACGAGAGCTTGCCGCAATAGGCCTTGCTTTGACAGCGGTGATTCTCTGGTCAATAGGGACGATAGGCGTCGATATTAGTCTCAATCAGCTTGCAATCATGTCATTGGTGATGGGTATCGGCATCGCACTAGCATTCACGGCATTTACTGTCCAGGTGCAAAACTCTATGCCAGAGAACGTGCTTGGAGTAGTTACAACAAGCATGCAATTCGCAAGAACGTTCAGTATGGCTACTAGCAGCGCTATTTTGGGAGCTATCTTGCTGGCAGGAATAGGTTTCATTAATGTTGATGATCCAAGACCACAAGACGTGATCACGAATCCCGAAGTAATCGTTGCCGAAGAACGTCTTGCCGATGTGAAATTCGAGTATTTAGCTGATCCTAATCTTGGTGAATCGGCGTTTGATGATGATCTGGCTAAGGCAAGGGAAAAGATAGGCCACGCCCTCTCAACGGTATTTCGTGTGGCGGCCGTCGGCAGTGCTATTGGTGTACTACTTGCCTTCTATACATTCAGTGGCATACGAAAGGAAGAATACGACTGATGATTGTCATGAGTTACGTCAAAACGTCTATAACGCACGGACGGTGTTAGGAGTGACCGTGACGCTTACTCGGCCAGCGCTGTTTTGATCTGTAGTATCTTGGGACGTTGAATATTCGATTGGTTTATTCCGACAGATAGCTCGAATGGATTGCACATATGTACGTTGTTAGACGGTGGTACAAAACTAAACCCGGCTAGGCACGACGAGTCGCTACGTTAGTGCACAAACAAGCTCAGGCTTACCACGACTCTGGACAAAGAAGCGATTTTCGCGTTTCTTACAACGGCTATACGTTGCCAGGCGAGCAAGACACGGTTTGCCTTGAGTGGACAGACGAATCATTGCAAACACCTACTCGTAAAGATCATGAATTGCCATCGGAAGCACTTGAGTTGGGCGCCGATGTCCGCAAATTGATTGAAAGTCAGCGGATTGAGTTCATGGAACTCCTCACTCCAGAAAAATTCCAAGAGTAGTAACCGACCGGTGAATCGACTGAGGTTCGTTCTACTAGATCACGATGTCGTTAGATCTGAACGGGCGTGCCGCCGTCGACGTGGATGATCTGGCTTGTGATGAAGCGGGATTCTTCTGAAACTAAAAACAGAACCAGATTTGCCACATCTATTGGGTATCCTGGACCGTCAATCATCTGCATTAGCTCGAACATTCCTTCGAACGCGTGGTGTCCACCATCAGCATCGGTGATCGTTCCGCGTGTGGCACCGGGAGTCATGATTTGGCCGGGGCGAACGCCGTTCACCCGAATGCCGACTCCGCCGCCGATTCCAGCCATGTAGCGAGTCATGGCATCGACACCGGCTTTTGCCGCCCAATAGGATGAGGAGGTAGAACCGAATTTCTCATGCATTTTGGGGCTGGTGCCGCGGGTGGCTGCTACAGAAGATGTGTTCACGATAGCCCCACCGCCTGCTTTGACCATGTGAGGCCATACCGTCTGACTCATATAGAGCGTGCCGTTCAGGTTCGTATTGATCACTCGGCTGAACTCTTCGCTAGATTCGTTTGGGAAGTTTTCTCGCCCGCCGCCCCCAGCATTGTTGAAGAGCACGTTGATCTCGCCGTACAAACCCGCTGCCTGCTCGACGGCTGCGTTCACCATCGATTCGTCGCCAACGTCGCAAGCGATGAATGTTGCCTCACCACCGGCTTCTTGGATAGCAGCTTCAACAGCTTTGCCTTGGTCTTCTCGGCGCGCCATGATTATGACTTTGGCACCTTCCTCTGCGAACAGATGTGCCGTGCCTTCGCCGATACCGCTGTTTCCGCCGGTAACTATCGCTACCTTGCCATCGAGTCGATTCGCCATCTACGCTGCCTCCGGGTTAGTTCGTACTGCCGTGTAATAGCGACATTCTAGGCTGATCTGAGAATTTATGAGAAGAACAAACGAGAAACGACGAATCAGGGTAGATTACCGCTGATGGCCGATTCTACACAAGGCGATCGATTACAGAACCTTCATGGTCGCAGGTATCGACATCAGCATCGATGTTCCGGTGGTTTAAAAACGAATTCGCTGGTTGAGAGCCGATTCAGCCAATCAACCAGCTAAACTGGTTCGCCGTTGTAAGCACCTAATTTCTAGGTGTTGATGGCGCTATTCAGCGTCGCTTTCGACACTTTAAAAAAGCTCTTTCACCTTTTTATGATCTTCGAATTTGTGCGGAAGTTCTGAAGAGGTCGAGCAGCAGCATGATGATCTATATTCGGGCCATTTCAGAGCAATTGGCGGAAAACATGAACGTTCCGGATAAGCCGGGTTTAGGAATCGACGTCGACGAAGATGCAATCGCAAATAGCCCGCTTCATCCCGACAATTACATGTCGACTAGGTATCGACGTCGAGATTGCTCAGTCACGAACTGGTAGGGCATTGTTAGGGATGAAATGAATATCTAACGCGCGCGGTGACTAGGAAATGTTTATCACGAGTGAGGCGATATAAAAAGCCGTTAATCCAACCCCCGAGCCGACGTGCGGACCAGTTGGCTAGCTAACTTCTACAGTGGTTACGTGTGGGGCGTGTATGCCGAGTGATGACGTGAGGAATTGGGTCACCATTTCGAGCGAGGGCACACACTCGGGACACTCTTCGTTCACGCCGGGGGTGTACTCGATTTTTAGAGTGCCATCGTCAAGTATCGGCGTTCCGAGTGTTCCGCCTTCTGACGCGACCATTGTCTCAATTTGCTCAAGTACGAAATCGACGCTGGTGTCTGATGTGCTTTGAACCATTTGCCTAATTTCTCTCGGATTACCCTCTGATTGTCAGGGAACTAGTTGTCGGAATCTACTTCCGACATTTTACAACTGATAGTCGGCGTTCAGCGCAGCGAGGGCTTTGTCGATCGACGGTACGTCGAATCCCGAGAGCTGCTGATCGCCGATAACGGTGACCGGTGTCGAATCGAATCCCATCGCTAACATTTCGGCTCGACCTTCGAGGTCGGTCGAAACGTTTTTCACGACGAACTCAACTCCACGGAGTGAAAGGTACCCTTTCACCATTTCGCAGGAGCCTCAAATATTTGACGAGTAGACGGTGATTTGCGACATGATCGAAAAGGCTCAGTGTTGACTATCGAACGCCATCTTGCGGAGCGTAGCCAAGCACTTCCTTGGCGTGAGCGTTATCGCGGAAGAGCTTAGCATTATCGGACGTAGCCCAGAATATATCGAATTTGAGGTCGGTAGGGGCTTCGATGATCTTCACGGTCAGTTGCTGGATATCGCGGTAACTCGACCAGCTCGCTTGGGCTCGACCGGGTCCCGCTTTGTCAATTGGTCCGCAACTGCTAATGCGCAGATTAATCACTGAAAGATCAGTGGTCAAAGCGTAATAGCGTCCTAAGTCTTCACCGAACAGCTTGGTCACTCCATACAGACTTACCGGCTTCGGCTCAGAAAACTCGTTCACCATCTCCCATGAATTGGGAATTTCAACCTCTTCGGTTGAAACCAGAGATTTGTACGGCTCTTCCAATTCATACCCGTTCGACGTGGCGCCGGAGCTTGCGAGTATCACCCTAGATGCCCCGGTTTGATTCGCCATTTCGAGCACGTTGTAGGCACCAACGATGTTATTTTGCAGCATCGAATCCCAGCCTGCGTTCATGCCTTCTTCACTGCTCATTCCACCGTCAGCCGCTAAATTTAGGACAACGTCGATTCCCTCGAATGCAGGTCTTAGTGATTCAAAATCAGATATGTCGGCTTTGAAGACACGCTCCTGCGGCAATCCTTCGACGCCGCTTCTCGAAAGTGCGCTGATCCTATATCGCTCTTCGAGGGCAGGGCGGAGTGCTTGGCCAACGACGCCGTTTAATCCGGTCACGAGGAGATTGAGTTTGTCTGGCAATGTGGGGTGCTCCGGTGGAGTTTGCGAGGAGTGACTATGAATGAGGTAATCAGACGAGGATTATTAGCCAGATTACTGCGGCTAGAACCAATGAAACCAAAACTGCGGCCGATCCGGAGTCTTTGGCAGTCTTCGATAGTTCGTGCAGTTCAGGCCCGATCCGATCGATAGCGGCTTCGATTGCCGAATTGATGAGTTCGACTATCACGACGATTGCGAGTGATCCGACTAAAATCGCTCGTTCGACATTGATGTCGGAAACTAGGAACGCAGTAATCGAGCCGAAAACAAGCAGTATGACTTCCTGTTGGAAGGCTCGTTCCGACTTGGCTGCGTATGCCAGACCGTTTAGTGAATTTCCGAATGCTCTAACGAGCAGCATTGGATTGAGAAGATTAAGTAGTTGCATGAGTTGTTTGGTCGAACAATTATTGAATCAACGCAAGGCTATCAATTCGGAGCCGAATTACGCGACTCGATTTCTAATCCATTGGCCCAATCCAACCCGTTACGCCGCCGTCGGCGAGTAGTTCGCTTCCTGTGACGTATTTGGCTTCATCAGACGCTAGGAACAGGATGGGACCTGCGATATCGGATGCATCGGCAACTCGTCCGAGCGGCACTCGTTTGGCGAGTCGTTCGCTCCACTCATCGTCGAACGCGTTGGCAGTGAACGGCGTAAGTGTCCAGCCCGGAAGCACGGTGTTTACTCTTATGTTGTCGGCTCCATATTGAACCGCCGCCGATCTTGCGAAGTGGGTCATTCCGGCTCGTGAAGTGGCATAGGCGTTCGCTTGGTCACGTACGACTCTCGCCATCATCGACGAGATAAGCACGATTGATCCGCCACCGCTGTTCCGCATTGGCTCGACCACGGCGCGTGTTCCGAGAAACATACCGAGATTTGTGACATCCATCACTCGTCGCCAACTGTCGACTTCGGTGCTGTCGATAGTTCCCTCTCTATCAGGGATTCCGGCAGCCATGATCATGATGTCGAGCCGACCATGTAAAGAAAGAGTATTGTCGACGGCCACTTGCCAATCTGACTCGCTAGTGACGTCCATGTGAACGTAATCAGCGGTTACGCCTGAAGCCTTCATCTTGAGAACCGAGCGCGTGCCTGCCTCGTCATCGATGTCACCGATCACTACTTTGCCGCCGTCGCGAGCGATCTCCAGTGCCGACAACCCGGCGAATCCGAGCAGACGATCTTCATCGGCGTTGGCGCCACCAACGACTAGTGCGACTTTTCCTTTGAATCGTGTGCTCATGATTGATCTCAGACTGGTGGGTGAAGATTGTGGAAGTCGGTCGCCCTCTCGAATGCATCCCCTGCGCCAACAAGCAGCGGTTCCGATAGATGATGCCCTGAGAACTGCAACGAAACTGGCATGCCGGTGTGATCGAGACCACACGGCAGGGCGATAGTTGGAAGCCCTGAGAAGTCGAACGGCACTGTGAATCGGCTGTCCCACGGCTTTCGGTCGGTGGGTATTGGGCCGTATAAACCTTCAGGTGAAACTGGATACGATGCTTTTGGATTCGAGGGTCCAGCGAGAACGTCGATGTCGCGCATTGTGATTCTCAGTTCACCATTCATTTTCAATCGTAAATTGTGAGCGTTTGCGTACTCAGTTGCGGTGTGAGCAGTACCGTTTTCTAGCCACTGTCGGAAAAATGGACCGTACTCGTCAGCTCTAAATGGATATGTATCCGCGTGTGCCGCTGCAGCTTCTGTTGAGCAAATGATTGGCCATGCTGCCATTGCCTCTCGCATGATCTCCGGCATCTGAACATTCACGATTTCGGCGCCAAGCGATTCCATGGTCTTCACGCCATCAAAAACCGCTTGTGCGAATGATGGTTCCATGTCTTCAGTCGCATATGCCTCGTCCCAACCGACCTTCAACCCCTTCACACCTTTGCCGATATCCGACAGCATGTTCGGCACTTCGTGCGGAAGTGACGTTGGGTCGTTTGGATCGAATCCAGAAATTACCTGAAGCATGATTCCAGCGTCAGCCGCCGAGCGAGTGAGAGGTCCCACATGATCGAGCGATTCAGCAAGATTCATCACACCGTGGCGAGACACGCGTCCCCAGGTCGGTTTTAGTCCGACCGTCCCACAAACCGCGGCTGGAAACCTGATCGATCCCCCTGTATCGCTTCCGAGCGTTCCGAAAGCCAATCCAGCGGCAGTTGCCGATCCTGAACCACTCGAAGAAGCACCAGCCCAGTGGGATTTTCGCCACGGATTTTCCGGGACGTCGAGCTTTGGGTTGTAGCCGCCCACCGCCCCTTCCGTCATGTTGAGTTTGCCGAGCATGACCGCACCCGCTTCACGAAGGTTCGTAACCACGGTCGAATCTTCTGCTGGGATGTTGTCAGCGAAAACTGCCGAGCCGCCCATCGTTCGAATACCGGCCGTGTCGCACAGATCTTTTACAGCGATTGGTATTCCGTGAAGCTTACCTCGGTATTTGCCGATGTCTATCTCTTTTTTAGCGATCTCGGCTTGTTCGATCGCAAGCTCACCAGTGACGGTAGCGAACGACTTGAGAGTGCTATCGAGTGCTTCGATACGTTCGAGTTGCGACCGGGTTAGGTCAACAGGCGATAGTTCACCTGATTCGATGAGCGGAGCAAGTTCTGAAATCGTTTTGTAGTGCATGTGGTCGGATCTTAGTCGATATCTCTGAATTAGTTTTTACGTGAAGGCTGAATCGCCGCTAGGGCCGCTACGCTGGAGGAGTAGGAATGTCTCGGCGAGGACCGAGTCTGGCGGGAATAACGGGACCACCATGATTGTGCCGAGTGATGGTATTCAGTTTGGGCCGAAGAGTGAATCCCGGATTCTCCCAGTCTTCAACTTCGCAGCGTTCAGCCCACTCGTTGTAGAACTTGATCATCGCAGCGGCGCGTTCTTTTTCACCGTTGATCAGGTCATTTAGTTCCGTTCGATCTGCACTGATGTTGTACAACTCCCAATCTGCTTTGGAGTTTGGATCTGACGGATCGCCGATCTCGCTTACCAACTTCCAGTCGCCGATACGAACAGCCCTGTTGCCTTCGTGTTCCCAAGCGATTGGTTGATCTCGTTTCCAATCTTGCCCTTTCAAAACATTTGCGAAGGACTCGCCCTCAGCCGGTTTGATGTCCTTGCCTTTGAACGTCGTTGGATAGTTCGCACCCGCAATGTCGAGTAAAGTCGCGTTGATATCGATGATGTGCGCAGGATTATTGAATATCGCACCTTTGTCAGCCACGCCATCAGGCCAGCTTATGATGAACGGTGTCGAAATACCGCCTTCGTGAGTGAAGTGTTTGAACAAACGGAACGGCGTGTTGTTCACGTTCGCCCAAGAAATATCGACGCTTGCAAACGTGTCTGCTGGTCCCGGCTCTATAGATGGTGAGTTGCCGGTCCGTACGACGCGTCCGTCGACAGTAGGATAGTTGTAGCGTGAAGGATCGGGTAGTGGCGTGTCTTCTGCCAAAAGCTCAGCACATCCACCGTTGTCGGCCAGGAACACAACGACGGTGTTGTCTGCTTCACCCGACTCTTCAATTTTTTTCATGAGCTGACCGATTCCTCGATCTACTTGCTCAACCTGCGCTGCATATACCGCCATTTGGACGTCTCTCCATTCTTTGTCCGGGGCCTCGTCCCAAGCAAGAACGCCGGCGTCCCGAGGGGATAAATTCCAAGCCGGATCAACAATGCCAAGACCTCGCTGGGATTCGTGTCGATTCAGGCGGGTCTCATCCCATCCTTTACGGTATTTTCCGCGGTACTTTTCGATATCTTCTGGCAAAGCGTGAAGCGGCCAGTGCGGAGCAGTGAACGCCATGTACAGGAAGAACGGCTCATGACGATGTACCGCATCGTCGACAAATTGGGTCGCCTTCGATGCGATGGCGTCTGTGAAATGGTAGTCGGTGGTTTCGACGCTGATCCGAGTGGTGTCGTCCATCAGCATGTTCGGATTGTAGTAGCTACCACCGCCCGACAGGATGCCGTAGAACCGGTCGAATCCTCGCCCTTTAGGCGACGGGTAGCCGAGCATGTCGGGATGCCAACCTTCCGGCAAATTCCCTTGTTCGCCACCAACGTGCCACTTTCCTGCCATTAAAGTTCGGTATCCAACAGTTTTTAAAACCTCCGCGATGGTTACGCAGTTGTCGTTTAGGTAGCCCTGATACGCCGGCACGCCAAGATTGTTGATCATGTGCCCAATGCCTGCCTGCTGTGGGTTCAATCCGGTCAGCAACGCCGCACGGGATGGGCAGCATCGCGCCGAGTTGTACATCTGGGTGAACCGAACGCCCTGACCTGCCAGCTTGTCGAGATTTGGCGTGCGAATCTCCGATCCAAAACTTCCTAGATCTGACCAACCTAGATCATCGGCCATTATTAGAACGATGTTCGGCTTCTTCTGTTCGGTGGGGTTCTTGTCGGAAGAAGACTGAGTCATTTGGATTTTAGTTCCTTGCTCGTAGCGCGTTCTGGAAGCGTGTTGATCGAATAAACGAAACTTTACTCTAGCCCGAGGTCTCCTGAGCGGGAATATTCCAACTCCTGTGCTAAGTTCAGTCGATAGGAAATTAGCGTGCGTACCGCTCCGTGACTATGTATTTAAGGGAGAGATGATTGGCTCAGCAGTTCGATTGCATCGTGATTGGTGTCGGAGGGATGGGCAGTTCAGCTGTTCACAATCTCGCAAAACGAGGTCAGAAGGTTCTCGGACTTGAGAAGTTCGATATTCCTCACTCAGAAGGTTCATCTCATGGTGTAAACCGAATCATTCGACTGGCCTACTACGAACATGCTTCTTACGTACCTTTGTTGAGACGGGCGTACGAAATGTGGTCTGATATCGAGACGATTGCCGGAGAACAACTGCTGTACAAGATCGGTTCTATAGACACCGCACCTTCGGGCCATGAAGTATTTGAAGGTTCGTTGGAATCGTGTTTGGAACACGATATTCCGCATGAAGTACTGAATCACAAACAGATCAACGATCGATTTCCCGGCTACGAAATGCCGCTCGGTCAGATGGGCCTGTATCAGGCCGACGGTGGGTTCGTTCTATCGGAACGAGCGATAGTTGCTTACGTGAACGCAGCGGTCGCAGAAGGTGCCGAGGTTCATGCTCGTGAATCGGTCATCAAATGGGAAACTGAAGGAGCAGGGGTTCGTGTGTTCACTGATAGAGCCGAATATACCGCCGATCGTCTCGTGATTACTGCTGGCGCGTGGGCCGCCGGAATGGTTCCTTCTCTCGAAGAGTTGGCTGTTCCCGAACGACAAGTCCTCGCTTGGTTACAACCTAAAAAACCGTCGCTGTTTGCCCTAGAGAATTTCCCGGTATTCAACGCCTACTTCGAAGAAGGTCGTTACTACGGCTTCCCCGTATTTGGGATTCCGGGATTCAAGATCGGTCGGTTTCACCATCTCGAAGAGGTGACTGATCCGGATCACATGGAACGAGAAGTAACGCAGGAAGACGAAGATATTTTGCGAGCAGCGGCTTCACGTTACTTCCCGGAAGCCAACGGCACGCTGATGACGTTAAAAACTTGCATGTTCACCAACACTCCAGATGAACATTTCATCATCGACAAAATGCCCGGAACGCCACAGGTGACTGTAGCGGCCGGGTTCTCGGGGCACGGATTCAAGTTCGCAAGTGTCGTGGGCGAGATCGTCGGAGATCTCGCGATCAAAGGTGAAACAGCTCACAACATCGATCTGTTGAAGTTCGATAGGTTTTAGATCAAAGAACTGGCAGTGCTCGGAACTATTCCCAAGGCACTTCGAGGAGTTCTTCTCCCCATATCACTGGGCCATTGAACACGCTCTTTACTTCGAACAGCGCCTGTGACTTACGAACTGGTTCTTCCATCTTGCCCTGTTGATGAACCAATGCGAGTCTTTTGACGCCAGCGTCGACGGCGGTTTGTGCTGCTCCGAACGTCCCGGTTTCAGTATCGTAACTTGGCGATCCCGGAATCATGTCTTCATCGACCTTGATGCACTCCATTACTAGTAGGTCGGCGCCAGTGGCTAGATCGGTCAGCGACTTACATGGTCTTGTGTCGCCTGAGAATACGATCGAACCTTCGTCGGAATCGATGCGGTATGCCAGTGAATCCAGATAAGGCTGTACGTGATCGACCGGTGCTGCGGTGATCTCCCAGTTCTTGCCTGTTGCGACCGTTCCGGGACCGATGTCTTTCGCGTGAATCTTCGGTGGCTTGCGCGGTGGAATGCCACCCCGTTCGACGTAGGCTGCAATGCTAAGTGGGTGCTTCGTGCGGGCGACTATGTCATGCCAGTAAGCGCCGTTTGGTTCGCCCATTAGCCGATCCGTAAGTTGTTCCGTTAGCTTTGGTCCGTAGACCTCAAGCTCGCTTTCTTTTCCGATCGACATATCGAATCTTGTGAGCAGAAACGACGGGTAGTCGGCGTCGTGGTCCGAGTGATGATGGGTGAAAAACATCTTGTCGATCTGAGTCGACTGGAATCCGGCTTTGTGTAGTTTGTAGTTCGCTCCGTGTCCGCAATCGAACATCAGCCATTCATCGCCGATGCCGACTAGGAACGACGACCCCCAATGTGCCATATCAGGGGCGGGCGTTCCTGTGCACAGCATTATTACTCTGGGGGGCATTTGATTCTCCTAGGATCAGGTCGTCACATCGCTACTGCGAGTGAATTTAGCTGATTCCCAAGTATTGTCGATACGGTGTCCCCGTAATTTGCCCGTGTTCGTCTAATATTGGAGCTGTTTGTCGACGATGTTGATCAGCGGATACCCTAATACATATCCGCGCAGATATTCAGCAAAAATATCGACAGTGCGCTTGGCGTATACTCCCGGCGTCTCTAAAAATGCTTATCGATTATCGCCGACCTCGACGCCATTTTTCGCGTTGAACGACGAAGCGAGGTCAACCCGACGAGTTCTTCATCAAAACCTACCGCCAGTCAACTTGAACGCCAGCAAAGAAGTGTTCGAGCACGAATTACCGATTCAGGACCTACCGGTTCTGACGTGTTGTGGCGAATAACGAAACTTACGTTCGCCTATCGATGGCATTTAGCTACTGCGACCGTATTTGCAGCGAGTACGGCGGTGATATCACTATTTATTCCTAGATTGCTTGGTGAAGGTGTCGATGACGCTCTTTTATTGATCAAGGGTGAATCTGCATCTAGGGGTGAAATCGAATCGCTGTTATTGGAAACAGCTCTGTTGGTGATATTGGTCTCAACACTGCGAGGTACTACTGGTTTCGCCCAAATGTTCCTTGGGGAAACACTGAGCCAGCGCGTTTCCAATCGTCTGAGGATGCTGTATTTCGACAAGCTTCAGGTTCTCAGCTTCAGCTTTCATGATCGTGTTCACACTGGGCAACTAATGTCCCGCGGACTGTCTGATATAGAAGGCGTCCGCATGTTCGTCCAATCCGGAATAGTCCAGATTGTCAGGGTTGTGGTCGTGCTGGTTGCTGCTGGCATATTCATGGCGCAGATCGACTTGCAGTTGGCGTTAATGAGTCTCAGTTTTGTTCCGTTTATGGTTTATCGGAGCGCCCATCTGCGTCTTCAATTGCGAACCACGTGGCGGAAAATACAAGACGCACTCGGTGATCTCACTACGACAATGCAAGAAAACCTTGCTGGCGTGCGAGTTGTAAGGGCGTTCTCTGCACAAAAATATGAAGAGTCGAAGTTTGAGACAACTGCCCGCGAGGTTGTCGACCTAAGAATGAGTGCGGCTCGAACTCACGCCCGTGGCGGTGGATCAATTTCGTTTGCGTTCCTCATCGCTTGGGCAATTGTTTTGTGGATGGGCGGTGAGAAGGTAATCAGCGGTGATCTGACAGAAGGGGAACTGACTCAGTTCTTCTTCTATCTCGCACTTCTTCGCTTCCCGGTTCGTATGCTCATCATGATTATTAATTCGACGGCGCGTGCATCTTCTGCTGGTGGCAGGATTTTCGAGGTTCTCGATATTCCTTCTGAGATTGCAGACGATACCAAGGCATCTCCGCTTGAAATCACTGAAGGTGTGCTGCGGTTCGATAACGTTTCATTTAGCTATGGCGACGCGCCTGCTCTCAGCGGAATTAGTTTCGAGGCGAGAAAAGACCACACGATCGGCATTGTCGGTGCACCAGGGAGTGGTAAAAGTTCGATTACCAATCTCATTCCACGATTTTATGATCCGACGACCGGTACTGTTTCGATCGACGGAACTGATCTCAAAACAGCAACCACTCTTTCGGTTCGGCAGGCGATTGGTCTTGTCGAACAAGATCCGTTCTTATTTGACGGCTCGATTCGCGACAATATCCGTTATGGCGACGTAAAAGCATCGGATGAAAAGGTTGAGGCTGCTGCCAGAATTGCCCAAATACACGATTTCATCGCCGATCTCCCTGAGGGCTACGACACGGAACTAGGTGAGCGTGGCGTTGGTCTTTCGGGCGGGCAACGACAGCGAGTGGCAATCGCTCGAACTCTTCTTACCGATTCGCCGTTGTTGGTGCTAGATGACTCAACGTCGTCGGTCGATGCTGGAACTGACGCGCGCATCCGTCAGGCGCTCAAGGAGCTTACTGAGGGCCAGACTACGATCATCATTGCCCATAGGCTCGGATCGCTTCAGCACGCCGACGAAATACTCGTCCTCGAAAATGGTCGAATAATCGAACGGGGTGATCACGACGAGTTGTTGGCCCAAAAAGGTCACTACAAACAGCTTTGGGATCTCCAGCAGGGTCGCGGTGTGGAGGAAATCGAATAATGGCTAATACTTCGAGCAACACTCAGTCATCACAACAGCCAAAGCGACAAAGGCCAGCAAATGCTGAAGAAGAACACGCTAATCTGAACGAGTCAGATGAGGAGATGTTCGCCCAGCTCGACGGTACAGTTTTCAAGCGATTCTTTTACTACGCTTCACCGTATAAAAAGGAGATGCTTATCGCCACATTGGCGGTGGTTGGCTTTACCTTGGCGAACCTAGCAGTGCCTCTGCTTGTGAAATTAGGCATCGACAACGCGATTGGAAAAGGCGATTCAAACCTGCTGGGCATTATTGCCATTTCGATGGTCGTGGTCGCCGCTGTTTACTGGTTCACGAACTACTTGCAGAGCGTGTTGATTACGAGAGTCGCTCTCACAGTGCTTTACGACATTCGAGCTGACATGTTCCTTCAACTTCAGCGTCTTGCGTTGTCGTTTTCGGACAAAACTCCAATTGGAGCACTGATGGCGAGAATGTTCGGTGATGTGGGCGCACTTCAAGAAATGCTCGAATCATCGATCGAAATCATTGGTGATTTACTAACTTTAGTCGGCATTGTCGTGATTTTGCTGTTACTTGATTTCCAACTCGCACTATTTACTCTGGCACTTGTGCCAGCGTTATTTCTTATCCGCGTGATCTGGCAACCGTTCGCCAGACGAGCGTTTTTGAGAATGCGTCGAAATTCATCAATAGTAGGTGTGTATCTTGACCAAAATGTAAGCGGTATTCGTGTTGTACAGGCCCTCAACAGGCAGCAAGAAAATACCGGAATAATGGGCGGGAAAGTAAGCACATTCTTCTGGTCGTCGGTACGTGCGTCACGACTCGGTGGTGTGCTGATGCCGACGGTCGAACTGATGACGGGTAGCGCTTTGGCGATCGTACTGATCGTTGGGGGCGGGCGAGTACTTAGCGAATCTATAGAAATAGGTACGATGGTCGCCTTCTTGCTTTACGTCCAAAGATTCTTCGAACCGATTCGCACTTTGACCATGCACTACGCTGCACTTCAACGAGCTGTTGCTTCAGGACATCGTATTTTTGAACTATTGGATATTCCACTCGATGTCGCCGATAAGCCAGATGCCAAACCAATCAGTGCAGGGCATGGCAGGGTTGAATTCAAAAATGTCACGTTTGGCTATCGTCCTGAACGCCCAATTCTGCGCAATATTAGTTTTGTAGCTGAACCTGGCCAAACAATCGCTTTAGTCGGACCCACCGGATCAGGCAAAACTTCGATCACTGCGCTCGCTCATCGTTTTTACGACGTGCAAGAAGGTTCTATTTCAATCGACGGGCAGGATATCCGAGACGTGACTCAGGAGTCGATCGGGCGCGTGATGGGTATGGTTTTGCAGGAGCCATTCCTGTTCTCGAAATCTGTCTTGGAGAACGTCCTCTACAACACTGAAAATGCCACTCGTGAAGACGCAGTAACGGCTTGTAAGGTCATTGGTGCCCACGACTTTGTTATGCAACTCGACGATGACTACGATACAACTCTCGAGCAGCGTGGATCGAACTTGTCTGTAGGGCAGCGTCAATTACTGAGCTTTGCTCGGGCGTTGGTCGCTGATCCCAAAATACTTGTGTTGGACGAAGCCACTGCGAACATCGATAGTTACACGGAGCGGATTATTCAGGACGCGCTAAAGAAGCTGCTTGAAGGCCGTACCGCATTGGTGATCGCTCACAGACTATCGACAATTCGAAACTCGAACCAGATTATCGTCGTGCGAGATGGTGAGATCGTCGAAAACGGTAATCATGATGAGCTAGTTTCCGCAACAGGGCTCTATGCTCAATTGTGGCAAACGAACTACACGTCGTTCGATGACATAGCAGAGAACGCTGGCGATATAACTGGCGCTCCGGTTAGCACCACATAGTTCGTAGTCTGGGCGTTAGCTTCCACCGATCTATTTCTTCAAAACTAAGGGCAATAGAAGTCGAGAAGGCATTTCCGAATTGTGGAACACCGTCTGCTTAGCCACTTTCAATTCTGCGTCGGACCAAAAATCTTTACCTGTGTTGTGATTTCTATCGAAGTTAGGGAAGTCTGAGCTCGATACATCAAGTCGCAGACTTTGTCCTGGCTGTAGTTCGATTCCCACTGGGTTTAACTTGATTGTGTATTTGTATGGAGTGCCTGGCTCCAACAATATTTCCTGCTCGAACCCATCGCGGTATCGAGCTCTCATGATTCCGTAAGTCAGATTTACGGCGAGTCCGCTTTTTTCTACGACAACGAGCTTGGCTGTCCAATCGGTATCAAGAGCGTCTGAAGTTGCCCATAGTTCGAGTTCGACAGGACCTATAAATCTCGTTGGCGATTCAAATGGTTCAGTTTGGTACACCAATACATCGGTTCGACCGTCCAACGGCTTTTGATCGCGGGGCATGGCCTGAGCATCGATGTCCATGACGCTCATCACCGGATCGTGTGGGTCATATGAATATGTATCGGGGTTTTCCGAGGATGGCTGGTCGTTAGACATCGAGCCGTCGCCGCGAGGTGTGTTTGCCGAGCCTTCGCTGTGCAGGTAGTACGGCACTGTCTCTGCTCGATTTATTGGCCACTCGTTTTCGAACGTCCACTCGTTCGCCCCAAGAATGAACAGCTTAACCCCTGGTTCAGTGCCGATTCCGTCATCGATGCCTTTGAACTGATAGTCATACCAGCGCAATATAAGGTTCTCCCATGTTTCTTCGGCCTGAGCACCGTAATCGACCGGACCCAGATCGCGATTGAGCGTTGTCATCATGTGCGACCAAGGCCCGACGACCATTCTGTGCTTTCCGCGTAGATGTTCGGGTCCATTGGTTTCTAAGCCTGTGTATTGGTTAACCGTGCCGATTACGCGATCCCACCACCCGGTAAACATACCTGCGGGAACATTTACTTTTGGGTGTACGGCGCCGAAATTCCACATCTCGAGATTCTGTTCTTTGTAGTACGCCCTGAGTTGAGGAGTTAAACCTGAGAATGGCTCGTCGGGAATTTCACTGAATGGTAAGTACCAAATCCACTTGCCACGCTCGATGGAGCGCCATTGATTCACGGCATCGACGGGAGAATGTGGCCCGTGATCTACACCTGATCGACGACGCATGTCGGCGGCCATCATGTAAGTCCATTCAAGCCTGCGACCGGTTTCAAAAATCCCGAAGTTCATGTCGAGCGATTTCGTGCCCATCCCACTGGCGTGAATCGCTTTGAGGGAAGATGGTTGCAGTTCTGCCATTCGCCAGGATGTCCAACCATCGTAGGAGTGACCCCAGGTGCCGATCTGGCCGTCGGAATGCTTTAGGTTTGCCGCCCACTCAACTGTGTCGTAGCCGTCTTCGGCGTCTCCCGTGAGGGAATTGTCCATGAACTGCCATTTGAAGTCGCCTTCGGAGTCGTATCGTCCCCGCATGTCCTGACAAATCACCGTATAGCCGCGTTCAGCAAGGTTGCGGGCAGTTTTTACGTATCGAGGGTTGAGCTTCCAGTAGGGCGTTCTAAGGAGCAATGTGGGGTGCTGGCCGCCATCGTTAGGACGATAGATATCTGCTTTGAGCACGCTGCCGTCTCTCATCTCGGCCGAAACATTTTCGTGAGTAATTAGAGAGGTCAATATGGATATGCTCGTTGTTCGCAAAAATAGAGTGAGTGAATGGCTGCGAAGCGTATAGAACACTTGATGTAATGTCACTCCGAGCCGAGTTAAATATTTCCTTTTCGACTCAGCCCGTCCTCTTAAATAGCAAAAGCCTTATGCGCTGTACGGCTGGCCTGAAGATGGCCTGTGTCCGAGAGTTTT